>NZ_BAAGQN010000018.1:217829-242475 GCF_054783455.1 Simplicispira piscis
GCAGGCGGCCGTGCGTGCCTGATTTTTGATTAAATCGGGCTCTAACGCCCTATTCTCGGGCGCTATCAGCTATTGAATAGATAGTAATCAGACAATATGCTCCGGCCGTGGCGGCTTGGGGCGCGGTGGCTTGGTGGTGTGCACCAGCAGCGTGGCCTTGTCCATGTCACCCGCCAGCAGGGCGGGCCAGGCCTTGAGGCTGTGCGCAATGCTGTCTTCGATCAGTGTGCGTTGGTCGGGCGCGGGCTTTTTCAGTACCCAGTTCGCCACCTCGGCCTTGTCGCCGGGATGGCCAATGCCAATACGCAGCCGCCAGTAATCCGCTGATCCCAGCTGTGCATGGATGTCGCGCAGCCCGTTGTGCCCGGCATGGCTGCCACCGCGTTTGAGCTTGGCCTGGCCGGGCGCGATGTCCAGTTCGTCGTGCACCACCAAAATCTCTTCGGGGGCAATCTTGAAGAACCGCGCCAGCGAGGCGACGGATTTGCCCGAGAGGTTCATGAAGGTCTGGGGTTCGAGCAGCCACACGGTGTGTCCCTGCACTACAGTGCGTGCGGCCAGGCCCCAGTAGCTGCGCTCGGGCTGCAGGTGCACCTTGAGTTCGCGCGCCAGCGCGTCGATCCACCAGAAACCGGCGTTGTGGCGGGTGGCTTCATACTCGGGCCCAGGGTTGCCCAAGCCTACAAACAGTTTGATCATGCGGGCGATTATCCGGGGACAAAATGCCAACGGCCCACGCGGGGTGGGCCGTTGAAAAGGGCGTGCAATCCAGACTTCGCAGCAATACCGCGCTGTGTCTGGATCGCCCGCCCTTGCGGGAGCAAGGCAGCAGTCGTGACCGGCTACCTGACCAGGGCAGATTACTTCTTGCCCTTGCCCTTGCCCTTGGCGGGAGCCGCAGCAGCGTCGGCGGCGGGAGCCGCAACTTCGACCACTGGGGGCACCACGGACACCAGGGCCGGATTGTTCTGCGAACCGCGGGTCACGGCAGTCACGCCCTTGGGCAGCTTGACGTCCTTGAGGTGCAGCGAGAAACCCTTCTTCAGGCCGCTCAGGTCCACCGCGATGAACTCGGGCAGGTCGGAAGGCATGCACGCCACGTCCAACTCGGTGACAAGCGGGTTGACCATGCACTTGTCGATCTTGACGGCTGCAGACTCTTCCGCGCCGCTGTAGTGCAAAGGCACCTTCATGTGCAGCTTGGTCTTGGCATCCACGCGCTGGAAATCGATGTGCAGCACCAGTTGCTTGTAGGGGTGGTATTGCACGTCGCGCAGCAGCACTTTGCTGGCTTGGCCGTTCAGCTCCATGTCCAGAACGCTGGAATGGAAAGATTCCTTCTTCAGGGCGTGCCACAGTGCGTTGTGGTCCACTTCGATGGCCAGGGGTTCAGCAGAACCACCATAGACGATACCGGGCGTGCGACCCGAATTGCGCAGACGGCGGCTCGCACCCGTACCTTGCTTGGCGCGCTCAAAAGCGACGAAGTTCATAAAATTCTCCAGAAAAAGTGCACCGCGACCAGTGTCACTTTCGTTAAGGTAAAAAGCGCCCGCAAAGGGCGCTCGACGCTTTGTCCAGACTCAGAACAAGTTGTCCTGGTCTGCAAACAAACTCATCACCGAGTCACCGCGGGCAATCCGCTGGATCGTTTCTGCGATCAGCGGGGCCACGGAGAGCTGGCGAATCTTGGCGCAGCCGCGTGCGGCCGTGCTCAAGGGAATGGTATTGGTCACCACGACTTCGTCGAGGGCCGAGCCTTGGGTGATGCGCTCAATGGCAGGGCCCGAGAAAATCGGGTGCGTGCAGTAGGCGTAAACCTTTTTGGCGCCACGTGCCTTGAGCACTTCCGCCGCCTTGACCAGGGTGCCGGCGGTATCGATCATGTCGTCCATGATGACGCAGTTGCGTCCATCGATTTCACCGATCACGTGCATCACTTCGCTGACATTGGCCTTGGGACGGCGCTTGTCGATGATGGCCAGGTCGCAATTGAGTTGCTTGGCCAGCGCACGGGCACGAACCACGCCACCGACGTCGGGCGAAACCACAATCAGGTCTTCATAGTTCTTCTGGCGCAGATCGCCCAGCAGCACCGGCGAAGCGTAGATGTTGTCTACCGGAATGTCGAAGAAGCCCTGGATCTGGTCGGCGTGCAGGTCCATGGTCAGTACGCGGCTGACACCGGCCGCTTGCAGCATGTTGGCCACCACCTTGGCGGTGATGGGCACACGGGTGGAGCGGGGGCGGCGGTCTTGCCGTGCGTAACCAAAATAGGGAATCACAGCGCTGATGCGTTCAGCCGAGGCGCGCTTGAGCGCGTCGACCATGATCAGCAGTTCCATCAGGTTTTCGTTGGTGGGTGCGCAGGTGGACTGCACCACGAACACGTCGCGTGCGCGGACGTTCTGGTTGATCTCGACGGTAACTTCGCCGTCCGAGAAGCGCCCCACATGTGCGGCGCCCAGCGTGATACCCAGGTATTGGGCAATTTCAGCTGCCATGCCAGGGTTGGCATTGCCGGTGAAAACCATGAAGTCGGGGTGGTTGGCTTGCATGAGCGTTCCAGCGGTCTGAAATTAATGCCTGTACGCGACAAAGATTTGGCAGGGGAGAAAGGATTCGAACCTTTGCATGCTGGAATCAAAATCCAGTGCCTTAACCAGCTTGGCGACTCCCCTACACAGGCCTGCTGCGTTTATAACAACAAGCCGAAACTTTCATCTTTTGCCCACCCTGCCAGAGGATGAAGCAGCAGATTTTCACACACCCTGATCTGCCATGCGCTTGGAGCGCCATCAAGATCTGTCGCATGTGGCATTTGTGCAAACACCGCACTTCCCGAGCCCGTCATTCTGCCATGTAATCCGCGAGTTTCAAGCCATTTGACGGCTTTTTCTACTTCTGGGCACAGTGTCTGAGCAACGTTCTGCAAGTCGTTTCGACCGAAGTCAAAGTGTTCTGCAGCAAAGCCTGAGATTATAGCACTATCAGAATCGCGTTTCAGGCCTGGAGATGAAAAAATTTCCCGGGTATCCAATCCTGCCCCAGGTTTGACGACTGCAAACCGGGCCGAAGGCAGCGCATTGGTGCCTGTCAGAGGCCGTATTTTTTCACCAATTCCTTCCACCCAGGCGTTGTGCCCGCACAAAAAAAATGGCACATCTGCGCCCAGCTGCACGGCGATGGCTTGGAGCGCCTGCACGCTCAGGTGCAGGTTCCATAGCCGGTTGAGTGACAGAAGCACCGTGGCGGCATCGGATGATCCGCCGCCCATGCCGGCCTGGGACGGAATGCGTTTGAATATGCCCATGTGTACACCGTGGGTGCAGCCTGTAGCGCTTTGCAGCGCCCGCGCTGCACGCACCGCCAGGTCTTGCGCTGGCAGGGCGGGGCCCAGGTCTTCGCGGCTGATCTGTCCGTCGGTGCGCAGTGAAAAATGCAGCGTGTCACACCAGTCAATCAGCATGAAGACCGATTGCAGCAGGTGGTAGCCATCGGGCCTGCGGCCGGTGATGTGCAGAAAAAGATTCAGCTTGGCAGGTGCCGGGACGTCGTAGAGTGCTTGCATGGTTTCCGGCTCAGTGGTCCAGTACGATGCGCAGCGTAGTGCGTGGGGTGGGATCGTTGCGCTGTGCCACAAGGCGTCCTTGATCCAGCGCGCCCAAGTCTGCCTGCCAGCCGTCAGCACGGGTCTGGGTGCCAGAGAGCCAGTCGAACAGGGCCGCGACCGGAATGGGCGTGCCCGTGGCTTGCAGAAGAAGATCCTCCAGGGAGCTTGACGCCTGGGTTTCCCCGCGTGCGCTCAGCCGGGCTTGGCCCGGCTCCCATTGCAGTCGAGCGATCAAGGTGCCAAGGGGGCTGAGCAGCGCCAGTTCGCCCTGGGCCGGAGAGCCCTGCAATTCAAAGCTGGCGGAAAAGGATTGCGTCTGCTGGCCTTCGACCTGCAGGGCCAGTCGGCCACTCCAATGGGGTTGCGTGGGCGCTGCTGTGGTGGGGATTTGTGCGCACCCGGCCAACCCCAGGAACATGCATGCCAATAACCACGTCAGTAAAGCCTGCCAGGCAGGGCGGGCGGCGCAGGGCAGCGTTTTCAAGTGCGCGAGTGTCTGGCCCATCAGAGCTTGATGTGCAGACGTTTGAGGGTCTCGCGCAGGGTTTCGTTGTCTGGATTAAGCCGCTGACTTTCTTTCCAGATCGTTTTGGCGCGTTCCTGGTGGCCTAGCGCCCAGAGAACTTCACCCAGGTGGGCTGCAAGGTCTGCATCGGGACGGATGGCAAAGGCGGTCTCCAGCAGACGCAATGCCTCAGCAGGGTTGCCCATGCGAAATTCCACCCAAGCCAGGCTGTCGGTAATGAAAGGGTCCTTGGGTGCATAAGTGAGCGCTTTCAACACCAGTTCTTTGGCTTCCGTGAGCCGTATGCCGCGATCTGCCAAGGAGTAGCCCAGGGCGTTGTAGGCATGGTGGTAGTCGGGTTTGCGCGCGATGATCTGGCGCAGCAGGCGCTCCATCGCGGCATGGTCCCCATTTTTGTCGGCAAGCATGGCCAGTTCGTAGGTCAGGTCGTCGTCTTCCGGGGACTGCTCCACCAGCTTTTTCTGCAAGGCATAGGCTTCGCGGTATTTATGCACATCCCGCAGCAATTGCACTTCGGCCATCAGGTTCATGCGCCGGGCTTCGTCGGTGTCGGCCGGGATGCTGCGGATCAGGGCGCGGGCCTCAGCCAATTTGCCTTGGCGGGCCAGCAGGGACGCACGGCGGGTCTGTGCGCTGAAGAGATCTTGTGCATTTTCAATGCGGCTTAGCCATTGCTCAGCGGCGGCATAGTCCCCCCGCTTCTCTGCAATCTGGGCGCGTAGCAGATAGGCAGAGGTCATGTTGGTGCGGTTGATCGTGGCGCTGTTGCCAGGCTCCACAAGCGTGGAATACTTTTGTAACGAGGTCTCTGCGTTGTCCAGGTCACTATCCTGGAATTGCAGCGCGGCCAGTGCCATCCACGCCTGGGGAAGATCGGGCTTCTCGGTGGTGACAAGATCGAGCTGCTGCCGCGCTTCGGTGTAGCGCTGCCATTCCAGCAGCTGGCGGGCGTAGACCATGCGGATTTCTGGAGAGGGTTTGCCTTCCAGGTAGCGTCGCAGCAATGGTTCAGCCTCGGTCGTGCCTGCTTCCAGGAGTTCCAGTGCCAGCGCCGCAGGCTTGTCGTCCAGAGGCGCAAGATCCTGGGCCTTGCGGGCGGCCTCCAGGGCGCCTTGCTTGTCGTTTGCCATCAATCGCATGCGCCCGAGAACCGTCCAGGCCGTGGTACTGACAACAGGGTCTGCAAGGCTGCTCTGCAGTGCTTTTTCCGCCACCGATGCGGCCAGGGCCTTGTCAGAAACCCTGGCATACAAGGTTGGCAGTGCCGGCAAAAAGGTGGCTCTGTCCTCTGGTTTTTGGAGGTCCAGTATTTGCTGAAGTGGGCCGGCGGAATCGTCGACGCGGTTGAGCGCTACCAGAATCTGCAGCGCATACCGATGGGCGTCGATGGACCGGGGCTTGGCGGCTGCCCAAGCCTGGGCCGCCGCCAGAGCAGGTTCGCCGGAGCGCGATTGCAGGGCGATATCGACGGCACGCTTGTAAAGGCCCTCGTCATTGCTGCTGCGTGCGGCCTCCAGCATGAGCGAGTAGCCCGTGGCGGGGTCTCCCCCTCGGGTCACAATTTCACCGAGCAGTATTTCGTAGAACAGTGCTGCATCCAACAAAGCGTCCGATGCAGCGGTACCGTTTTGGGAAGTATTTTCTGGCACAACAGAAAACTGGGCCCATGAAGGTTTGGCGCCGACCGTGAGGACAATAACCAGCGAGGCTGCCAGGAAGCGAAAAAATGGGACCATCGGGCCATAATAATCCATGCCCGTAAAACGGCACGAAGGTGTTGCAGCATGCCCGAGTTACCAGAGGTTGAGGTCACGCGCCGAAGCTTCGCGCAAGCCATCGAAGGCGCCCGCGTTTTGCGTGTTTTTCTGGGAAAGCCCCTGCGCTGGCCGTTAGGGTGTGAATTGGATACGCTGGTCGGCCGGGTGGTGGTCAGTGTTCGGCGGCGCGGGAAGTACCTGCTGCTGGATCTGGATCAGGGGCTTGTACTGCTGCATTTGGGCATGTCAGGCAGTCTGCGATTCATGCCTGCGGAATTGCCCCCGGGCCCCCACGACCACTTTGACTTGGTCACCACGGCGGGCGTTTTGCGCCTGAATGACCCACGGCGTTTCGGCGCCGTGGTGTATGCCGCTAGCGAGCAAGCGCCGGCAGCTTGCAAGTTGCTGGGGCGGTTGGGTATGGAGCCGCTTTCCGATGATTTTTGCTGGAGTGATTTCCAGGCCGGGTTGCGTGGAAGCAGGGCGTCCGTCAAGCAGGTTCTCATGGCGGGGCGTCTGGTGGTGGGGGTGGGAAACATTTATGCCTCGGAGGCTTTGTTTCTGGCGGGTATTCGCCCGACGACATCGGCGGCGCGCATTGGCGCTGTGCGGGCGCGCCGCTTGTATGAGGCGATCCGGCAGGTCATGGCGCGCGCCGTAGAGCGGGGTGGCAGCACTTTACGCAATTTTTCCAGCGCCGATGGCAGTGTGGGCCACTTCCAGAGCGAGGCGCATGTTTATGGTCGGGAGGGTGTGCCCTGTCATACTTGTGGCACCCTAGTGCGCATGGTGCGCCAGGGGCAGCGCAGCAGCTATTTTTGCCCCCGCTGCCAACGCACTTGAGGTTTTGGCACCACGAAACCGCGTGAACACGGCGTTTATGGGCCGTGCGATGCTATATTTTGTGCCTATCTGTGGGCAGGCTGTCCATTGAACTCCGGGAGCAAAGTGGGACCTTCATTCAACGAACAGTTTGAGCAGCACGGGACGTGGCGGCGTGAGTTCGCCCAACAACTGAAACAGTTGGGTGAATGGATGGGGGGTCATGAGCTCATGGATTCCGCTGTCCAGGAACGCTTGCAGCGTCTGGAAGACCAGGTGCGGACCGATAAGGTCATGGTGGCTTTTGTCGCCGAGTTTTCCCGTGGCAAGTCCGAACTGATCAACGCCATCTTCTTTGCCGGCTATGGCCGTCGCATCATGCCGGCCAGCGCAGGGCGAACGACGATGTGCCCGACCGAGTTAGGGTACGACGCAGCGCTGGCGCCCTGCCTGCGCTTGCTCCCCATTGAAACCCGGCTGCAGTTGTCGAGCTTGGCCGAATGGCGTTTGAAGCCCGACCGTTGGGTGAATGTGGCTCTGGATATCAACGACGCAGAACAAATTGCCCAGTCGCTGGAAAAAGTGACACAGGTGCGCCGGGTCAGTGTGGATGATGCCCGTACGATGGGCTTCTGGCACGATGAACTGCCCGATGAAAACCCGTCCAAGGATGCGGAAGGCTTGGTGGAGGTGCCCATGTGGCGCCATGCCATCATCAATATGCCGCATCCCTTGCTCAAGCAGGGGCTGGTCATTCTGGATACCCCTGGCCTGAATGCGGTGGGCGCCGAACCAGAACTGACGGTGAACCTGATACCGCAGGCGCATGCGGTTGTGTTCATTCTGGGGGCGGATACCGGAGTGACCCGTTCTGACCTCGCCATCTGGCGCGAGCACCTGGCGACCACGCCGGAGAGCATCGAGGCGCGGCTGGTTGTCCTCAACAAGATAGACACCCTCTGGGATACGCTCAATTCGCCCCAGCAGATTGATGAGCAATTGGAGCGCCAGCGCCAGACCTCTGCAGAAATGCTGGGTGTGCGTCTGGACCAGGTGATTCCCGTGTCGGCCCAAAAGGGGCTGGTTGCAAAAATTTCCTGCGACGACGTGATGCTGGAGACAAGCGGCTTGCCTCTGCTGGAGGATGCGCTGGCCCGAGGGGTCATGGGTCAGCGGCAGGCCATTTTGCGTTCTGCCGTAGGAACAGGGATTTCCGGTTTGCGGGCGGAAACCTCGCGGGTGCTCAATATTCGGCGGCGCGATCTGGATGATCAGATGGCGGAATTGCGCAGCCTGCGCGGCAAGAATGCTGCAGTGATCGGATCGATGCGCAACCGCATTGAGCAGGAGCAGCATGAGTTTGATCTGAGTGCGACCAAAATCCATGCCGTGCGGTCCGTGCACCTGAAACTGTTGCGTGAGGTGTTCCATAAGCTCGGCACCAAGGCGCTGAAGGAGCAGTTGGCCGATCTGATGGGTGTCTTGCAGCAAAAAGGACTCAAGCTCGGGGTGCGCAAGCAGTACGCTGAAACCTTTGTGCGCCTGAAGGGCACACTCGACACGGCCCAGGCATCAGCAACAGAAATCCATGCCATGCTGGAAGGTACTTTCCGGCAATTGAATGCCGAATTTGGATTCTCATTGCAGGTGCCTGCCGTTCCATCGCTGGAGACGTTTGCACTGGAACTCGATGGCATCGAGCAAAACCATATGCAGTATCTCAGCGTGGGCAATGCTCTTAAGCTGGTACAGCCAGAATTTGCCGAGCGGCTGGGACGTGCGCTTTCGATGCGTCTGAGAACCGTATTTGAATCGGCCGCCAATGATCTGGAGCTTTGGAGTAAATCGGCGACGGCACAGCTCGATGCCCAGTTGCGGGAGCGCAGGCGCAGTTTTGCCCGCCGGATCGAGGCTGTCGACCGCATTCAGCAAGCCGCAACGGGGCTGGAAGAGCGGATCGGTGAGATCGAGGATGGCGAGGCCGCGCTGGATCGCCTGGACAAACATCTGCACCAACTCACTGAAGAATTGATGCATCTTGCGGACGAACCGCAAGAGACTGAGCACCACGATATTTTTTCGCCGGCATGAGTATGGACGATGGGCGGGTCGCCACGCTGGTGATGCAGTGGCAGCGAGCGCATGGACGCAGTCATTTGCCATGGCAGCAATCGCGTGATCCGTACCGCGTATGGCTTTCGGAGATCATGCTCCAGCAGACGCAGGTGCGCACGGTGCTGGATTACTTTCCCCGTTTTTTGGAGCGCTTTGCCAATGTCCGCGCGCTCGCAGAGGCTTCGCAGGATGAGGTTCTGTCGATGTGGAGCGGGCTGGGCTACTACAGTCGAGCCCGCAATCTGCATCGATGCGCACAGCAGGTGGTTGCCGTGCATGGCGGCGCTTTCCCTGCTTCGGTCCTGGAATTGGCTGCCTTGCCGGGCATTGGTCGCTCCACGGCGGGAGCAATTGCAGCGTTCTGCTTTGGTGAAAGGGCGCCAATCCTGGACGCCAATGTGCGCCGCGTCCTGACCCGGTTGCTGGGTTTTGGTGAAGACCTGGCTGTTGCATCCAACGAGCGCAGGCTCTGGCAAGAGGCCACGGATTTGCTTCCGCACAACCAGCTGGCAGAGGCCATGCCCCGCTATACGCAAGGCATGATGGATCTTGGCGCCATGGTCTGTGTGCCTCGCAAGCCGCTGTGCGATCAATGTCCACTGCAGCGGGAATGCCGTGCACTGGCGCAAGGGGCGCAGGAAATGTACCCAGTGAGAACGCGCAAACTGGTGCGCAGATCCGAAGCGTGGTGGTTATTGCTGCTGCGCGATGGGCAGGGGCGTGTGTGGTTGCAACGCCGGGAGTCCCGTGGCATATGGGCGGGGCTGTATTGTGTTCCCGTGTTTCACCGGTACCAGGATCTGGTTGAACATGCCTTGTGGGGCATTGCACTGAACCGGGTCGAGCAACCTGCTTTTTTGCATGTGCTCACCCATCGGGATCTGCACTTGCATCCGGTGTTGGCGCATGCCGCGGAGTCTGCGGCCGTGTCTGGTGACGAAGGGGCGTGGTTCAGTGCGCCGGAGTGGCGCCAGTTGGGACTGCCAGCGCCTGTGCGCAAGCTGCTCGATGAAACAGCCTGACTTGGCGGTCTTGCAGCAGCAGGATCAGCGCCCGTCGAGCTCGCGGTGGCGGCGTTGTGTGGGCCATTGGCCACTAAAAGCTTGTGCCAGGCGTTCCACCAGGTATACAGATCGGTGCTGTCCTCCGGTGCAGCCAATCGCAACGGTGACATAGCTGCGGTGGTTTTGTGCCATGGCTTCAAGCCAATGGGACAGAAAGGTCTCTATATGTTGGCGCATGAGCGCAACATCCGCTTGCTGGTCCAGAAAGTCCATTACTGGTTTGTCTTGCCCCGTGAGGTGGCGCAGATCTGCCTCGTAATGGGGATTGGGCAGCATGCGCACGTCAAAAACGTAATCCGCGTCCATGGGGATGCCGCGTTTGAACGCAAAAGATTGGAACACCAGTGACAGCTGGTCGGGCAGCGAGGAAATGAGGCCCTTGACGTATCCCTGCAACTGTGATGCGCGGATGTTGCTGGTATCGATCACGTGGGCTGTTTCGCGCAGGTCGGCCAGCAGTTCCCGCTCCAGTTCAATGACCTGCACCAGCGCCCGCTGTCGTTCCGTCAATTCTCCGTGGAACAGCGGATGGCGGCGGCGGGTTTCAGAGAAGCGTCGTACCAGTGTGTCGGTGGTGGCATCGATGAAGAGGGAATGCACAGTGCAACCCTGGGCCCGCAATTCCTGCAGCTTCTGCGGGACCTGGGGCAACGAGGTGGCGCTACGCACATCCATGGCGATGGCTAGCCGGTTTCCATGGTGCTTGTGCTCCAGAGCCACGAAAGGCAGCAGCAGCTCGGGGGGGAGGTTGTCAACGCAGTAAAACCCCGCATCTTCCAGCGCGCGCAACGCCACTGACTTGCCCGAGCCGGACATTCCCGTAATGAGCGCAATCTCAAGCTGCATGGTTCAGTGAGCTCCTGTCGGAATGGTGTGGTGCATGCCCAGCATCTCGCGTGCATGGGCTCGTGTGCTGGGCAGTATGCGCTCGCCCCCCAGCATGCGTGCCACCTCTTCAATACGAGCATCGCCCTGAACAGGCATGACCGTGCTGGTGGTGATGTCGCCGCTTTGTTTGGAAACCACGAGGTGGCAGTGTGCGCAGGCCGCCACCTGGGGTAGATGGGTGACGGCCAGTACCTGGCGGTCTTGTCCCAGTTGTTGCATCAATCGACCGACCGTGGCTGCTACAGCGCCACCAACGCCAGCATCGACCTCATCGAAAATCAGCGTGCCCGCTTTGCCCAAGGCACTGGTGGCCACGGCAATGGCCAGAGAGATCCGTGAAAGCTCCCCGCCGGAAGCCACCTTTCCGATCGGGCGCGGCGTCATGCCAGGGTGTGTTGCCACCAGGAAGGATATGTCGTCCACGCCATGCGCCGCCGACTCGGCGGCTCTCTCGATATGGACGGCAAACATACCACCAACCATCCCCAATTCCTGCATGGCCGCGGTGATCGCACGGGATAACCGTGGAGCGGCTTTGGCGCGGGTCTGTGAAAGGGATCGCGCGGCATCCTGGTAGGCCTTGGCATATTTGCGCTCTGTTTCCTGCAAGACGGCCAGATCGGCCGCGCTGTCGAGTTGGTGTAGATCTTCCTTCCAGGAGTGCAGGAGCGTGGGTAATTCTTCTGGGGCTCTCTTGTAGCGCCTGGCCAGTGACATCCACAGGGCCACCCGAGTGTCGGCTTCTTCCAGAGAGCGAGGGTCCAGATCGGCATGGCGCAGATAGGCGTGCAGGCTGCGTACGGTTTCATCGGCTTGCGCCAGGCTTGCGGCAAGTGTTTCTGAGAGCTCGACAAAAGCGGGCTCCAGGTGTTCGCGGGCTTTGAGCAGATCGAGCGCGCGTGCCAGGCCCGTGCGGGCGCTTGCGTCTTCGGCATCCAGAATGCCAAGGGCTTTCTGGGCTGTTTCCAGTAATTCCTGGGCATGCAGCAGGCGCGTGTGCTGGGCGTTGAGGGTTTCCCACTCATCGGCTGCTGGCGCAAGTTTGTCCACTTCTGCAATCTGCCATTGCAGTCGTTCGCGTTCGCGTTGGAGTGTCTCTTGGGCTGCATGCGCATGCGTAACCTGGGCCTGCGCAGAGCGCCAAGCGGCCCAGCATGTTTGAACATTCATGGACGAAGTGCCGGCATAGGCGTCCAGCAAGGCGCGGATGGAGTCTGTGCGCACCAGGCTTTGCCAGGCATGTTGCCCATGGATGTCCAGCAGTTGCTCGCCGAGCGCACGCAACTGCGTCGCGGTTGCGGGGAAGCCATTCACCCAAGCCCGGCTTTTGCCTTGCATGTCAATGGTGCGTCGCAACAGGAGCGCTTCTTCCTGCTCAAACCCCCACTCTTCCAGCCAGGGGAGGAGGGACGTTGGGCAGTCAAACTCTGCGCTGATGTCCGCGCGCTGGGCGCCTTCGCGAACAAAGCCTGCATCGGCCCGTGCGCCCAAGGCCAGCTGCAATGCTTCGATGAGGATCGATTTTCCGGCGCCGGTTTCGCCCGTCAGGGCTGTAAAGCCCGCGCTGAAGTCCAGTTCGAGTGCTTGCACAATGACAAAGTCACGCAGTGCAATGCGTCGGAGCGCCATTGTCAGGAGCCTCCTTCGTTCCAGCGCAGTTTTTTGCGCAGCGTGTCAAAGTAATTCCAGCCCCTGGGATGTAGGAAGCGGACGCTGTACTCGGACCGGCGCACCAGTATGCGGTCGCCATGCAGTAGGGACGCGAGCGATTGCATGTCGAAGTTGGCACTGGCATCGCGGCCACTCACCAGTTCAATGGCAATTTCCGTGATGTCGGCAAGAACGATGGGGCGGTTCGACAAGGTGTGGGGTGCAATGGGCACCAATACCCAGCCTGGGATCGATGGATGGAGCATGGGCCCGCCAGCGGAAAGCGCATAGGCCGTCGATCCGGTGGGCGAGGCAATGATGAGGCCGTCCGCGCGCTGGTTGGCCACAAAATGGCCATCGACCTCCACCCGCAACTCCACCATGCCTGACGTCGCACCTCGATTGACCACGACATCGTTCATGGCGAAGGCGTCAAAAACAATCCGGCCTTCTCTTTCTACCCGGGCATGCATCAGGGGCCGGTGGTCTTCCTCGTATTCGCCATGCAGCATGGGTGTGAGGGTCGTCTGGTAGTTCTCCAGCGGAATGTCGGTGACAAATCCGAGGCGCCCTTGATTGATGCCGATCAGAGGCGTGCCGTGTCGTGCCAACTGGCGGCCAATACTCAGCATGGTGCCGTCGCCTCCGACCACAAGACCCAGGTCGCATTGCTCGCCAATCGCGTCAGCGTCCAGCGTGGGATGCTGGTCCATGCCGGTCGCCGCAGCGGTGCGCGTTTCCATGGCCACTTTGCAGCCCTGGCTCAGCAAAAAATCGGCAATGTCTTCCATCAACTGCCGAGACCCTGCTGCAGCCGTGCCAGCAACCTGGGACTGGTACTTGCCGATCAGTGCGACATGGCGGAAGTAAGGTGTCATATTGAAATTACATCACTAAAATCAACACATGCTGGATGACCGTGCCAAGTTGTTGCTCAAAGCGTTGGTAGAGCGCTATATCGAAGATGGACAACCCGTCGGTTCGCGTACGCTTTCGCGCGCTTCGGGGCTTGAACTCTCTCCGGCGACTATCCGCAATGTCATGGCTGACCTGGAAGAGTTAGGGCTGATTGCAAGCCCGCATACCTCCGCAGGACGCATACCGACTGCCAGAGGGTATCGACTGTTCGTGGACACTATGCTCACGGTGCAACGTGAACAAATCACCTCACATGCATTGGCGCCTGAGCAGCCGCAGAAGGTGATCGCGAATGCAGCGCACATGCTCTCCAATTTGTCGCAGTTTGTGGGTGTGGTCATGGCGCCCCGCCGGTCTTCCGTGTTCCGGCATATCGAGTTCCTGCGCCTGTCCGAGCGGCGGTTTCTGGTCATCATTGTCTCGCCCGATGGAGACGTGCAGAACCGGGTGATTTTTTCCGAGACTGACTTTACGCAGACGCAATTGCTGGAAACCGCCAATTTTCTGAACGCTCACTATGCCGGGATGGCAATGGAGAAGGTTCGGGAGAGAATAAAAACCGAAGTGGAGTCGCTGCAGGGCGAAATTGCAGCGCTGATGAAGGCCGCTGTCAACGTCAGTTCTGAGGCGCTCACGCAAGCCCAGGAAGAGGTGGTCATCTCCGGTGAGCGCAACCTGCTGGCTGTCAGTGATTTTTCGAAAGACATGGGTAATTTGCGTCGGGCTTTCGATCTGTTCGAGCAAAAAACGCAGATCTTGCGCTTGCTCGATGTCTCCAGCCAGGCAGAAGGGGTGCGCATTTTCATCGGCGGCGAAAGCCAAGTGGTTCCTTTTGAGGAGCTCTCCGTGGTCAGTGCCCCTTACGAGGTGGATGGGCAGATCGTAGGCACCTTGGGCGTCATCGGTCCCATGCGCATGCCTTATGAAAAAATGATCCAGATCGTGGACATCACGTCCAGACTGGTCTCGAACGCGCTAAGTCACCACAAGTGAATCTACAATAGAGAGCTTGAATGGGCCGTTAGCTCAGTTGGTTAGAGCAGAGGACTCATCGAAATGGTGACCACGGAAAGTAATTTCCGTCGGAAAACCGGGTGAACTCAAGGAAACCTAAAGCGCAAGCCAAGGCAATCTTGAGCCAAGCCCGCCGAAGGCAGGTCGAAAGACTGGTAGGCGGGAAGGTGCAGAGACTAGGACGTGAGGAGCCCATCCGATAAGCGTCCCCCGAGCGCCCGGCACCCCAACAGTTCGGCTGTGGGTGATGACATAGTCCAAGGAGTGGGGAAACCCACGCAAACTTGAATCCTTTGGTCGTTGGTTCAAGTCCAACACGGCCTACCATTCAAAATTTTCGGTGCACCGGGCGCGGGTGCCCGTTTTCGGTGGCTTATGCCTTCGTTGCTTCAGGCGCATCCATAGGCAATGGTTCTTGCTGCGTGCCGTGACCAGGCCAATACTTCCCTGTGGCGGCTGGGTAGCGCACGGAACGTGCTGTAGGCGCGCCTGTGCGGTCGTGCAAATCCCACGCTGTGAAATGGATTGAGATTCGATGGTTTTTCGGCTGTGGCGCTTATTGAATAAGCGTCAATAGCTATTAAAATTATAGCTATAAAGCGTGGCGCGTGTTTCGTTTCGCCAAAGGAAAAAGCCCTGACATCTTGCGATATCAGGGCTTACCTGTTGGTGCGGCTGGCAGGAATTGAACCCACGACCCCTTGGTTCGTAGCCAAGTACTCTATCCAACTGAGCTACAGCCGCTAAGCCTCAAATTATAGCAGGAAATCAGCTTTTTGAAGAATTCCTGCGAAAGATTGTTTTGTAAGCATTGCTGCATGCAAAACACATCAGAAGCAGGTGTGGATTGTAATTCAAGAAACTCCGTCTTTTACGGCTAGCGACTGCGTGATGCGGCGCTGGCGACGGCCAGTGCCGTCATGTTGAGCACGCGGCGCACGGTGGCGGCAGGTGTCAGGATGTAGGCGGTGGCGGCGACGCCCATCAGGATGGGGCCCACGGTCACACCGCCGCTGGTGGTGGTTTTGAGCACGTTGTAGAGGATGTTGGCAGCGTCGATGTTCGGGCAGATCAGCAGATTGGCTGAGCCTGTGAGGGTGGAATCCTCCATGTAGGCCCTGCGAATATTGGGCTCCAGCGCCGCGTCGCCATGCAGCTCGCCGTCGCATTCGATCTCGGGGTGGGCTGCGACAAACAGGTCGCGTGCCAGGCGCATTTTGCGGGCCGAGGCGCGTTTCGATGATCCGTAGCTCGAATGCGACAGGAAGGCCACCTTGGGTGGGTGACCGAAGCGCTGTACTTCCTGGACCGACATCCAGGCAATGTCGGCCAACAACTCGGCGCTGGGGTCTTCGTTGACGTAGGTGTCGGCAATGAACAGCGGGCCGCGGTCGCTCATCAGGGCGTTGAGGGCTGCATAGTGGGTCATGCCGGCCTGTCGGCCCAGGATGCTGTGGATGCGTTCCAAGTGTGTCTCGTAGGTGCCCACCAGGCCGCAGATCATGGCGTCTGCGTCGCCCAGCGCCACCATGAGCGCGGCGATGATGGTGTTGGATCGGCGCACGGCAGCCTTGGCCATCTCGGTTGTGGCACCGTCGCGCTTCAGCAGTTGATGGTAGTGCTCCCAATACTGGCGAAAACGTGGATCATCTTCCGGGTTGCAGATCTCGACGTCCTTGCCGGGCTGCATGCGCAGGCCGGCCTTCTGGATGCGTGCCTGGATCACGGCGGGGCGGCCGATGAGGATGGGGCAGGCGATATGGTCGTCGATGGCCATCTGGGCGGCGCGCAGGGCGCGTTCGTCTTCGCCATCGGCATAGGCGACGCGCTTGTGGGCATCAGGCAGGCTCTTGGCGGTGTTGACCACCGGGCGCATGAGGATGCCGGTCTGGTACACAAAGCGCGCAAGATTTTCCTTGTACGCCTCCATGTCGGCAATGGGCCGCGTGGCTACGCCTGATTCGAAGGCGGCCTGGGCCACGGCGGGCGCGATCTTGAGGATGAGGCGCGAGTCAAACGGCTTGGGGATCAGGTATTCGGGGCCAAAGGTCAGCTCCTGCCCGGCGTAGGCCGTCGCTACTTCGTCGCTGGTCTCGCTCTTGGCCAGATTGGCAATCTCGCGTACGCAGGCCAGCTTCATCGCCTCGGTGATCTTGGTGGCGCCACAGTCCAGTGCGCCCCGGAAGATGTAGGGGAAGCACAAGACGTTGTTGACCTGGTTGGGGTAGTCCGAGCGGCCCGTGGCCATGATGCAGTCGGGACGTACGGCCTTGGCCAGTTCGGGGCGGATCTCGGGCTCGGGGTTGGCCAGTGCCAGGATGATGGGCCTGCTGGCCATGGTCTTGACCATTTCCGCCGTGAGCACACCGGGTGCGGAGCAACCCAGGAACACGTCCGCACCATCCACCACGTCGGCCAGGGTCCGGGCCTCGGTTTTTTGCGCATAGCGGGCCTTGGACTCGTCGAAGCCACCAGGGCGACCTTCGTAGACTACGCCTTTGGAGTCCACCATGAAGACGTTGCTGCGCTGCACGCCCAGGCCGACCATCACGTCCACGCAGGCAAGGGCGGCGGCGCCAGCGCCGGAGACGGCGATCTTCACCAAACCAATGTCCTTGCCCACCAGTTCCAGGCCATTGAGCAGCGCGGCGCTGGAAATGATGGCCGTGCCGTGCTGGTCGTCATGGAACACGGGAATGTTCATGCGCTTGGACAGCTCGCGCTCGATGTAGAAGCACTCGGGCGCTTTGATGTCTTCGAGGTTGATGCCGCCGAGCGTTGGCTCCAGCGCTGCAATGATCTCGATCAGCTTGTCCGGGTCGCGTTCATCCAGTTCGATGTCGAACACGTCCACGCCGGCAAACTTCTTGAACAGGCAGCCCTTGCCTTCCATCACCGGCTTGCTGGCCAGCGGGCCAATGTCGCCCAGCCCGAGAACGGCCGTGCCGTTGGTGATCACGCCCACAAGGTTGCCGCGTGCGGTGTAGTCAAAGGCCTTGGACGGATCTGCCTCAATATCCAGGCAGGGGTAGGCTACACCGGGCGAATAGGCCAGGGACAGGTCGCGCTGGTTGGAGAGAGGCTTGGTGGGCGAGAGTGAAATCTTGCCCCGCGTGGGGTTGCGGTGGTACTCGCGTGCGGCATCGCGCAGGGCTTGCTCGGCAGCGGAAAGGGGCGTCGTCATACGGAAATCCTGTGAGTTTCAGCAAAATGCAATCGGACCGCCGGGGTGGACTGTGGTCTGAGCCAACAATAAAGCCCCTGGCTAAGGGGCTTTATACGCCACGTCAGAAGGCATGGCGGGATCTACGGCAGTGCTCGGGCAAGACGCTAGTGGGCGTCGGCCTGGCGCGCGGCGTCTACGGCAGCGGAGGTGTCGCTGCTGGCGCCATTGAAGAAGACGTTCAAGGCTACGGCGGTGATCGAGGCCAGAAGGATACCGGATTCAATCAGGGGGTGGATGGCGTGCGGCATCCACTGGCGAAAGCTCGGAGCAATCAGCGGGATCATGCCTACGCCGATCGACACCGCCACGATCATGGCGTTGAAACGGTTGGTCTTGAAATCCACGCCGCCCAGGATGCGAATGCCCGTGGCAGCCACCATGCCGAACATGACCAGGCCAGCGCCGCCGAGCACCACGGTCGGGAGCGATTCCACCAGCGCAGCCATCTTGGGCAGCACGCCCAGCACGATCAGGATGACCCCGCCCGCCACGCAGACAAACCGGCTCTTTACACCCGTGACCGCCACCAGCCCTACGTTTTGCGAGAAGCTGGTGTAGGGAAAGGTGTTGAAGATACCGCCCAGGAGCGTACCCAGGCCATCGGTCCGCAGGCCGCGGGTCAGGGCGGTCTGGTCGATCTTGCGGTCGGTCATCTCGCCCAGGGCCAGGAACATGCCGGTGGACTCGATCATCACCACGATCATCACCAGAGTCATGGTCAGGATGAGCATGGGATTGAAGATGGGGGCGGCAATTTCGAAGGGCAGCACCAGGTCGAACCACTGGGCCTTGGCCACTTTTTCAAACGACATCATCCCCATGCCCACGGCCACCACGGCGCCGATGATGATGCCCAGCAGCACCGAGATATTGGCAATGAAACCCTTGCCAAACTTGGCGATCAGCAGGATGGACAGCAGCACCAGGCCCGAGATGCCCACGCCCGTGAGGTCGGCATAGCGGGGATTGGGAATGGTGGGCACCACGGCAAAGCCCTTGGGTACCGGAGGCAACGACGAGCCGGGAGCGCCCGCGGCCGACTGTGCTTCGGTCAGCCACTTGATGTGTTCAGGGTTGACCACACTGGGGGCGGTGGGTCCGACCGGGTTGCCAAAAATCCAGTTGATACCCACGCGCATCAGGCTGATGCCGATGATGGCAATGATGGTGCCTGTGACTACAGGCGGAAAGAAGCGCAGCATGCGGCTGACCATCGGCGCGATCACGATGGAAATAACCCCCGCACCGATGACGGATCCAAAGATAAGTCCCGCGCCTGCAGTTCCGCTGGTGGTTTGCGCCATGGAGATCATGGGAGCCACTGCGGCAAAGGTCACGCCCATCATCACGGGCAGCTTGATGCCAAACCAGCGCGTGGCGCCCAGCGCCTGGATCAGTGTGACCAGCCCGCATACGAACAGGTCCGCCGAGATCAGCTTGGCCACCTGGTCCGGCGTGAGGTTGAGGGCGCGCCCCACGATCAGCGGCACAGCCACAGCACCGGCATACATGACCAGGACGTGTTGTAGGCCCAGGGCGGTGAGCCTGCCCAAGGGCAGTCGCTCGTCCACAGGGTGAACAGTGGGTTCCATTCGGAGGCTCCTTTGGTGGGGCGGCGCCAGCCAATTCGGCGGTGCTCGTTAATCCATACAAAAAGTGTATACAAAAATAGCCGACGGATTTCTAGCGACAAACCCCTATGCAGTGCCCCGCTGCGCAACCCTCCGGGAGCGCGTGCCGTGCCGTGGTCTCACGGCATCCGTCAGCGCGCCTGCGGACGTTCTGCGGGCCTGCGGTCAGGCCAGCAGGTCGTGCAATGTGCGCGCAATCACCTTGGTGGCGCAGCGCAGGTCTTCAAGGTGGAGACGTTCGTCGGCACGCTTTGCGTGGGATTCGAGCACCGTGCGCGGGCCCGCGCCGTAGATCACGCCGGGGATGCCGCGCTCGACATACAGGCGCACGTCGGTGTAGAGCGGTGTGCCCAGGGCAGGCACGGGTTCTCCCAGCAAAGCCTGGGCATGTTTCTGGATCGCGTCCACCAGGGGCTGGTTGCCGGGCAGGGGGGTCATGGCGCGGGCCAACAGCAGGCGCTTGATGTCTGTCGTGATGCCGGGGCGCTCGCTCGCTGCCTGTTCGATGGTACGGCGGATGCTCGTTTCCACGTCAACGGGGTTTTCCTCGGGGATCATGCGGCGGTCGAGTTTGAACACCACCTTGCCGGGCACCACGTTGGTGTTGGTGCCGCCCTCGATGCGGCCCACGTTCAGGTAAGGGTGGGTAATGCCCGCCACGCTGGATGTGATTTGCTGGTATTGCTGGTTGAGGGCGTACAGCGCGTTGAGGATGTGCACCGCGCCCTGCAATGCATCCACGCCGGTGTGTGGCACGGCGGCATGGGCCATTTTGCCGTGCACCGTCACTTCCATTTGCAGGCAGCCGTTGTGGGCCGTGACGACCTCGTGGCTGAAGCCCGCGGCAATCAGCAGGTCGGGTTTTGTCAGCCCATTCTTGAGCAGCCAGCCGGGGCCGAGTTCTCCGCCAAATTCTTCGTCGTAGGTGAAGTGCAGTTCCACTGCGCCCTGCGTGGGCCGGGCCACGGCTTCGAGCGCCCGCACCGCGAAGGTGAAGCTGGCAAAGTCGCTCTTGCTCACGGCGGTGGCGCGGCCGTACATGGTGCCATCGACAATCTCGGCGCCGTAGGGGTCGTGCGTCCAGCCTTCGCCCGGGGGCACCACGTCGCCGTGGGCATTGAGGGCGATGGTGCGGCCCGAGCCGGGGGCGCCATAGGGGCGGCGCACGATCAGGTTGGTAATGGACTCCATGCCGTAGGCCTGCACATCGGCGGCGGGCACGGGGTGTTGCTCGGCCTCAAAGCCCAAGTCTTTCAGCAGCTCTGCGGTGCGCTGGGCATGCGGTGCGTTGTTGCCGGGCGGGGTATCGGTGGGCACGCGGACCAGGGCCTGCAGAAAGCGCACCTCCTCGTCAAAATGCTGGTCGATCCAGTGGTCCAGGGCGGTGTAATCGGGGGTCATGCGGGTTCCTTGGCGAGCTGGTGCAGGACATGGCTGAAGGCCTCCACGGCCAGCTGCATGTCGTTGTGGGTGGTGGATTCGAGCGGGTTGTGGCTGATACCGGCGTTTTCGCCACGCACAAACAGCATGGCCTGGGGCATCACCTCGTGCAGTTTCATGGCGTCGTGGCCGGCGCCGCTGGGCAGGCGCAGCAGTGGCACGCCCAGGGCGTTGACGGCGTTTTCCCAGCGCTGCTGCCAGGCCGGTGCGCTGGGTGCGGCGGCGGCGCGCATGGTTTCTTCCAGCGTGAGCCGCAGGCCGCGTCGTGCAGTGATCTGGCGCAGTTGTGCCAGTACATCGCGGTCCAGCGCGTCGCGCTGGGCGTCGGTGGGTGCGCGCAGATCCAGCGAGAATTGGCACCGCCCGGGTACTACGTTGATGGAGCCGCCCGGCACATTCCACTGGCCGATGGTGCCGACCGAGTCGCCGTCCTGTGCGGCGCGCTGTTCCAGGTACAGCGCCAGTTCGGCCACGGCCATGGCGGCATCGCGGCGGCTGTCCATGGGGGTGGTGCCGGCGTGGCTGGCCATGCCGGTCACCTCGCCTACATAGCGCACGCTGCCGTTGATGGAGGTGACTACGCCCAGGGGCAGGTCCAGTCCGTTGAGTACCGGGCCCTGTTCGATGTGCACTTCAATGAAGCCCAGATAGTGCGCGGGGTCGCGTTGCAGCCGGGGAATGTCGTCAATGCACAGGTCGGCGTGCTGCATGGCGGCGCGCAGGGTGATGCCGTCTGCATCCTTCTGGTCGAGCCAGGCGGGGTTGAAGTCGCCGATCAGAGCCCCCGAGCCTAGAAAGGTGGCCTTGTAGCGTTGGCCCTCTTCCTCGGCGAAGGCCACCACTTCAATGCCGAACGGCAGGCGTTGGCCGGCGCGGTGCAGTTCGCGCACGCAGGCCATGGGCACGAAGATGCCGAGGCGCCCGTCGTACTTGCCGCCGTTGCGCACGGTGTCGTAGTGCGAGCCGGTCAAAAGGTATTTGGCGGTGGGTTGTGCCCCGTGGTAACGGCCCACCACATTGCCCACGGCGTCGATCTCGACCTCGTCAAAACCGCAGTCGCGCATCCAGTGGCTGAGCGCTTGAGCGCAGGCGCGGTGTGCGTCGGTGAGATAGGTGACGGTGAGCTGGCCTTTTTCGGCATAGCCGGGGTCGGAATGTTCGGCCAGCTTTTCATGCCAGTCCCACACATCGCTGCCCAGCAGCGGTTCGGCGCCGAACTTGTCGTTCAGGCGGATTTCCGCGATGCGGTGGATGTTGCGCAGCGCTTCGGCCTGCTCAAAGTCGGGGTGGTTGTCCAGGCGGCGTGCAAAGGTGTCGATGATCTGCTGCTTGCTCAGCCCCGTGCCCCGTGGGCCCCGCACCGCCAGGATGAAC
This sequence comes from Simplicispira piscis, assembly GCF_054783455.1. Classification (NCBI taxonomy): domain Bacteria; kingdom Pseudomonadati; phylum Pseudomonadota; class Betaproteobacteria; order Burkholderiales; family Comamonadaceae; genus Simplicispira; species Simplicispira piscis. The sequence goes on from NZ_BAAGQN010000018.1 coordinate 239,868, forward strand.
GGGAACCCAAAACGGGCGTTGTAGTCGGCATTGAGTTGCTGCAGCTGCGCAAATTCTGCCGGGGTGCATTGCGTCAGGCCCGCCTTGTTTTGCTCGTGGGTGGATTCGGCGGTGAGGCTTTGGTCCACCATGGCCTTGCCTGCCAGTTCGGGGTGGGCGCGGATGAGGGCGCGCTGTGCCTCGCTGCTGGCGGTGCGCACGGCATGCGCCAGGGTGTGCTTGAGGTGCGCCAGCGAACGAAACGGCCGCTCGCGCAGTGCAGTTTCGGCAATCCAGGGCGAATGCTCGTAGATGCCGTCGAGCCATTGCAGGGCCTGGTTGGCGCTGGCAGCGTTGAGTTGGTCGAGGGTGAGTGCCATGGGTCAGGCCTTATCGGTGGGGTAGGGGTGGGTTGCCTTCCAGTGGCGCGCAATGTCGATGCGCCGCGCCACCCAGACGTGGTCGTGCTGTTCGATATGGTCTAGAAAACGCTGCAGCGCCGTGATGCGGCCAGGCTTGCCCAGCAGGCGGCAGTGCATGCCGATGCTCATCATCTTGGGGGCGTCGTCACCGGCCGGGTCGCCTTCGGCGTAGAGAACGTCGAACGTGTCCTTGAGGTACTGGAAGAACGGGTCGGCGTAGGAATAGCCCTGGGGCAGCGCAAACCGCATGTCGTTGCAGTCCAGCGTATAGGGCACGATCAGTTGCGGCACGGCGGTGCCGTCGGTCTTTTGCACCTTCATCCAGAAGGGCAGGTCGTCGCCGTAATAGTCGCTGTCGTATTCAAAGCCGCCAAAGTCAGCCACCAGGCGGTGGGTGTTGGGGCTGTCGCGGCCGGTGTACCAGCCCAGGGCACGTTCGCCGGTCAGGCGCTCGATGATGGCCATGGCCTCTTGCATGTGGGCGCGCTCGACGTCCTCGGGGATGTGCTGGTAGTGGATCCACTTGAGGCCATGGCAGGCGATCTCGTGGCCCAGTGCCACAAAGGCCTGCGTCAGATCGGGGTGGCGCTGCAGGGCGGTGGATACACCAAACACCGTGAGCGGCAGCCCGCGCTTTTCAAACTCGCGCAGGATGCGCCACACCCCGGCGCGCGCGCCGTATTCGTAAATGCCCTCCATGCTCATGTGCCGCGCGGGGTAGCTGGCGGGGTTGAACATTTCCGACAGGAATTGCTCCGAGCCCGCATCGCCATGCAGCACGGCGTTTTCGCCGCCTTCCTCGTAGTTCAGCACGAACTGCACGGCAATGCGGGCCTGACCAGGCCATTGGGGATGGGGCGGTGTGCGGCCATAGCCCACCAGGTCGCGGGGATAGGGCAGGGTGCTGTCGTAGGTCATGGTGTCAGGCTGCGGCGGTAGGCAAAAGGGCCATGGAGAGATCGTTGACCGGCTGCTTGCGGTCGAAGGTGAGGCCCGCCTCCACATGCTCCAGGTGGGCCTGCATCAGTGCCACGGCGCCTTCTTCGTCGCGCGCGGCCAGGGCCGCCACGATGGCGGCGTGCTCTTCGTGCGAATGCGCGGCGGCGCTGTCGGACTGGTACATGAGCGTGATGAGCGCGCTGCGCGAGATCAGGTCGCCCAGCATCTGCGCCAGCACCTCGTTGCCCATGAGCTCGGCCATGTGCACATGGAAGTCGCCCAGCAACTGGGTGCGGCTGTGGATGTCGGAGCCGTCCACGGCCGCCTGCTCGCTGGCCACATGGGCGCGCAACGATTTGATGCGGGCCGGTGTGGCGCTGCGCACGAAGGCGCGGGTCATTTCGGTCTCCAGCATGCGGCGCACGGCAAAAACCTGGCGCGCTTCCGTGACCGAGGGCGTGGAGACAAATGCGCCGCGTGCTGGCGACAGCGTGACCAGGCGGTTTTGCGCCAGTTGGAACAGGCCCTGGCGCACCAGGGTGCGCGAGACGCCAAAGTGGTCGGCCAGTTTTTGCTCGGCCAGCTTGGTGCCGGGAAGCAGGCGGTGTTCGACGATGGCGCGTGTCAGCGTTTCGACAATGGTGCTGGTGGAGGAAGGTTCCATGGCGGCATGATAGGCGGAATGGCCAAAAGTGTATACACTTTTGGTCTACAAGAGGGCCGATTCGGGCCCTCAACCTTCAGGAGAATCCCTATGGGCTTGAGCACCCACGTTCTGGACACCATGCATGGCTGCCCCGCAAGCGGCATGGAGGTGTGCCTGTATGCCACCGAGGGCGATAGCGCCACCTTGCTGCAGCGCCTGGTGCTGAACGATGATGGCCGCACCGACGCGCCGCTGTTCGACAACGCCAGCCTGCGCACCGGCACCTATCGGCTGACTTTTGATGTGGCGGGGTACTTCAAGGCCCGGGGCGTGCAGTTGCCCGAGCCGAATTTTCTGAACCGCGTGAGCCTGGACTTTGGTGTGGCCCATGCCGACCAGCATTACCACGTGCCGCTGCTGGTCAGCCCCTGGAGCTATTCCACCTACCGGGGTTCTTGAGTGTGCTCTTAATTCAATAGCTTGTAGCGCTTTTTGTTGTTATGTTTCAGGTATAAAAAAACTTGAAAATCAATATTTACAAGCGCAACCAGCTATTGTTTTTGATAGCTATCAGAGCTGGCCTTCGGTCAAGGTGTCGAGCTGGAACTGGCCGCTCTTGTCC
>NZ_BAAGQN010000018.1:242561-262905 GCF_054783455.1 Simplicispira piscis
GGTCACTTCGGGGGCATGGCGGGGGGCGCGCAACCAGTGCAGTCCGGTGACGCGGCCTGCACGGTCGATGTTGACCTCCAGCACGCCGATGGCATAGAGCTGCGGCGGCAGTTTGCCCTTGAAGATGCGCTGCGTATTCAGCCCATAGAGGTGCTGCGCCGCATCCTTGCGATAGTCTTTGGGATTGCGTGCCCCCGACGGTGGCGAGACGGGGGGCGTGCGGGTGGCTGGGCCCATGGTCGAATCACTGGGTGTTCGGCTGTCGGGTGGAATGGTGCTGACGGGCGTGGACCTGCAGGCCGCCACCAACGCCGTGACGGCCGCCATCAGGCTTGCCAGCAACCAAGGGCTGCGCTGGGCAGTTTTTTGTGGAGGAGGCGGGTTTTGGTGCATGTGGAAGCCGCTGCAATCTGTCGGAACGCTGGGAATATGGCATTTTTGCATCTTTTACTGGAAAAACTGGGTTTTGGCCCTGCCTGCCTTGTGTCCGTAGATCGCACCGAGGGCTCTGCCCCGCGCGAACGCGGCGCCTGGATGGCCGTGTTTGCCGACCAACTGGTAGGCACCATCGGCGGCGGGCATGTGGAATTCCAGGCCATTGCCGAGGCACGCCGCCGCCTGGCCGGCGCCACCGGGCCAGCGTTGCTGCGCTATGCGCTGGGGCCCAGCCTGGGCCAGTGCTGTGGCGGCATCATGTACCTGCAGTTCGAGCCGATCAGCAGTGCCGATGGCCCGCGCCTGCAGCAGCGCCTGGCGCCCCGCCTCACGCCCGTGGCGCTGTTTGGTGGCGGCCATGTGGGCCATGCACTGGCGCAGGCGCTGGCGCCGCTGCCGCTGGCGCTGACCTGGATCGACAGCCGCGACGGCATTTTCCCAACGGGTATGCCGCAAGGCGTGGTGTGCGAACATTCCGAGCCCGTGCAGGATGCGGTGCCCGGTCTGGCAACGGGTTCGCGCGTGCTCATCATGAGCTTCAGCCACGCCGAAGACCTGGACGTGGTGGCCGCCTGCCTGCGGCGCCAACGTGCGCAGGGCGATTTGCCGTTCATCGGCCTGATCGGCAGCCACACCAAGTGGGCGACCTTTCGCCACCGCCTGCAGGAGCGGGGTTTTACCGCCCAGGAACTGGCGCAGGTGACCTGCCCGATCGGCGTGCCTGGCATTACCGGCAAGGCGCCCGAGGTGATTGCCGTGGCCGTGGCAGCGCAGTTGTTGCAGACGCTGGACGCGGACCACGCAGGGTAATCCCGGGGCGTTTGGATTGCAGTGGGGCTCAATTGCGCACAAAATTTGCATACACTTTGCGTTTTGGTCGCAGCGGTGCCCTGGCAACGGTTTGTCCTGGTGCGCGGCCTCGTGGTTTCTCTGCCCGATGGATCGGGCACGGAAATGAGCTGCTCAGAGCGCCCGCAGTGGTGAGCAGGTTGCCAATGGCGCCCTGGTGGCGCCACCAGGGTGAAAAATCATGGAAAGCTACCTTCTCGACTGGGCCAATCTGCTGCTGCGCTGGGTGCATGTCATCACCGCGATTGCGTGGATTGGCTCGTCCTTCTATTTCGTTTTTCTCGACAGCAGCCTTACGCCGCCCGAAGACGACGACCTGAAAAAGCAGGGCGTCAGTGGCGAGCTGTGGGCTGTGCACGGCGGGGGGTTTTACCACCCGGTCAAGTTCAACGTCTCGCCCCCCAAGCTCCCCGGGCACCTGCACTGGTTCTATTGGGAGAGCTACAGCACCTGGCTGAGCGGCTTCTCGCTGTTTACCGTGTCCTACCTCTGGAGCGCTGGTACCTACCTGGTGGACAAGTCGCGCATGGACTGGGCGCCCGCCACGGCCGTGGTGGCTGCGCTCGCCTTTCTGGTGGTGTTCTGGCTGTTGTACGACGCCATTTGCCGCGTGTTTGGCCAGCGCAAGAAGGGCGATGCCATCGTCGGAGCGCTGGTGCTGGTGCTGGTCTGCATTGCCTCGTGGCTGGCCTGCCACTGGTTTGCCGGGCGTGCAGCCTTTTTGCTCGTCGGCGCGATGATGGCCACGGCCATGAGCGCCAACGTGTTTTTCTGGATCATCCCCGGCCAACGCACCGTGGTGGCCGACCTCAAGGCCGGGCGGCCGGTGGACCCCATCCATGGCAAGCGCGGCAAGCAGCGCAGCGTGCACAACACCTACTTCACGCTGCCGGTGCTGTTTGCCATGCTCAGCGGGCACTACAGCTTCACCTGGAGCCACCCGCAAAACTGGCTGGTGTTGATCCTCATGATGTTCGCGGGCGCGGCCATCCGGCAGTTTTTCGTCCTGCGCCATGGCTTCAAGCTGGGCCGCAACGCCCACCCCTGGCCGTATGCGCTGGTCGGCGTGGCGGTGATTGTCGGCGCGGTGGTGTGGCTGCGGCCTGCGCCTGTGGTTGCTATCACTTCAGAAGCTGGTAGCGCTGCATTGACAAGCGCTGCAGGCCATTTTGACTATGAAAAGGTGCAGGCGGTGTTGCAGGAGCGCTGTGTGCAATGCCATGGGCCCGACGTGCAGATGAAGGGCGTGCGTCTTGACAGTGCCCAGCAGGTGGCGCCGCGCGCTCTGCTCATCTACCAGCAAGTGGTGCTGCAAAAGCTCATGCCCATGAACAATGCCACGCAAATGACCGACGCCGAGCGCGACCTGATTGCCCGCTGGCACGACGCAGGCGCTCCGGTTCAATAATTACACCTTGTTGTTGCTGGGCCAGACCTCCAGGCCCAGCCCGCGCAGGTAAGTGCCCACGCTGATGCGGGCGGCCTGCACCAGGTCGTACGCTTGCGGGTCCAGCAGCCAGCTTTGGAGCAGGCCTTCGATCAGCACCTGCAGGCCCAGGGCAGCCATGTCGGGCGGCACGGCGGTGGGCCAGGGGCGTTCGGCAAAGGCGCGTTCCAGTGCAATGCGGTTGCGCGCCAGCCATTGCCGGTGCATCTGTAGGTGGCGGGCCTGCACGGCTCCCAGTTCTTCCACATATTCCACGCGGTGGATGGCAATTTGCATCACGCGGCGCAATTGCGCGTCGCTGGCAATACGGCGCAAGCCCTCCAGCATGGCGTCGCACACCACTTGCATGCTGGCGGGGGGCGCATCGGGCCCGGTGCCGGTGAGCAGTTGCTCCATGGGCAGGGTGGCACGTTCCATCATGGCGTTGAACAGGTCTGCCTTGTCCTTGAAGTGCCAGTAGATGGCGCCGCGCGTGGCACCGGCGGCCACCGCGATGTCATTGAGCGAGGTGCGTGAAACCCCTTTTTCCTCGAACAGGCGCTCTGCAGCGTCGAGCAGCGCGTTGCGCGTTGCCTGGGCATCGGCTTTGGTGCGGCGGGCCATGGACATTTCTCCTGGAGGCAAGCCCTTTACTATACATACATTCAAGGATGTATGTATACTCCACAACCCAACATCCGTCGATGACGGGTGTACGCACGTTTCACAGAAAAAAATTAGACTGCCTGCTTTCGTGCACTCCACGGACGGACTTTTCCGAAGGAATCCCATGCTCTTGCGCCAAGCCCCGATTGTTTCTGCCCTGTCCCCCGCATCCCACCGGTCGCGCCAGCGGCAGGCCCTCGCCGCCGGCTGTCTGGGCGCGGCGCTGCTGCTCTCGGCCTGCGGCAAGGGTGATGCGCCCGCCGCGCCACCCGGGGGCGGCATGCCGCCGCCCGAAGTGGGCGTGGTGGTGGCCAAACCGGGCGATGTCGGCCTGATCACCGAGCTGCCCGGCCGCCTGGAGGCCTCGCGCGTGGCGCAGGTGCGGGCGCGTGCCGCTGGCATCTTGCAGAAACGGCTGTTCCGCGAGGGCAGTGACGTGAAGGCGGGGCAGCCCCTTTTCACCATAGACTCCGCGCCCTATGCAGCGGCCTTGCAGAGTGCCGAAGCCACGCTGGCACGCGCCCAGGCCAACCTGACCCAGGCGACCGCGCTGGCCGAGCGCTACAAGCCCCTGGTGGCCGCCAATGCCGTCAGCCAGCAGGAATATGCCAACGCCGTGGCGGCGCAAAAGCAGGCCGAGGCCGATGTCGCCGCAGGCAAGGCGGCGGTGCAGACGGGCCGCATCAACCTGAATTACGCCAGCGTCACGGCGCCGATTTCGGGCCGCATCGGTCGCGCCCTGGTCACCGAGGGGGCTCTGGTGGGGCAGGGCGAGGCCACGCAACTGGCCGTCATCCAGCAGATCGACCCGGTGTATGTCAACTTCACCCAGTCGGCTGGCGAGGTGATGAAGCTGCGCCGCGCGCTGGCCGATGGCCAGCTGCAGCGCGCCGGGGGCAGTGAAGCCGCCAGCGTGCGCCTGGTGCTCGAAGATGGCAGCGAATACGCCCGCCCCGGCAAGCTGCTGTTTTCCGACCTGACGGTGGACGCCAGCACGGGCCAGATCACGCTGCGCGCCGAGGTGCCCAACCCCAAGGGCGATTTGCTGCCGGGCCTGTATGTGCGCGTGCGGCTGGAGCAGGCCCAGGTGGCCAACGCCATCACGCTGCCCCAGCAGGCGGTCACACGCACCCAGCAGGGCGACCGGATCATGGTGGTGGGCGCCGACGGCAAGCCCAGCCCGCGCATGGTGAAGGTGGGTGCGGCCCGCAACAACCAGTGGATCGTGCTGGAGGGCCTGAAGGAAGGCGAGCAGGTCATGGTCGATGGCTTCCAGAAGCTGCAGATGATGCCGCCCGGCACGCCGGTGAAGGCCGTGCCCTGGCAGGCCCCCGGCAGCGCCGCCGCACCAGCGGCTGCGCCTGCCGCCAGCGCCCCTGCTGCGGCCGCCAGCGCCGGCCAGCAATAAGGAGCCAGCCCCATGGCCAAGTTCTTTATTGACCGCCCCATCTTCGCGTGGGTGATTGCCTTGTTCATCATGGTGCTGGGCGCCGTGTCGATCACCAAGCTGCCAGTGTCGCAATACCCCTCGGTGGCGCCGCCGACCATCGTCGTCAGCGCTGCCTATCCCGGTGCTTCGGCACAAACGCTGGAAGACAGCGTGCTGGCCGTGATCGAGCGCGAAATGAACGGCGCGCCCGGCCTGGCCTACATGGAGGCCGTGAGCCAGGCGAACGGCACCGGCACCCTCACGCTGAGCTTCGAGCCGGGCACGAATGCCGATCTGGCGCAGGTCGAGGTGCAGAACCGCCTGTCGCGCGCCACGCCGCGACTGCCTTCGGTGGTGAACCAGCAGGGTGTGCGTGTGGACAAGTCGCGCAGCAACTTCCTGCTGTTCACCATGCTGTCGTCGGCCGACCCTAAGTTCGACGTCAACGCGCTGAGCGACTACGCCGCGCGCAACGTGGTGCCCGAACTGCAGCGCCTGCCCGGCATCGGCCAGGTGCAGCTGTTCGGTGCCGAGCGCGCCATGCGCGTCTGGGTGGACCCGGCCAAGCTGCAGGGCTTTAACCTGTCTGCGGCCGACGTGGCCAGCGCCATCCAGGCGCAGAACGCGCAGGTGTCGGCCGGTAGCCTGGGCGAATTGCCCAACCTGAGCGGTCAGACGATCTCGGCCACCGTGGTGGTGCCGGGGCAGATCAGTTCGACCAAGGAGTTTGGTGACATCGTGCTGCGCGCCAATGCCGACGGCTCCACGGTGCGCCTCAAGGATGTGGCACGCATCGAACTGGGCGCCCAGTCGTATGCCACCACCGCGCGCCTCAATGGCAAGCCCGCCACCGGCATGGGGGTGCAGCTGTCGCCCTCGGGCAATGCGCTGGCGGCGGCCACGGCGGTCAAGACCCGCATGGCCGAGCTGGAAAAATACTTTCCGTCCGGCGTAAGCTGGACCATTCCCTACGACAGCTCCGACTTCGTCAAGATTTCCATCAAGCAGGTCGCCATGACCCTGCTTGAAGCCATCGCGCTGGTGTTTCTGGTGATGTTCCTGTTCCTGCAGAACTTCCGCTACACCATCATCCCGACCATCGTGGTGCCGGTGGCGCTGTTGGGCACCTTTGGGGCGCTGTTGGCAATGGGCTTTTCGATCAACGTGCTGACCATGTTCGGCATGGTGCTGGTGATCGGCATCGTGGTGGACGACGCCATTGTGGTGGTGGAAAACGTCGAGCGCATCATGAACGAGGAGGGCCTGCCGCCGCTGGAGGCCACGCGCAAGGCCATGGGCCAGATTTCGGGCGCCATCATCGGCATCACCGTGGTGCTGATTTCGGTGTTTTTGCCATTGGCCTTTTTTGCCGGCTCGGTGGGCAACATCTACCGCCAGTTCTCGGCGGTGATGGGGGTGTCCATCGCCTTTTCCGCCTTCATGGCGCTGTCGCTCACGCCCGCGCTGTGCGCCACCCTGCTCAAGCCGGTCGAGGCCGGGCATGGGCACGCCAAGAAGGGGTTTTTTGGCGGTTTCAACCGGGGCTTTGCCCGCACCGCCAAAGGCTATGAAGGCTGGGTGGCCAAGCTGCTGCGCCGCGGTGGCCGGATGATGGTCATCTATGTCGCGCTGATCGCCGCCGTGGGCGTGCTGTACATGCGCCTGCCGACCTCGTTCCTGCCGAACGAAGACCAGGGCAACCTGCTGGTCAACATCCAGCTGCCGCCTGGCGCCACGCTGGAACGCACCCAGGCCGTGGTCGAAAAGGTCGAGGACTTCATGCTCAAGCAACCCGAAGTCAAGAACATGGTGGCCGTGCTGGGCTTCAGCTTCTCGGGCCAGGGGCAGAATGCCGGCCTGTCGTTCGTCACACTCAAGGACTGGTCCGAGCGTGCGGGTGCCGGGCACACGGCCGAAGCCATCGCGGGCCGGGCCATGGGCGCGCTGTCGGGTGTGCGCGATGCGTTCATTTTTGCGCTGAGCCCCCCCGCCATTCCTGAGCTGGGGGTGAGCTCGGGCTTCACCTTCCGGCTGCAGGACCGCGGCGGCAACGGCCATGATGCGCTGGTGGCGGCGCGCAACCAGATGCTGGGCATGGCGTCCAAAAGCAAAATCCTGGCCGGCGTGCGACCCGATGGCCTGGAAGACGCGCCGCAATTGCAGGTTGATATCGACCGCGATAAGGCCAGCGCGCAGGGCGTGAGTTTTGCCGCCATCAACAACGCCATTTCCACCGCGCTGGGCTCGGCCTATATCAACGACTTCCCGAACGCCGGGCGCCTGCAGCGTGTGGTGGTGCAGGCCGAGGCCGAGGCCCGCATGCAGCCCGATGACATTCTGAAGCTGACCGCACTCAACAGCCAGGGCAAGGCCGTGCCGCTGTCGGCGTTTGCCACCACGCGCTGGATCAGTGGTGCCATGCAGACCGTGCGCTACAACGGCTATCCGGCGATGCGCATCGCCGGGGGTGCGGCGCCCGGCTACAGCACCGGCGATGCCATGGCCGAGATGGAACGCATGGCCGCGCAGCTGCCGGTGGGGTTCGGCTTTGAATGGACGGGTCAGTCGCGCGAAGAAAAAATGGCCGGCTCGCAGGCCATGGTGCTGTACGGCTTTGCCATCCTGGCCGTGTTTTTGTGCCTGGCGGCCCTGTATGAAAGCTGGTCGATTCCGCTGTCGGTCATCCTGGTGGTGCCGCTGGGGGTGCTGGGAGTGCTGCTGGGCGTGAGCCTGCGCGGCATGTCCAACGATGTGTACTTCCAGGTGGGGCTGATCACCATCATCGGCCTGTCGGCGAAGAACGCCATCCTGATCATCGAGTTTGCGAAAGACCTGCAGGCGCAAGGCAAGAGTGTCGTCGAATCGGCGCTGGCCGCTGCGCATCTGCGGTTCCGTCCGATCGTCATGACCTCGCTGGCTTTCATCCTCGGTGTTCTGCCCCTGGCCATTGCCTCGGGCGCCAGTTCGGCGAGCCAGCGGGCCATTGGCACCGGCGTGATCGCGGGCATGGTGGTGGGAACCACGCTGGCCGTGTTTTTCGTACCGATCTTCTTCGTCGTGGTGCGCGGCCTGTTCAAGGGCAGCGCGCGGCAGCAGCAATTCGATGCAGAACATGCACACCAGACCGGGGCGGGAGACCACCATGCGTAAGACACAAGCCATCCCATTTTCCCTGCGCAGCAGCTCGATCTGCAGCGCGCTGGCCGCCTTGGCGCTGGCCGGGTGCACGTCGATGGCCCCGGTGTACGAGCGCCCTGCCGCGCCCGTGGCGACGCAATGGCCGACTTTCGGCGTCCAGAGCCAGGAGGCATCTGCCACACCGGCGGGTGATTTGCTCTGGCAGGACTTTGTGACCGATGCCCGATTGCGCACCTTGATCGACAAAGCCCTGGCCGATAACCGCGATCTGCGTGTGGCAGCACTGTCCATTGAGCAGGCCCGTGCGCAGTACCAGATTCGCAGCGCCGACCAGACGCCCACCATCAACCTGGCCGCCACCGGCAACCGCCAGCCCGCATCGGGCGGGGGTATCAGCAGCACCTATACGGCGGGACTGGCGCTGGCCTCCTGGGAAATCGACTTCTTTGGCCGCATCGCCAGCCTCAAGAATGCCGCGCTGGCGCAGTATCTCTCCACCGAAGAGGCCCGCCGTGCTGTGCAGACGAGCCTGGTTGCCTCTGTAGCCAATACCTGGCTGAGCCTGCAGACCAACGATGCATTGCTGGTGCTGACAGAACGTACTCTGGCTACCCGTGAGGATTCGCTGCGCTTGATCCGTCTGCGTTTTGACGAGGGTGTGACCTCTGCGCTGGACCTGCGCCAGGCGGAGTCGCTGGTCGCCGCTGCGCGCGTTGCACTGGCACAGCAGCAGCGCCTGCGGGCGCTGGATGTGAACACGCTGACCCTGCTGGTCGGGCAGCCTTTGTCGCCAGATCTGCTCGACACGCGGGATACGGGCGGCACGCCGTTCGCCAGTGTTCCGGCCGGGCTGCCGTCAGACCTGCTGGCACGCCGCGCTGATGTGCGCCAGGCCGAGCAGTTGCTGCTGGCGGCCAACGCCAATATCGGTGCCGCAAAGGCCGCCTTTTTCCCGCGCATTGCACTGACTGCCAGTGCAGGATCGGCCAGCAATGCACTGTCGGGCCTGTTCAAGGACGGTTCTTGGGGCTGGACCCTGGCGCCGCAGATGTTGCTCCCTATTTTTGATGCGGGGCGCAACCAGGCAGGGCTCGATTCGGCCTTGGCAGGGCGCGACATTGCCGTGGCGCAATATGAGAAAGCCATTCAGAGTGCTTTCCGCGAAGTGGCCGATGCTTTGGCCGGGCGCGCGACGCTGGGCGAGCAGTGGCATGCGCAGCAGCAGCAGGCCGAGGCCGAGGCCGATCGTTTCCGCCTCGCTGATCTGCGCTATCGCAACGGCGTTGCAAGCTACCTCGATGTGCTGGACGCGCAGCGCGCACTGTTCGCCAGCCAGCAGGCTCTGGCCCAAATACGGCTGGCCTTGCAGCAGAACCAGGTGGCCGTGTACAAAGCCCTGGGAGGCGGTTGGGTTCTGACAGACGCCGCGCCACAGGGGTGATAGCATCGGGTTTTCCCTGTGTTGCCCCATGCGGACAGCCTCGGAAAACTCTTGATGCAAGGCAAATTGGCGCCGACTCCCCCGGTTGTGCGTCCTCAACTTGATTTGTCTCAAACATCGGCACGGGTTCGCATTGCAAAGTGCACGCCATATGTTGCCGAACTACTCCCCAGAATTGCCCGTGGAATGCGAGGTCGTGGCGCCTGGCGAAGTGCTGCGCGTGCGCAATGAAAATCTCAATACGGTCTTGCACCTGGTGAGTGGGCGGGTGCAGCTGGGCATCCGTGAAGACGGACAGATGCGCCACCAGCTGGGCGTGGTCGAGGGCCCGTTCTGGCTCGACGGCGCTGCCGCCATGCTGGGCGTGCCCTGCGCCGTAGACATGGTGACCGAAACCCGTGTTCAGCTGCGCCGCCAACCCATCGAAGACTTCATACGCAGCGTGGAGGCCTTGCCCAAGGCCGCGCAGTTGCTGCTGCACGATATGGCCGTAGGCTACCGGCAGCAAACCGAACTGGCCGTGAGCCGTCTGGCCCAGGATGCCGAGGCCCGGTGTGCCCAGTGGTTGCTGCGCCATGCACAGCACGACAGCAATGGCGCCATGAGCGTCACGCTGAACCAGCGCAAGCGTTTGATTGCTGCGCAGCTCGGCATTGCACCCGAGACTTTTTCCCGAGTGCTGCGCAGTCTGCGCGAACATGGCCTGATCATGGGGTCGGGCAACGTGCTCAAGCTCCCACAGCCTGGGGCGCTTGAAATGCTGGCCAGCGGCGGCTGATTCGGGTGCTGTCGCTGCAGATGATTGCAGCGTCCTTTCTGTAGCGCTCAGGGTTTGTCCCCGTGAATCGCTGAGGGTTCCACCCAAGCCGGAGTGCAAAAGGGGTGCGTATATTCAATGCACTCTTATGTCGACGCCATCAATCCCACTCCTTTTTTTCTGGCTCCGCCTGCATGCGCAGGGTTGGGGGTGCGCATGACACCCCCAACGGACGCAGCACTGGCGGTGGCAGAAACCACGGCGCCCCATTGGGCGCTGCCGGGAGCGCTGGCGCTGCGGCTGGTGGTGCTGGCGGCCCTGGCCATTGCGCTGTCGGGCGCTGTTTCGGGCTGGTTGGTGGCGCGGGCGTCGGGGCAGGAAGCCGTGCAGCGCATGGAGGACCAGCAGACCGATGAGGTGGAAGTGTTTGCACGGCTCTTGGCCAGCAAGATCGAGCAGAGCCAGAAAGTGCTGCGCAACGTCGCTGAAGGTATTACGCCCGAGATGCTGGAGCTTCCGGCCAGCCTGGAGTGGCTGCTGCAACAGAGTCTTCCCGCTGTGCAGTTTTTTGATTCCATGCTGGTGGCGCGGCAGGATGGTGAATTGCGTGTCAACCTGCAAAACGGCCGTTTCGAAAAGACCGCAAACCTGGAGCCCCCGGCACGTGATGCCTTGCGGCGCACACTGGTCGATGGCAAGCCCATGGTGGCCGAGCTGATGGCCAGCCGCTCCAGCGAGGCGCGCATCATGTTCACCATGCCGCTGCACCGGGATGATGGCACGGTACTGGGTGTGGTGGCGGGCATGTTGCGGCTGCAGTCCCAGGGTTTGCTGCCCATTTCCATGGCCGTGCCGCAACGGGCGGATACCCGGCTGGTGGTGTTCACCCGCGAGGGCACGATTCTGTCGCATTCCGACCCTGCGCGTGTCATGGGGCAGGTGCACGATGAACCGGGTCTGGCGCCGGTTTTTGCACGTTGGCTGGAGCACGATAGTCCGGTGATGGGCGCTGCCAGCACCGAGATGGTGCCGGGACATATTGTCAGCATGGCGGGCATGCCGCTGCCGCAATGGATGGTGGCACGGGTCAGCGATACGCAGGCGCTATTGGCCCCACTGCAAGGTGCGCAGCGCAAGGCGTGGTGGCTCGCGGCGGCCGCTATAGCCTTGACCGTAGCCTTGTTTGCTTTGTTGGCGTTCTGGATGTTCCAGCCGCTCGCGCAACTGCGTGATCGTGCCGGGCAATTGCTGGATGGTTCCGCCGACGTCCCTGGCGCCATGCCTTGGCCTCGTGCTGGTGGTGAGGTGGGCGCCCTGGTCGAGGTGTTTGAAGGCGTACAGAACCAGCAGGACGATGCGCAGCAGCGCCATCGCATACTGGAGCGCCAATACCAGGCGATCCTGGATGTTAGCTCGGTGGGCATTGCCATCACCCGTGGTGATCGCCTGGTCTCCATGAGCCGCCAGGCCTGCCAGATGCTGGGCTTTGTCCCCGTCGAGTTGCAGGGCCAGCCGCTGGCCTGCATCTACCCGGCAGAGCGGGATTCCTTTGGCCTGGATCGGCGCATCGAGGATTCGTTTGCCGTGCATGGCGGCTTTGGCGGCGACGTGTGCCTGCGCCGCAAGGATGGCAGCCCGGTGTGGGCGCGGGTGCAGGGGCGTGCGGTTGATCTTCAGGCGCCGGATGGTGACCGCGTGTGGATGGTGGAAGAAATGACGGCTGCGCACGAAGAGCGCCGCCAGGATAGCTGGGTCACCACGCACGACCCGCTGACCCAACTGGAGAACCGCCAGGGCTTCGAGCAGCGCTTGCGACTTCTGCTGGCCGCGGACCAGCCTCCCACCGACAGTCGGCCAACACCGCTGAACGGTGTCGAGGGGCTTTCCGTTTCGGGCGTGGTGCTGTTCCTCGACCTGGACCATTTCACCGTGGTCAACGATGTGGCGGGCCACGATGCGGGCGACGATGTGCTGCGCCATGTCGCCCGCTTGCTGGAGGTGCAGGTGCGCCAGTCGGGCTGGGCTGCGCGGCTGGGCGGAGACGAATTTGCGGTGGTGCTGCCGGGCTGCTCCAGCGCGCATGGCCTGGCCGTGGCCGAGCAGTTGCGCGCCGCAGTGCAAGGCTGGGAGCCTGTCTACCAGGGGCGCAGCTTCACCCTGGGGGTGAGCATTGGCATGGTGCCGCTGGAGCCTGGCCTGCAGGATGTAGCCGCCGTGCTGCATGCGGCTGATATGGCCTGCTACGACGCCAAGCGCGCCGGGCGCAACCAGGTGGTGCAGCGCATGGTGCAGGGGAGCATGCTAGCGGCTGGTTGACCCGGTCGAATCCATTGCGCCGAGCGCGTGCAGCATGTTTTCTGCGGTGGCCGGTGCGGTCAGTTGCACCGGTCCAGCGCTGGCGCCGCGTGCAGCGGCCACGGCGTTGCGCAGTGCTTCATAGACGCTGATGGCCAGCATGAAGGGCGGCTCACCCACGGCTTTGCTGCCACCCACGTTGTCCTCGCGGTTGGCTTCGGGCCACAGATCGACCTTGAAGTGAGCGGGGATGTCGCCCGTCGCTGGAATCTTGTAAGTGCTGGGTGCGTGCGTGGCGAGCTGGCCCTGGTCGTTCCAGACCAGTTGTTCGGTGGTGAGCCAGCCCATGCCTTGCACAAAACCGCCCTCGATCTGCCCGAGGTCTATGGCCGGGTTGATGCTGTGGCCCACGTCGTGCAGGATGTCCACACGCAGCACGCGGTTCTCGCCGGTGAGCGTATCCACCGCCACTTCGGTGCAGGCCGCGCCATAGGCGAAGTAGTAGAAGGGCCGACCCGTCAGCGTGGTCTTGTCGTAGTGGATTTTGGGCGTGCGGTAAAAACCGTCGCTCCAGAGCTGGATGCGGTTGGCATAGGCTGCATTCACCACTTCCTCGAAGCTGCGCTCGGTCTTGGGCGAGATCACACGCCCACCCTCGAAACGGATGGCGCCCGCGCCGCAGCCGTCCAGCCCGCAGACGAACGAGGCCAGGTTGTCGCGCACATTGCGTGCGGCAAACTGCGCCGCGCGGCCATTGAGGTCGGTGCCGCTGCTGGCCGCCGTGGCGCTGGCGTTGGGCACCTTGCTGGTGTCGCTGGCCGTCACGCGCACGCGGTGCAAGGGCACGCCCAATTCGTCGGCCACGATCTGCGCCACCTTGGTGTGCAGGCCCTGGCCCATCTCGGTGCCGCCGTGGTTTACCTGCACGCTGCCGTCGGTGTACACATGCACCAGGGCGCCTGCCTGGTTGAACAGCGTGGCGGTGAAGCTGATACCGAATTTCACCGGCGTGATGGCCAGACCGCGCTTGAGCACCGGGTTGGCAGCGTTCCAAGCGGCAATGGCCTCTTGGCGCTGCCGGTATTGTGCGGTTTGCTCCAATTTTGGAAGCAAATCGTGCAGGATGTTGTCCTCCACCGGCATCTGGTAGTGGGTGACGTTGCGTTCCGTGGTGCCGTAGAGGTTGGCCAGGCGCACGTCCAGCGCGTCGCGCCCGAGTGCGCGGGCAATGTCGCCGATGATGGTTTCGATGGCAATCACACCCTGTGGTCCGCCAAAGCCGCGAAAAGCCGTGTGGCTTTGCAGGTTGGTGCGGCAGCGGTGCGAGGTGATCTCCACGTTCTCCAGGTAATAGGCGTTGTCGGCATGGAAGACGGCGCGGTCGCACACGGGGCCTGACAGGTCGGCCGAGAAGCCGCAGTTGGCTGCCATCTGCAGTTTGAGCGCGGTGATGCGCCCGGTATCGTCAAAGCCCACATCCCACTCGTAGGCGAACGGATGGCGTTTGCCGGTGACCACGAAGTCGTCGTCGCGGTCGAGGCGCAGTTTGATGGCGTGCCCTGTTTTTTGCGCGGCCAATGCGGCCCACACCGCCAAGTGGCCGGCCTGGGTTTCCTTGCCGCCAAATCCGCCGCCCATGCGGCGGCATTCCACACGCACCGCGTGATTGGCAATGCCCAGGGCATGCGCTACCCAGTGCTGCACCTCGCCCGGGTGCTGCGTGCTGGAGTGGATCCACCACTGCCCCTGCTCCAGCGGCAGGGCGTATGCGATCTGGCCTTCCAGATAGAAGTGCTCTTGCCCGCCCACTTCCAGCTGGCCGCTCAGGCGGTGGGGTGCCCCCTGCAGTGCGGCCTCGGGTGTGCCCCGGCGCACCACCACGGGCGGCAGCACCTGGCTTTGGGCTTGCAATGCGGCGTCGATGGTGAGGATGGCGGGCAAGGGGGTGATGTCGGGCCGTACGGCGCGGGCAGCGCGGCGGGCCTGCATGATCGATTCGGCCACGACCAGGCCGATGACCTGGCCCACATGTTGCACGGTGTCCTGGGCAAAAATGGGCTCGTCGTGGGCAAACGCGGCCAGCACCGGGTCGCCGGGGATGTCGTGTGCCAGTACCACAGCGCGCACGCCGGGCATGGCCAGGGCGGGTGCTGTGTCCAGGCTGTTGATGCGACCATGCGCCACGGGCGAGAGGATGGGAGCCGCATACAGCGTGCCTTTGACTTCGGGCAGATCGTCGATGTAGTGCGCTGCGCCCGCTACCTGCGCGTACGCGCTTTCGTGCGGGTGCGACTGGCCCATGGTGCGGTGGGCGCTCATGCCGATTCCTCCAGCCGGAAGCTCTCCAGCGACACATCGGTGTGGCCTTGGCTTTCGAGCCAGAAGCGCTGCACCAGCCGGGCCAGCACGGTGCGCCGGTACGCACTGCTGGCACGCATGTCGGACAGGGGGGTGAACTCGGTCTGCAGCGCCTGCGCTGCGCGCTGCACCGCAGCTTCGTCCCAGGGCTGGCCTGTGAGAGCGGCCTCGGCCTGGTGCGCGCGGGCAGGCACGGCGGCCACGCCACCAGCACCGATGGAGGCGCTGCGCACCGCGCCGCCCTCCAGGTGCAGGCACAGCACCAGGCACACCGCAGAGATGTCGTCGTCGAAGCGCTTGGACACCTTGTAGGCGCGCAACAGCTCAGCCTTGGCAGGGTGGGGCACCAGAATGCGCGCCAGCACTTCGTCGGGCGACAGCACGTTCTGGCGGTACCCGGTGTACAGGTCTTCCAGCGCCAGAATGCGCTCGCCCCGGGGGCTGGCCAGCACCACGCGGGCGCGCAGGGCAATGAGCAGCGGCATGGAGTCACCAATCGGCGAGCCGTTGGCAATGTTGCCCCCCAGCGTGCCGGCGTTGCGCACCGGCAGCCCTGCAAAGCGGGTGGCAAAGGTGTGCAGTTGCGGCCTGCGCTGCACCAGCGCTTCAAAGGCGTCCTGCAGGCGCACGGCGGCGCCGATGGCCGTGTGGTCTGCTGCCTCGGTGATCTGGCGCAGCTCGGCCACGCGGGTCACGTCGAGCACCTGGCCCAACTGGCGGTGCTGCTTGGTCACCCACAGCCCTGCGTCGGTGCAGCCCGCCACCAGTTGTGCCTGCGGGTGCGTGGCGCGTGCCGCCAGCAGGGCATCAAGCGTGGTGGGGGAAATATAGGAAAAATCTTGCTCTAGCGGCCTATGGGTAAGCGCTAGTAGCTCTAATTGTTGTAGCAAAGCGGCCTCGTCCACCTGCATGCGGGGCAGGGTGTGCATCTCCTGGGCGGCGTCCAGGATGGGGCGGTAGCCGGTGCAGCGGCACAGGTTGCCCGAGAGGTCTTGCACTGCCTGCTCGCGCGTGACGGGCTGGCCGTGGCAGACCCGGTTCTGGTACAGGGCGAACAGGCTCATGACAAAACCCGGCGTGCAGAACCCGCACTGCGATGCGTGGTGGTCTACCAGGGCCTGCTGCACTGGATGCAGGGCGCTGCCCGGGTCCGCCGCGTCGGTGGGCAGGATGAGCGGATCGAGCGCCAGGTCTTCGGCGGTCCACAGCGCCTTGCCATCGATGGAATGCGCCAGGCAGATGCAGGCGTTGATGGCGCGGTACGCCACGCCGTCGCCATCGGCCTCGCCGATCACCACGGTGCAGGCGCCGCAGTCGCCTTCGCCGCAGCCCTCTTTGGTGCCGGTGTGGCCCAGGTCCTCGCGCAGCACCTGCAAGAGCGTGCGGTCGGGTGGTACATTGGCCAACGCTATCGGCTGGCCGCGGCGGATGAATTGCAAAGAGCGCATGGTCGAGAGGTTACAGCGGATGGACTGCGGACGTTCTAGGAGTCTGTCGGACTTGGGGCGTCGAAAGCGAGAATCGACCCCAGCGAGACCAGTTTTTGCCGGATTTGCAGCCCCATAGCCCGGCTATGGGGCAAAAAGACGGTGGAAAATGGGCTGCTGCGGTCGATTTGCAGCCGACGTTTACCAAGCCCGACAGGCTCCTAGGGTAGAGCGTGCTGCGCCTCGCGACATAAGCCTCGCCGTATGACGGGAATGCCTGCACAGCTATGAGAGACCAAGCCCTTTTCGACAAGATAGACCTCCATCTCATAAGGGTCTTGCATACCGTGTTGACTGAACGCAGCGTATCGAGGGCGGCCGTGCGGCTGGGCATGCACCAGCCGGCGGTATCCAGCGCGCTCAAACGCCTGCGCACCCTGGCGGGCGACCCCTTGCTGGTGCGCTCGGGCAGCGCCATGGTGCCCACCGATGCGGCGCTGCGCATGGTGGAGCCAGCCGGTGCCATCCTGCGCGCGGCCGAGGCACTGTTTTCCGATGCACGCGGCTTCGACCCGCGCAGCGCCACACGCACCTTCCGCGTGGCAGCAAGCGACTACCTTGACCCGTTTTTTCTGCCGCGTCTGATGGCGCGCATCAAGCACGAAGCGCCGCTGTGCCCCATCGAAATCTTGCCGCTCTCGCCCGATGCCCACTACCACGCGCTGCTGGCACAAGGTGAGGCCGATGTGGTCATTGGCAACTGGCCGCAGCCCCCGGACGACCTGCACCTGGGTCGGTTGTTGTCCGACGAAGTGGTGTGCCTGGTCAGCCAGGAACACCCCGCCATGCGCCGGGGCTGGGACATTGACGAGTGGCTGGAGGCTGAGCACATTGCGCCCACGCCCACGCACCCGGGTGCGCGCGGCGTGATTGATGGCTATCTCGACACCCAGGGTTTGGCCCGCAACATCACCGCGCGCTGTGCGCATTTCAGCCTGATTCCGGACATCGTGGCCTCCAGCTTGCTGGTGCTGACCACGGGGCGCCAGTACTGCGAGCGCTTTACGGACCGCCTGCCCGTGGCCATCCTGCCGTGCCCGGTGCATTTTCCGCCACTCATGTATTACCAGCTCTGGCATGCGCGCAGCCACCACTCAGCGGCGGCGATGTGGTTGCGTGAATGCATCCGGGGGGTTGCGCTTTCACTGCGAAAACAATAGCTATCAGCGCTTACCCTATCAGCGTAAGACGCCAATTTCTTCAATAAAAGTAACAAACTGAGAGACAATCGCCCGCATGAGTTCCACCGCACCCCTTTCCGCGACTGGTACGGCAACGCCGCCCCGGTTGCAGCTCACGGGCATCACCAAGCGCTACCCCGCCGTGGTGGCCAACAGCGGCGTGTCGCTGGTCGTGCAGCCCGGTGAAATCCACGCCGTGCTGGGCGAAAACGGCGCTGGCAAGTCCACGCTGATGAAGATCATCTACGGCGCCACCCGCCCCGACGAGGGCAGTGTGTCTTTCGATGGCCGCACCGTGCAGGTCCGCAACCCGCAGGAGGCGCGGCACCTGGGCATTGCCATGGTGTTCCAGCATTTCAGCCTGTTCGACACGCTGACCGTGGCCGAGAACGTTTGGCTGGGGCTGGACAAAAGCCATTCCCTGGCCGACGTCACCCGCCGCATCACCGCCAAGGCGCAGGAGTACGGCCTGGACATCGATCCGCTGCGCCCGGTGCACACCCTGAGCGTGGGCGAGATGCAGCGCGTGGAGATCATCCGCGCCCTGCTGACCGAGCCGCGTTTGCTCATCCTTGATGAACCCACCTCGGTGCTCACGCCCCAGGCGGTCGAAAAGCTCTTCGTGGTGCTGCGCAAGCTGGCGCAGGAGGGCTGCAGCATCCTCTACATCAGCCACAAGCTGCACGAGATCCGCGCTCTGTGCACGGCCTGCACGGTGCTGCGCGGTGGCAAGGTGACAGGCGTGTGCGACCCGCGTGAA
Source organism: Simplicispira piscis (assembly GCF_054783455.1). Lineage (NCBI taxonomy): Bacteria > Pseudomonadati > Pseudomonadota > Betaproteobacteria > Burkholderiales > Comamonadaceae > Simplicispira > Simplicispira piscis. The sequence goes on from NZ_BAAGQN010000018.1 coordinate 260,784, forward strand.
GAATCCAACGCCTCGCTCTCGCGCCTGATGATCGGTGCCGAGCCGCCGGCGCTGGAGCACCGCGCCGCCCAGACCGGCGACACCGTGCTGCGCGTGGCGGGCCTGAGCCTGCCACGCACCGACCCATTTGGCGTGGACCTGGTGGACCTGCAGCTCGATGTGCGTGCCGGCGAGGTGGTGGGCATTGCCGGAGTCTCGGGCAACGGGCAAAGAGAGCTGTTGTATGCGCTGTCGGGTGAGGACCAGCGCGCCCGGCCCGACACGGTGCAGGTGGCAGGCCAGAACGCCGGGCACCTGGGCCCACGCCAGCGCCGCGCGCTGGGCCTGCACTTTGTGCCCGAAGAACGCCTGGGGCGGGGTGCCGTGCCCAGCATGGGCCTGGCGCATAACCTGCTGCTCACCCGCAACGATGCCGTGGGCTGGGGAGGCTGGATTCGCATGTCTGTGTTGCAGGCGCAGGCGCAGGCCATCATCGAGCGCTTTGGCGTTCGGGCCGGTGGGCCGCACGCGGCGGCCCAGTCGCTCTCAGGTGGCAACCTGCAGAAATTCATCGTCGGGCGGGAAGTTTCGGCCAACCCGACCCTGCTTATCGTTTCACAGCCCACCTGGGGCGTCGATGTGGGCGCTGCGCAGCAGATCCGCAGCGAAATCCTGCGCTTGCGCGATGCCGGTTGTGCCGTGTTGGTGCTCAGCGAAGAACTGGAGGAGCTGTTTGACATCAGCGACCGCATGTACGTGATGGCCAAGGGCCGTCTGTCGCCTTCGGTCGATCGGGCCCAGGCCACGGCCCCGCGCATTGGCGAATGGATGAGCGGCCTGTGGCATGCCGATGTGCAGGCCCACCTGGCGCGCAACCGCGCGCAATTGGCAGAACTGCAAAGCGGGGTTTCCCATGTTGAAGCTTGAACCCCGGCCCCAGGCCTCGCGCCTCTGGACCTATGGATCGCCCGTGCTGGCACTGTGCGTCACGGTGCTGATTGGCGTGGCGCTTTTCTCTCTGCTGGGCAAGGACCCGCTGCGCGGTCTACAGATTTTTTTCTGGGAGCCGGTGCGCTCGCAGTACGCACTGGGCGAACTCATGGTCAAGGCCACGCCGCTGTTGCTGATTGCCCTGGGCCTGGCGGTGTGCTTTCGCTCCAACGTCTGGAACATCGGTGCCGAGGGTCAGTTTGTGATGGGTGCCATTGCCGCAGGCGGTGTGGCACTGCTGGCCAGCAAGGACACGGGCGCCTGGATCGTGCCTGCGCTGCTGCTGGCCGGTGTGCTGGGGGGCATGGTCTGGGCGGGGCTCACGGCGCTGCTGCGCGACCGTTTCAATGCCAATGAAATCCTGGTCAGCCTGATGCTGGTCTACGTGGCCACATTGCTGCTGAGTTTTCTGGTGTTTGGCCCCTGGAAGGACCCGATGGGCTATAACTTTCCGCAGACGCGCACTTTTGAGAAAGTGACGCAGATCCCGCGCCTGATGGCGGGTTCGCGTATGCATATCGGCCTGTACATTGCGCTCGCCAGCGCCGCAGCGTTGTGGGTTTTCCTGTTTCGTTCGCGCGCTGGGTTTGCACAGCAGGTGGGCGGTCTGGCGCCTGCTGCAGCCCGTTATGCCGGGTTTTCGTCGCGCCGTGCGCTCTGGACGGCGCTGCTCATCTCGGGCGGATCGGCTGGGTTGGCGGGGGCGCTGGAGGTGGCTGGGCCGATCGGTCAGCTCACACCCTATGTGCCTGCGGGCTACGGCTTTGCGGCCATCATCGTGGCCTTTGTGGGGCGCCTGCATCCGGTAGGCATGGTGTTTTCGGCCATTCTCATGAGCATGTTCTACATCGGTGGCGAACTGGCGCAGTCGCGCCTGGGCCTGCCCAAATCGCTCACTGGCGTGTTCCAGGGTTTGCTGCTGTTCTCGCTGCTGGCCTGCGATACCCTGATTGCCTACCGCGTGCGTTGGGTGCGCCCCTCTGGTGTGAAGGCAGGAGCCTGATATGGAATCCTACGCACTCCTTATCGGTGCCACGCTCAGTGCGGGCACGGTTCTGGCCATTGCGGCCCTGGGCCTGCTCATCAACGAAAAGGCCGGCATCGTCAACCTCGGGGCCGAGGGCATGATGCTGTGCGCCGCCATAGCGGGCTT
>NZ_BAAGQN010000018.1:262988-291079 GCF_054783455.1 Simplicispira piscis
TGGCTGGTCATCTGGCTGGGGACCAACCAGTACGCCACGGGATTGGCTTTGAGCCTGTTTGGCACGGGGTTTTCGGCGTTTGCCGGGATCAGCTATGTGCAGGCCAAGCTGCCCGAACTGCCCAAATACGAGCTGCCCTGGCTCAGCGACCTGCCCCTGCTGGGCCCGGCCCTGTTCCGCCAGCACCCCATGGTCTATCTCTCCATGGTCTTTGCTGGCGCGCTGGTGTGGTTTTTGTACCGCACACGCGCCGGGCTGGTGCTGCGTTCGGTGGGCGAGTCGCCGCAGTCGGCGCACGCACTGGGCTACCCGGTGCGGCGCATTCGTCTGGCGGCCGTTGTGGTCGGCGGGGCGCTGTGCGGTTTGTCCGGGGCCTACATTTCGACCGTGTACACGCCGCTGTGGGTTGAAGGCATGGTGGCCGGGCGTGGCTGGATCGCGCTGGCGCTGACCACTTTTGCCACCTGGCGCCCAGCGCGCGTGCTGCTCGGTGCCTACCTGTTTGGCGGTGTGACCATGTTGCAGTTTCACCTGCAGGCCACCGGCGTGCAGGTGGCCAGCCAGTGGCTGAGCATGCTGCCCTATGTCTCCACCATCGTGGTGCTGGCGCTGATCTCGCGCAATCCGCAGTGGATCCGCGTGAACATGCCTGCATCGCTGGGCAAACCTTTCCATCCCGGCTCATAATGGCCGTTTTTCCTGTCCCCAACTCTCCCCCAGAAGGAACCGACATGACCGATTTGCACAAACGCACTCTGCTGAAAGTGGCCGCGATGTCCGCCGTAGCCGCCGCCGCACTCGTGGGCTGTGGCAAGAAGGAAGAGCCCGCTCCGGCCCCTGCACCCGCGCCTGCGCCGGTCACCGAAGCCCCGGCGCCTAAGCCCGAGCCGCTCAAGATTGCGTTTGCCTATGTCGGCCCGGTGGGCGACGGTGGCTGGTCGTATGCCCATGACAACGGACGCAAGGCGCTGGAAAAGGAATTTGGCGACAAGATCGTTACCAGTTTCGTGGAAAGCGTGCCCGAATCGGCCGACGCCGAGCGCGTGCTGCGCGACATGGCGGGCCAGGGCAACAAGCTGATTTTTGGCACCACGTTCGGCTACATGGAATCCATGCTCAAGGTGGCTGCGGACAACCCCGGCATCAAGTTCGAGCACGCGACCGGCTACAAGACCGCTGAGAACATGCGTACCTATGACAGCCGCACCTATGAAGGCGCGTACATGGCGGGTGTGATTGCCGGTGCCATGACCAAGACCAACACGTTGGGCGTGGTCGGCTCGGTGCCCATCCCCGAAGTGCTGCGCAACATCAACAGCTTCACGCTGGGCGCGCAAAGCGTGAACCCCAAGATCAAGACCAAGGTGGTCTGGGTGAACGAATGGTTCAGTCCTCCCAAGGAAACCGAAGCGGCCACGTCGTTGATCAACGGCGGCGCCGACGTGCTGTTCCAGAACACCGATTCGCCTGCCGTGCTGAAAACCGCACAGGAAAAAGGCAAGCGCGCCTTTGGCTGGGATTCGGACATGACCGCTTATGGTCCCAAGGCACACTTGGCGTCGGCCGTGATCAACTGGGGTCCTTACTACATCAAAGCTACCAAGGATGCGCTCGATGGCACCTGGGCCACGGGCCAGGCCTGGTGGGGTGTGAAGGAAGGCGCGATTGACCTCGTGTCCATTGCCGAAGATGTGCCAGCCGAGACCAAGGCCAAGGTTGAGGAAGTCAAGAAGGGCCTGGCCGACGGTTCCTTCAGCATCTGGAAGGGTCCGATCGTGGGTCAAGATGGCAAGCCCGTGCTGGAAAAGGATGTTGTGGCTGACGACAAGTTCCTCGGAGGCATCAACTTCTACGTCAAGGGCGTGGAAGGCAAGATTCCTGGCGGCGACAAGAAGTAATCCCCGCGCCTGCGCGCCGAGCCAAAGGGCCGCCCGTGGGCGGCCCTTTTCAATGGAAGGAAAGCTGCAATGTTCAAGGTTCCCCCTCTGTCCGCCGAACGGTTGGCTGTGCTGTTGCGCTCCATGCCCAAAGCCGAGTTGCACATCCACATCGAGGGCTCGCTAGAGCCTGAACTCATTTTTGCCATGGCACAGCGCAACGATGTGCGCCTGCCCTTCGCCAGTGTCGAGGCGCTGCGCAGTGCCTACGCTTTCAACAACCTGCAGAGCTTTCTCGATATCTACTACGCGGGCGCCAGCGTGCTGCTGCACGAGCAGGACTTTTATGACATGGCCCGCGCCTACCTGGCGCGGGCGGCTTTTGACAACGTGGTGCATGCCGAGATTTTTTTCGACCCGCAGACCCATACCGCACGCGGCGTTGCCATCGAAACTGTCATCAACGGCCTGTACCGCGCTTGTGAGGATGCGCGCAGTGTGCATGGCATCAGTGCATCGCTGATTTTGTGCTTTTTGCGCCACCTCAGCGAGGCAGATGCTTTTGCCACGCTGGAGCAGGCGCTGCCGCTGCAGGACAAGTTCATTGGCGTGGGCCTGGACAGCAGCGAAATGGGTCATCCTCCTGAGAAGTTTGCGCGGGTTTTTGAACGCTGCCGCGCGCTGGGCTTGCACCTCGTGGCCCATGCAGGCGAGGAGGGGCCGCCGGAGTACATCTGGAGCGCGCTGGACGTGCTGAAGGTCGAGCGCATCGACCATGGCGTGCAGGCCGTCAAGGATGCAGCGCTGATGCAGCGTCTGGCGAAAGAGCGTATCCCGCTGACCGTGTGCCCGCTGTCCAACCAGAAGTTGTGCGTTTTCCCCGATCTCAAGAACCACAACCTGCGCCAGTTGCTGGAGGCCGGGCTGTGCTCCACCGTCAACTCCGATGACCCGGCCTATTTTGGTGGTTACATCAACGATAACTTCACCCAGGTTTTTGCTGCCACCGGCATGACACCGCGCCACGCCTACCAGCTGGCCAGCAACAGCTTTGAGGCCAGCTTTGCCCCCGAGGCTGACAAACGCCAGTGGCAGCACCGGCTCAAGGAAAGTTTCGAGCGCTTTGTTGAGCACGATGGCTGAGCCATCACCTCATTCCATTTCTAAATCATCCGTGTCGTTGTTGCTTCGCCTTGCCGTGCTACAGCACTGTCTGCGGCTTCGCGCCTAGACACGAATGATTTGGAAACAGAATCAGGGCGCGGGAGCGATGGCTGCCGCCAGGCGGTCGGCGTAATTTTGCAGGGTGCCTGCATCAGGGTCTTTGCGGGGCCAGGTCAGCGCTATGCCATCCTGTGCATGGCGTGGAACGACGTGCATGTGGAAATGAAACACCGTCTGGTCGCCCTCGCGGCCATTGGCCTGCAGCAAGGTGATGCCTGGCGGGTCGAACGTGGCCTGCACGGCGCTGGCCACGCGCTGGGCTGTCTGCATGACGGCAGCGGCCTCTGCGGGGGTGATGTCCAGGAGGGTGGCTGCGTGGCGCTTCGTGGCCACCAGCACATGGCCGGGGTTCACCTGGCCCAGATCCATGAAGGCAAGGGTCAATGCATCCTCGTAGACCCGGGCAGAAGGGATTTCGCCCGCCACCAGACGGCAAAAAATGCATTGACCGGGCGGTGAAGTGTCGACAAACATGGGCATGGTGGAACTCCTGTGAGATATCAAAATGGCGTAGGATTTGGTGTGTGCGAAAACGTACACAATGCAGCATTCCAGGCGACATGCCGCAAGCATCGTGCGAGACAGGCCCGCAGATTTATCGAGCACCAGCACACCCCATGCATATCATGACCCAGGCCACAGACCCCAAGAGCAATCAACTGCTCGCTGCGTTGCAAGAGACCGATTGGCAGCGCCTGCAGCCCTGTCTGGAACCGGTGGAAATGCCCCTGGGGCAGGTGCTGTATGAGTCCGGTCGGCCCATGAGCCATGTGTACTTTCCCACCACGTCCATTGTTTCGCTGCTCTATGTGATGGAAAACGGGGCCTCGGCCGAAATCGCGGTGGTCGGCTACGAGGGAGTGGTGGGCATCACCCTGTTCATGGGTGGGGGCACCACACCGAGTCGTGGAGTGGTGCAAAGCGCGGGAATGGGTGTGCGGCTCAGTGCACAGAGGATCCAGGATGAATTCAACCGATCGGGGCCTGTCATGCACCTGCTGCTGCGCTATACCCAGGCGCTGATTGCGCAGATGGTGCAGACCGCCGCGTGCAACCGGCACCATTCGCTCGATCAGCAATTGTGCCGCTGGCTTTTGCTGAGCCTGGATCGCTTGCCGGGCAATGAACTGGTGATGACGCAGGAGCTGATTGCCAACATGCTCGGCGTGCGCCGAGAGGGGGTGACAGAGGCAGCCCTCAAACTGCAGGCGGCAGGCCTGATCCGTTATGCCCGGGGCCGTATCACGGTGCTCGACCGCAAGGGGCTGGAGCTTCGCACCTGTGAATGCTATGGTGTGGTCAAACACGAGTACGACAGGCTCCTTCCTACCGAGCTGGCCCGCTAGCCAGGGTCGGTCTCCTCGCGTTACAGGGTTTTAGAGGCCCACTATGTGGGCTGGCAGACAGTGGCAAGAGGGCTTGTGGCGCAGACTGTGCCAACGGGTGAACCGGGTCTTGCGGTAGTGGTGTGGTTTTTGTGCACCTGCTTCTGCACAAGGACGTTGCCCTTCCTCCAGGATCACCCATTGGCCCCTACCCGCAACCATCTGATCGAGCTTCTGCCGCCCAAGGAGCGCCTGGGTTTCCTGTCGCGGTGCGAGCAGGTACCGCTGGTGGCGTCCCAAGTGCTGGGAAGCCCGGGCCAACCCACGTGCCATGCCTATTTCCCCATCGAGGGATTCATCTCCCAGGTGGCGCAGGTTGATGGACGCCTGGCCCTGGAGGTGGGCATGGTCGGGCGTGAAGGTCTGCTGGGCGCGCAGTTGGCACTGGGTGTTGCACAGGAGCCATTGCATGCCATCGTGCAAAGCCCCGGCCACGCATGGCGCATGGGTACCGATGATTTTTGCGCCCTGCTGAAAGACAGCCAGGCCCTGCTGGCGGGCGTCAATCGGTACCTGTCTGTGCTGATGGCGCAGCGCACGGGCCTGGCGGCCTGCCATCGTTTTCACACCATTGGTCCCAGGCTGGCGCGTTGGCTGTTGATGACCCAGGATCGGTCGGAAGTCTCGAATTTTCATGTCACCCACCAGTACCTGGCTTTCCTGCTGGGGGTACGCCGGGTGGGCATCACCACAGCCGCCGGCAGGCTTCAGCGCGAAGGGTTGATCACGTACCACCGCGGCCAGGTCACGGTGCTCGACCGCCGAGGACTGGCTGCGGTGGCCTGCAGCTGTTATGCCGCCGATCGCAAAGCCTATGCCGCGTTGATGTCCTGAGAGATCGACCTGGCGTGCGCCGGGTGCGGCGACCGGTGTGCACAGCGCAGCCGAAAGTGCTGGCTGTGTTCGCTAACGCACCGACGTGCGGCCAATGGATGTTTAGCCTGAGAGGGCGCCGTTCTTGACGCTACCGGTCAGATCGGTGTGGCCCACGCGGGGCCAATCCCTGCGTGCCACAGTTTGTGCATTTCAAAGGAAACTCCATGAAAACCATACACCTTGCAGCGGTGCTGCTGACCTTGCTGGGCCTTGTTGCCTGCGAAAAACAGCCTGTTGTAGTCAATGTTCCTGTCCCTGTGGCTGTACCTGGACCCGCGGGGCCGCAGGGCGTAGCCGGAAACGATGGAAGCCAGGGGGCGACGGGTACGACAGGAGCGCCTGGTGTGGCAGGCACATCTGGTGAAGGCACCACCGTCATCGTGGTGCCTCCGGCCTCGGCACCGGCCAATTGAAGCCCCGCACACACCGATTAAAGGAAGAAATTGATGGGCTTGGGAACCTTGCTTTTGATCGTGCTGATCCTGCTGCTGATCGGCGTAATTCCCTCCTGGCCGCACAGCCGTAACTGGGGCTATGGTCCCAGTGGATTGCTGGGTCTGGTGGTGGTCGTCATGCTGGTGCTGCTGGTGATGGGCCGGTTGTGATCTTGTGTCGGCCGCAGTGCTTTTGATTTACATGGATGCCGTACGGGTCAGCCGGGGCAGGCACCCACACTATAGGATTGAACAATGAAACATCTGTTGAAAAACGCATGTGCCTTGACCCTGCTGGCACTTGCCACACAGGCTGGGGCGCAAGCAGTCTTTTTTGAAAACGAAGGGTTTCGGGGGCGTTCATTTACCACCGAGCGCCAGATGGGGGATCTTGGACGTTCGGGATTCAATGACCGTGCTTCTTCGGTGCAGATCTTGGGGGGGCGCTGGGAGGTGTGTGAAGACGCACGCTTTCGGGGGCGCTGCATTGTCCTTCGCCCGGGCCGATATCCTTCGTTGTCTTCCATGGGGATGAATGATCGTCTGTCGTCGGTGCGGGAAGTTGATCGCAATGCGCGTGTGGCCAACAACCGCTTTGCGCCGGTACCCGATCCCTTCTACGACAGCCGCCGTCGCAATGGCGAGCGCCTCTATGAAGTCCCAGTGACCTCCGCACGCGCTGTAATGGCAACCCCCGAACAGCGTTGCTGGGTGGAACGCGAGCGTGTGGGGCAGAACCGAGGGGACTCCAGCAATGTTCCAGCGGCCATTGCAGGCGCACTGATTGGCGGAGTACTGGGTCACCAGGTGGGCGGCGGAACGGGCCGGGACATTGCTACCGCTGGGGGCGCTGTGGCGGGGGCAGTGGTGGGGTCCCGTATCGGGTCGGACGGACAGACGGGGCGGATGCAGAATGTGCAGCGATGCGCCGATGTGCCCAACCAGCAGCCAGACTACTGGGATGTCACCTACACCTTCCGGGGGCAAGAGCATCGGATTCAGATGACCGAGTCCCCAGGGGCCATGGTCACCGTGAACCGACAGGGAGAGCCACGCAACCGTTGATCTATGGGAACAGCATCATAAAAAAACGGCCCCTCGGGGCCGTTTTGCTGTGCAGTGCGTGACTTGCGCATGCGGATTCAGGCATGCCGCTGTGCAATCACTTGAACCACGAATCGCTGGCCTTGCGCTCCCAGTCAGCCAGTTGCTTTTCGGCTTCATCCTTGGCAATGCCGTAGCGTTCCTGGATCTTGCCGGCGAGTTGGTCGCGTCGCCCGGCCACAACGTCGAGGTCGTCGTTGGTGAGTTTGCCCCATTGCTCCTGTGCCTTGCCCGCTGCTTGCTTCCAGTTGCCCTTGATTTGGTCCCAGTTCATAAAAACTCCTTGTGTGATGCTGTGTGGATGGTCGTGAAAAAAGGTTCAGGGGCGAATGGCGATTTCGTTCTTGACCGACCGCACGCCATTGACCTGCCGAGCGATGTTCTCGGCGACGTTCTTCTCTTCTGTGTTCTTGGCAAAGCCGGACAACATCACGGTTCCGTTCAGTGTTTCAACGCTGATCGAGGTTCCGGCAACCCGTTTGTCTTCGAGCAGGCGAGTTTTCACTGTCGTTGTGATGCCTGCGTCGTCAATGTAGGCGCCGACAGTTTCCTGTCCACGGCTGACAGCGCAGCCCGTTGCGGTCAGCAGGGTGGTCGCAGCGATGGCTGCGGCGAGGAGAGTGCGAATGATCATGGTAATGCTCCAGTCGGTGACAGATATGGGTTCGTAAAAACCGCCTCCCCCTTTTTTTATGAACAGAGATTGGGGTGCAGACCATGCAAGAGTAGTCCTCCATGCGGCCATGGTCTGTACGGTATCGAACATTGGTGGCAGCCTTTCTTCGTCCGGTTCGCAAAGGCATCGGAATCCCCGCCTATGCGCTGTAGCGCACAGAAGAGAACCGGCAATCTGCGTAGTCTCACCAGTGTGGTTGAAGCGTGCCCTTGGGCGTGTGGATCCATTTCTGAGGATTGCTTGCAGAGACGTGGGCGGTTCTCTCTACTTTCCTCCAAGGAGATTTCCATGAAATACGCACATTTGATCGCCGCCACGTTGATGACCATGGGTTTGAGTGCATGCTTTTCGCTTCCTCCCGGCCCGGCGGGTCCGCAGGGCGCTACGGGTGATACGGGGGCTCAGGGCCGTACGGGCTACACCGGTGCCACTGGAAGCACGGGCGGTGCCGGAGCCACGGGCTACACCGGCGCAACCGGTGCGACGGGTGCAACCGGCGGCACAGGGGCCACCGGCTATACCGGCGCGACAGGTGAAACGGGCGCTACGGGTGATACCGGGCGTACAGGTGGCACCACAGTGATTGTTCCGGCCCGCTGAAGGGGCCGCGGGAGGGCTGCGTGGCAGGCAGCCTCTTTGCAGCCTGCATTCGATGAGATGGCCCGGCCAATAGAGCTCGACGCAAGACCGCTGTGCCAGCGGTTTTTTGCTTTTCTATCCCAGGGACCCTGTAGATGAACACCATGCACAAAATCCTCGCGGCCGCGCTTGCGGCCACCTGACTTTGGGCGCCCATTTTTTAGCAGACAAACGCGGCGCTCAAGACGCTGAACGCCCAGTGGAGTGATGCCCAGATCCGAGGCATGCACTGGCTGGGCAAAGGCGTGCAGGGTCAGCCAAGCGCGCGCTGACCCCACTGCAAGCAGGCCCATCTGCGGGGCTGGTCAACGGGCGCGGGCGCGCTTAGAATTTTCGACTGCGCTACCCGCGCAAGAAGGGCGACACGCCGCATATCGGCGCGCCGCCCTACCCGAAAATCATGGCGCGACACAATCGCGCACGGAGACCGTGGATGACATCGCACTCAGCGCTCAAGCTGCATGTGCCGGAGCCTACTGGGCGGCCCGGCTGCAAGACCGACTTTTCCTTTCTGAGCATCTCGCCCGCAGGCGCAGTGCGCAGACCTCCCCCAGACACCCCCGCTGCCGACACGGCCGACCTGGCCACCAGCCTGGTGCGTGTGCTCGATGACAATGGCCAGGCAGTCGGCCCCTGGGCCATCCCCATCCATCCAGATCGATTGCGCCGGGGCCTGCGCGCGATGATGAAAACGCGCGTGTTCGACGCCCGCATGCTGATCGCGCAGCGGCAGAAAAAACTGTCGTTCTACATGCAGTGCCTGGGCGAGGAAGCCATTGCCGTGGGCCAATCCATGGTGCTGCAGGACGGCGACATGTGCTTTCCTACCTATCGCCAGCAGGGCCTGCTGCTCTCGCGTGACGACATTGCCATGTCCGAGCTGATCTGCCAGTTGATGAGCAACGAGCGCGACCCTATCAAGGGCCGCCAGCTACCGGTGATGTACTCGTACAAGCGCGCAGGCTTCTTCTCGATCTCGGGCAACCTGGCGACGCAAATGCCCCAGGCCGTGGGTTGGGCCATGGCCTCGGCCATCAAGGGCGATACAAAAATAGCCTCGGCTTGGATCGGCGATGGCTCCACCGCCGAGTCGGACTTCCACACCGCGCTCACCTTTGCCCATGTGTACCGTGCGCCGGTCATCATCAACGTGGTCAACAACCAGTGGGCCATCTCCACCTTCCAAGCCATTGCGGGAGGTGAGGGCACCACCTTTGCCCAGCGCGGCGTGGGTGTGGGCATTGCTTCCTTGCGCGTTGATGGCAATGATTTTCTGGCCGTCTATGCCGCCTCGCAGTGGGCGGCCGAGCGTGCACGTACCAACCATGGGCCGACGCTGATCGAGTGGGAAACCTACCGCGCTGGCCCGCATTCCACCTCGGACGATCCGTCCAAGTACCGTCCTGCCGACGACTGGCAGCACTTTCCGTTGGGCGACCCGATTGAACGCCTGAAAAAGCATCTGATCGCCATTGGCGAGTGGAGCGATGAGCGTCACACACAGGCCCTCAAGGACCTGGAGGCCGAGGTCATCGCCGCGCAAAAAGAGGCCGAGAGCCACGGCACCTTGCTCGATGGCCGCGTACCCAGCGCCGCGACCGTCTTTGACGATGTGTACAAGGAACTGCCGGAGCACCTGCGCCGGCAACGCCAGCAGATGGGGGTGTAAGCCATGACCGCACTACAAGAGAAAAATCAGGCCCCCCTCACCGATGCTGTGCCCATGACCATGATCCAGGCGCTGCGCTCGGCGATGGATGTGATGATGGAACGCGACGACAACGTCATCGTCTATGGCGAAGACGTAGGCTATTTCGGCGGCGTGTTTCGCGCCACCGAGGGCCTGCAAGCCAAATACGGCACATCGCGCTGTTTTGATGCGCCGATTTCCGAGTCCGGCATCGTCGGCACCGGCATAGGCATGGCCGCCTATGGCCTGCGTCCGGTGGTCGAGATCCAGTTTGCCGACTACGTCTACCCGGCCACGGACCAGATCGTCTCCGAGCTGGCGCGTTTGCGCCACCGATCGGCTGGGGACTTTGCCGCGCCGCTGACCATCCGCATGCCCTGCGGCGGCGGCATCTACGGCGGGCAGACGCACAGCCAGAGCCCCGAGGCCTTCTTCACCCATGTGTGCGGCTTGCGCACCGTGATGCCCAGCAACCCTTACGACGCCAAGGGCCTGCTGATTGCCTCGATCGAGAGCGACGACCCGGTCATCTTTCTGGAACCCAAGCGCTTGTACAACGGCCCGTTCGACGGCCAGCACGACAAGCCGGTAGTGCCTTGGTCCAAGCATGCCATGGGGCGCGTGCCCGAGGGCTACTACAAGGTGCCGCTGACCAGCGCTGCAGTCTTTCGTCCTGGCAAGGCGGTCACGGTGCTGACGTACGGCACCATGGTCTGGGTGAGTGAATGCGCGGCACGCGAGACGGGCATCGACGCCGAGATCATTGACCTGCGTTCCATCTGGCCGCTGGACTTGGAAACCATCGTGAACTCGGTCAAGAAGACGGGCCGCTGTGTTGTGGTGCACGAGGCCACGCGCACCAGCGGCTTTGGTGCCGAGCTCACGGCGCTGGTGCAAGAGCATTGTTTCTACCAGTTGGAAGCCCCCATCGAGCGTGTGACCGGCTGGGACACGCCTTACCCACACGCCCAGGAATGGGCGTATTTCCCGGGGCCTGCGCGCGTAGGCGCAGCCCTGCAACGCGCAGTGGAGGCATGACCATGGGAATTTACGCAATCCGCGTGCCCGACATTGGCGAGGGCATTGCCGAAGTGGAGCTGGTCGTCTGGCACGTGCAGCCGGGCGAAATGGTGGCTGAAGACCAGTCCATTGCCGATGTGATGACCGACAAGGCCACGGTGGAAATCCCGTCGCCCGTGTCCGGCAAGGTGCTGGCGCTGGGGAGCAGCGTGGGCGACACCATTGCCGTGGGTTCCGAACTGGTGCGGCTGGAGGTGGAAGGTGCCGGGAATTTAAAGGAAAATTCGGCTCCAGCGCCCGTCCAGCAAGCGCAAGCAGCTCCTGTTTCGATAGCGAAAAACAGCCCGCCCGCAGCCGCACCGACCCAGCCCGTGGCTCTGGCGGAACGTGCAGTTGCGCCCGCGCCCTTGCGCCCGTCCGCGACGCCGCGCAGCGCGCCTGCCGTGGCGCGCACGGCAGGTGAGCGCCCACTCGCATCCCCCGCCGTGCGCCAGCGTGCGCTCGACATGGGCGTGGAACTGCGCTTCGTGCACGGCAGTGGCCCGGCCGGGCGCATCCTGCACGGCGACCTTGACGCCCACGTCGCCAGCGGCGGCCAGGCGCCTGCCCAAGGCCCTGCGGGTTACGCCGAGCGCCATGGCGAAGAGGCGATTCCCGTCATCGGCCTGCGCCGCAAGATAGCGCAGAAGATGCAGGAGTCCAAGCGCCGCATTCCGCATTTCAGCTACGTCGAGGAAATCGACGTGACCGAGCTCGAAGCCCTGCGCGCCAAGCTCAATCAGCTGCACGGCGCCACGCGCGGCAAGCTCACGGTGCTGCCCTTCCTGGCACGCGCCATGGTGCTGGCGCTGCGCGAGTTTCCGCAGATCAACGCCCGCTACGACGACGAGGCGGGCGTGGTCACGCGCTACGCCGGTGTGCACCTGGGTGTGGCCACGCAGACCGAGGGCGGGCTCATGGTGCCGGTGCTGCGCCACGCCGAAAGCCTGGACCTGTGGGCCTGCGCTGCCGGTATTGCCAGCGTGGCCGAAGGCGCGCGCAGTGGCAAGGCGGCGCGCGATGCCCTGTCGGGTTCCACCATTACGCTTTCCAGTCTGGGCGCGCTGGGCGGCATCGCCAGCACGCCGGTCATCAACCACCCCGAGGTGGCCATCGTCGGCGTCAACCGCATCGCCCTGCGGCCCATGCTGCGCGGTGGGCAGGTGGTGGGCAGGCTGCTGATGAATCTCTCCTCCTCGTTCGACCACCGTGTGGTCGATGGCATGCACGCCGCGCAATTCATCCAGGCCATGCGCGCGCTGCTGGAAACCCCGGCCCTGCTGTTCGTGGAGTAAGGCGATGAAGGATATTTCTACAAAGTTACTCGTCATCGGCGGCGGCCCCGGCGGTTATGTGGCGGCCATCCGCGCTGGGCAACTGGGCATTCCTACGGTGCTGGTCGAGGGCGAGCGCCTGGGTGGCACCTGTTTGACCATTGGCTGCATTCCGTCCAAGGCGCTGATTCATGCGGCGCACGAGTTCGAGCGCGCGCAGCACCAGGCTGGTGGCTCGCAGTTAGGCATCCGGGTGCAGTCGCCGAGCCTCGACATCGCGCAGACGGTGCGCTGGAAGGATGGCATCGTCAACCGCCTCTCCGGCGGCGTGGGCGCGCTGCTGCGCAAAGCCGGGGTGCAGGTCATCCAAGGCTGGGCACACATCGAAGACGGCAAGACGGTGCGCGTGGAACCCGCCGGCGGCGAGGCGGTGCGCGTGCGCTGCGAGCATTTGCTGCTGGCGACCGGCTCCGAGCCGGTGGAGTTGCCCACGCTGCCCTTTGGCGGGCCCGTGGTGTCGTCTACCGGCGCGCTCTCGCCCGAGAGGCTGCCGCGCCGCCTGGTGGTCGTGGGCGCGGGCTACATCGGACTCGAACTCGGCATGGCCTACCGCAAGCTGGGCGCCGAGGTGGCCGTGGTCGAGGCGGCCGAGCGTGTGCTGCCGGGCTACGACGAGGAGCTGACCCAACCGGTGCTCGATGCCCTGGAAAAGAGTGGCGTAGTGCTGCACCTGGGCTGCAGCGTGCAGGGCTTTGATGCGCAGCACGGTGTGCGTGTGCGCAGCGCCCGCGCCGACGAGTTTGCATTGCCTGCGGACCGTGTGCTGGTGGCAGTGGGCCGCAAGCCCCGAACCACGGGCTATGGCATGGAGTCTCTGCAGCTCGACATGGCCGGGCGCTTTGTGGCGGTGGATGCGCAGTGCCGCACTTCCATGCGCAACGTCTGGGCCATTGGCGACTTGACGGGTGATCCCATGCTGGCGCACCGCGCCATGGCCCAGGGGGAGGTGGTGGCCGAGGTGATCGCGGGCAAGGCACGCCGTTTTGAGCCCAGGGCGATTCCTGCCGTCTGCTTCACCGACCCCGAAGTGGTGGTGGTGGGCCGCACGCCGGGCGAGGCGCGCGCTGCGGGGCTTGACTGCATTGACGCCGCCTTTCCGTTTTCCGCCAATGGCCGTGCCATGACGCTCGAAACCACCAAGGGTTTTGTGCGCGTGGTCGCACGGCGCGACAACCACCTCATCCTGGGCTGGCAGGCCGTGGGCCAGGGCGTGGCAGAACTGGCGGCGGCGTTCACGCTATCGCTGGAGATGGGCGCACGGCTGGAAGACGTTGCCGGCACTATCCACGCCCACCCGACGCTGGGTGAGGCCGTGCAGGAGGCGGCGTTGCGGGCGTTGGGGCATGCGGTGCATATTTGAGGCACCCCCCTGAGTCGCCTTTGGCGCCTTCCCCCCGCTCTCGCATCGCTGCGCGATGCGGGCAGGGGGACGCCCCCAGCGCGGCGGGGCGGCCCTTGCGCGGGGGCGCTGGTCTGGGCCGCGCCAGTTTCGTGGGGCGCGTGCATCTGCAAAACTGAGGAACTCCACCGGAGAAAAAAAGGGGTTGGCTCCGGTAAGCTTGCAGCCATGCACCTCTACCGCTCTGCGCTGCTGCGCTTTACCGACGACGGCCAGGCTGTCTATGACGAGGATGGTCTGCTGGCCATCGGCCCCGATGCCCATGGCCGCCAGCGCGTGCAGGCGGCCGGTGCCTGGCAGCAGCTGTCGCCGCAGTTCGCGGGGCAGCCGGTCACGCACTGGCCAGGGCGCATCATTGCGCCCGGTTTTGTGGACATGCATGTCCACTACCCCCAGACGGATGTGATTGGCTCGCCCGCCGAGGGCTTGTTGCCCTGGCTAGAGAGCTACACCTTCCCCCAGGAAAAGCGCTTTGCCGCCCATGGCTACGCCACCCAGGTGGCGCAGTTCTTTTGCGATGAACTGCTGCGCAACGGCGTGACGACGGCGCTGGCTTTTGCCACGTCGCACCCGGCGTCGGTCGATGCGTTGTTCACCGAGGCCCGCCAGCGGCAGTTGCGCCTGATCACGGGCAAGGTGCTGCAGGATCGCCACTCGCCCGATGGCGTGCGCGACGAAACCGAACAAAGCCTGCTCGATACCGAGGTCCTCATCCAGCGCTGGCATGGTGTGGACCGGCTGGGCTATGCCATCACGCCGCGCTTTGCCCCCACCAGCACTCCGGCGCAGTTGCGTGGTGCAGGTGAACTGGCGGCGCGCTATCCGGATGTGTGGATCCAGTCGCATGTGTCAGAAAATCTGGACGAAGTGCGCTGGGTGCGCGAGTTGTTCCCGCGTTCGCGCAGCTACTTGGCGGTGTACGACGACTTTGGCCTGATGCGCGAGCGCGCCGTGTATGCCCACTGCATCCACCTGGACGAGGCTGACCGCGCCCTGATGCGCGAGCGCCGCAGTGCTGCGGCCGTCAGCCCCACCAGCAATCTGTTCCTGGGAAGCGGTTTTTTTGACTACGCCGGGGCAGACTGCGCCGGTTTTGCCTATGGCCTGGCCAGCGATGTGGGCGGTGGCACCAGTTTTTCGCCGTTCCACACCATGCTGGCTGCCTACTATGTAGGCCGCACCGCGGTCGAGGGGCTGCAGACCAAGCAGGGTTTGAGCCTGTCGCCCCAACAACTGTGGTGGCAACATACGGCGGGCGCTGCCCGCGCGCTGGGCTTGCAGGGCGTGGTGGGTAACCTGCAGCCGGGGTGCGAGGGTGATTTCATCGTGCTCAACCCCCAGGCCACGCCGCTGCTGGCGCGGCGCACGGCCCAGGCGGGCAGTCTGAGCGAGTTGTTGTTTGCCATGATCGTGCTGGGCGATGATCGCCTGGTGGAACAAACGGTCATTTCTCAAGCAAAATAGGCTCCTAGCACTTGATCATCAAGCGCTGCTAGCTATCAAATAAGTAGTATTGTTGAGGAGCCTCCCGCATGAGCATCAAGAGCGATAAATGGATCCGCCGCATGGCGTCCGAGCACGGCATGATTGAACCCTTCGAGCCCGGCCAGGTGCGCGAAGTCGATGGCAAGAAAATCATCAGTTACGGCACCAGCAGCTATGGCTATGACATCCGCTGTGCGCCCGAATTCAAGGTGTTCACCAACATCCACAGCACGGTGGTCGATCCAAAGAATTTCGACGAAAAGAGTTTTGTCGATTTCCATGGCGAGAGCTGCATCATTCCACCCAACAGCTTCGCGCTGGCGCGCACCATGGAATATTTCCGCATTCCACGCAATGTGCTGACCATTTGCCTGGGCAAGAGCACCTACGCGCGTTGCGGCATCATCGTCAACGTCACGCCGTTCGAGCCCGAATGGGAGGGTTATGTAACGCTGGAGTTTTCCAACACCACGCCGCTGCCGGCCAAGATTTACGCGGGCGAAGGCTGCGCCCAGGTGCTGTTCTTCGAGAGCGACAAGGACGATGTCTGCGAAGTCTCGTACAAGGACCGCGGTGGCAAATACCAGGGCCAGCATGGCGTGACCCTGCCCCGTGCTTAAAGCGCCCACAAAACTCTGCTGGCGTCGTTGCCGCGTCTTGTCGTGCGACTCGTACAGCCTGCGACACAGCGCCTGGCCAGAACCGCTTCACTGATTCCATTTCTAAATCATCCGTGTCGTTGTTGCTTCGCCTTGCCGTGCTACAGCACTGTCTGCGGCTTCGCGCCTAGACACGAATGATTTGGAAACAGAATGAGTTTTGTGATCCGCTCTTAAAAAATCCACCCGTCCAACAAGAAGCACCAGGAGAAAGCCATGAAATGGGAAGGTAACCGCCAGTCGGACAACGTGGAAGACCGGCGTGGCTCGGGCGGCGGCGGCATGCCTGTGTTCGGCGGGCGCAGCATCGGCATTGGCACCATCGTCGTTGCGCTCCTGGGTGGCTGGGTGCTGGGGATCAACCCCATGACCCTCCTGGGGCTGCTCAGCGGCGGCACCCCTGCGCAGGTGCAACAGGCACCGGCCCAGCGCCCGCCTGCGGACGACACCATGGCGCGCTTTGTGTCCACGGTGCTGGCCGATACCGAGGATGTGTGGACCGATGTGTTTCGCCAGCAGGGCAGCAACTACCAGCAGCCGCGGCTGGTGCTGTTTCGCGGCGCCACGCCCACGGCCTGTGGCACGGGTCAGGCGGCGATGGGGCCGTTTTATTGTCCTGGCGATCGCAAGGTGTACATCGATCTGGGTTTTTATCAAACGCTCAAAGACCGCCTGGGCGCCCCGGGTGACTTTGCCCAGGCCTACGTGATTGCCCATGAGGTGGGCCACCATGTGCAGAACCTGCTGGGCATCAGCGCCAAGGTGGACCAGATGCGCGGGCGTGTCAGCCAGGCCGACTACAACCGCCTCTCCGTCAAGCTGGAGTTGCAGGCCGACTGTTTTGCCGGGGTCTGGGCAAACCACGCCCAGCAAGCGCGCCAGATTCTGGAGCAGGGCGATGTCGAAGAAGCCATGAACGCAGCGGCCAAAATTGGCGACGATGCATTGCAGCGCGCGGGCGGCGGAGCCGTGGTGCCCGACAGCTTTACCCACGGCACCAGCGCGCAGCGCCAGCGCTGGTTCAACGCCGGGCTGCAGCAGGGCCACCTGAAGTCCTGCGACACCTTCGCGGCCCGCACGCTTTGAGCACCTGTTCGGTACTGGACAGGTTCTGACGCGGCGCAGCCGACCCATGCCCAGTGCCATTGCCCGCCACCTGCGCCGCCGCCGGGTTGGCCAGGGGCCAGTCGAAGCCGCGGTGCCGCAAGGGCCAGCCCCGCCGCCCTCGGGCATGGCGGCTGCCTGGTCGGCGGCGGCAGTCACCGTGCCCCATGCTGTGGGTTTGGGGCTGCTGGCGTTTGCACCCCTGGCGGGTGAATACTCTTTGGCTGCGCTCGCTTTGTGGTCGGCCGCACTGCCCGGGTTGCTGCTGACCTTGGCGGCACCGCGCCCAGGCGTGGTGTATGCGCCCACCACCGTGGTGGCGCTGCTGTTTGCCGCCGTACTGGCCACGGCCCACGGCGCGGCACCGTCTCTGGGGCTGAGCGCACGGCAGGTGCTGGCGGTCAGTGGGGCTACGGTGGCGCTGGCCTTCGTTTTTCAGTGGTTGCTGGGCGTGCTGCGCATGGCCTCGGTGGCACGCTTTCTACCCATTTCGGTCACGCACGGTTTTGCCGCCGGGGTGGGGCTGTCGATGGTCGTGGGCCAGGTGGCCAATGGTTTTGGCAGCGGGTCATTCAGCGAAGCGCGCATGGGCTGGCATGCCGTGGCGGCGCTGGCGGTGGTGGGCCTGGCCTGGTGGCTGCGCGGGCGCTGGCCCCGTGCGCCGGGTCTGCTGACGGCGGTGGCCGTGGTGGCGCTTGCCGTCACGCTGGCCGGGTTGTGGGGTGTGGGCCTGGACGCGGTGTTTGTTCCGGCGGCCCAGCCCAGTGCCTTTGCCGGGCCACTCTGGCCCGACTGGACCGGGATTGCGTGGATTGCCGTGGCGCAGCAACACGGCCAGGCGCTGGTGGTACTGGCGCTGCTGATGGCCTTGGTCAACAGCCTGGAAATCCTCATCTTCAACCAGGAGCTGGAGCTTGAGCACGGCCTGCGGGGCAATGCCAATGCGGCCTTGCGCCGTGAGAGCCTGCTGGGCATGGTGTGTGCGCTCGCCGGCATGATTCCGGCATCCACCAGCGCTTCGCGCTCACGCATCGTGCTGACCGAATCTGGCTCTGGGTGCAATGCCCCGCGCATGCATGCCGCCATCATGCTGGGCGTAGCGCTGACTGGGCCTTGGTGGCTGCACTGGGTGCCCATGGCTTGCTTGTCGGGCGGGTTGGTACTGGCGGGCTTGATGCAGGTGCCGCGCTTAATGTGGTCGGCGCAGTACGCCCGCAACTCGCGTCCCACCTGGGCGCAAAGCTGGCTGGTGGCGCTGGTGTTTGCCGTGATGGGCGGGGTGGTGGCGCTGGTCACGGGCCTGGTGGTGGCCACTTTTGTGTTGCTGCGCGATTCGGCTACCAAGGTGCTGCGCCACGTGCGGCTTGATGGCGAACTGCGCTCGCGGCGTCTGCGCCGCGCGGCCTCGGACGGTTGGGTGACCCCGCGCATGAACCAGGTGGCGGTGTTTGAATTGCAGGGCGTCATGTCGTTTGGTGTGGCTGCGCACATGTCCGAGCAGGTGCGCCTGCGCCTGCTGCCGCGCCACCGATGGGTGATTCTGGATGCGGGCCGGGTGCCCGCCTGGGATAGCACCGCCCTGGCACAGCTGCGGGCGCTGTTGCGAGACCTTGATCAACAGGGCATCGCTGCCGCCATCGCCGCGCTCGATCCTCTGGCGGCGGTGCACGCGGGCGAAGGTGTGCGCGCTTTTGCGGACCTGGACCGCGCTCTCGAATGGGCTGAGGTGGCGATCCTCGCCCAGCGCCCGCTGGACCAACGGACACCGCGCGGCGGTAGCGACCCCTTGGGTGAAATTGGTGAAGGCATGCAGCGCGACGCCCGTCTGGCCCTGGAAGCATTGCTGCTGCCCCATGTGGTGCCCGCGCAGGGCGTGGTGTTCAATGCGGGAGACCGGGATCGCGACCTGCTGGTGGTGGTGTCGGGCCACATCACTCTGTGCACGCACTGGCCGCCCGAGCGCGGCTTGCGCCTGGCCACCGTGGGGCCGGGCATGGTGTTTGGCGAGATGGCGTTTCTCAATGGCGCCGAGCGCAGCGCCAGTGCCGGTGCCGAGCGTGGTGCCGCACGGTTGATGCGGCTGCCGCGCGAACGCTTTGACGGCTGGGCGCGCCAGTATCCCGAAGCGGGACTGATCCTCATGGAAAACCTGGCCCAAATGGGTGCACGGCGCCTGGCCGTGACCACACGGCAGCTGCGCTCTGTGTTGGAGTGACAGGGGAAAAGAGCCTGAAACGCCCTAAAATAAAGCGTAACAAGCTATTGAAATTATAGCTAACCCTGGCGCAAAGTATTGCTGAGAGTCAGCGCCTGGGCGTAAAAAACCCCATTTCCGCCTCGCAGTGCGACAATAGCAGGCTAAATGACAAGTTCTTTTTCCAATCTATCGCTGGCTGAGCCGCTGGCCCGCGCCGTAGCCGAAATGGGCTACGAGTCCATGACCCCCATCCAGGAGCAAGCCATCCCGGTCGTGCTGACCGGCCAGGATGTGATGGGCGCAGCCCAGACGGGCACCGGCAAAACGGCGGCTTTCTCGCTGCCGCTGCTGCAGCGCCTGCTCAAGCACGAGAACAGTTCCACCTCTCCTGCCCGCCATCCCGTGCGCGCGCTGGTGCTGCTGCCCACGCGCGAACTGGCCGACCAGGTGGCCCAGCAAATTGCCCTGTACGCTAAGCACACCAAGCTGCGCAGCACTGTGGTGTTCGGCGGCATGGACATGAAGCCCCAGACGCTGGAGCTGAAAAAAGGCGTGGAGGTTTTGGTAGCGACGCCCGGACGCCTGCTCGACCACATCGAGGCCAAGAACGCGGTGCTGGGCCAGGTCGAATACGTGGTGCTCGACGAGGCCGACCGCATGCTCGACATCGGCTTTCTGCCCGACCTGCAGCGCATCCTGTCGTACCTGCCCAAACAGCGCACCACGCTCTTGTTCAGCGCCACGTTCTCGCCCGAAATCAAACGCCTGGCGGGCAGCTATTTGCAAAACCCGGTGACCATCGAGGTCGCCCGGCCCAACGAAACCGCCTCCACCGTCGAACAGCACTTCTACAGCGCTGGTGACGACGACAAGCGCCGCGCCATCCACCAGGTGCTCAAGACGCGCGGCATCAAGCAGGCCTTCATCTTTGTTAACAGCAAGCTCGGCTGCGCACGCCTGGCCCGCAGCTTGGAGCACGAAGGTCTCAAGACGACCGCGCTGCACGGCGACAAGAGCCAGGACGAGCGCCTGAAGGCCCTGGAAGCCTTCAAGAGCGGCGAAGTGGACCTGTTGGTCTGCACCGACGTGGCAGCGCGTGGTCTGGACATCAAGGATGTGCCGGCCGTCTTCAACTTTGACGTACCGTTCAACGCCGAAGACTATGTGCACCGCATCGGCCGCACTGGCCGTGCCGGGGCCTCTGGCCTTGCGGTCACGCTGGTATCGGGCAGTGACGCGCGCCTGGTGGCCGATATCGAGAAGCTGCTGAAGAAAAAGATCGATATCGAGGCCCTCGAATACGACGAAGACCGGCCGAATATTCGCAGCCAAGGCCGCATCAACGACGGGCGCCGCCACTGGCGCGAGGGTGAGGAGAGAGAAGGCAGTCGTGCAGCAGCACCAGAGCGCGAACGCACTCCGCGCGTGCAGCGCGGTGGCTTCCGCCCGGCCCCCGTGTCGCGTGATCCCTTTTTTGACAAGCCCTACGAGACATCGGCGGCACAAGCCAAGCCCGCCTGGGAAGCGACCGAGCGCGTGACCACTGGCCGCATTTCGCCCAACATCAAGCCCAAGCGCAAGGTGGCAGCCTTGTTCAAAGCGCCTGATGTCGCGGCGGAAAATTTGGCTTAAAACGTCTCCAGCGCTTACCTATCAAGCGCTTCAAGCTATTAAAAACAGAGTGTTTCAGGTGCCCGGCTTCTGCAGGGCATCAGGGCACCTGTGCCTGCGGGCAGGGCACCTGCAGCAGTTCGCGGTCGGCCAGTGTGGCGCCAAAGCGCACGGCGCTCAAACTGCCGCCCCATACGCAGCCCGTGTCCATGCCCAGCAGGTCGCTGCGGTTGAGCCACCCCAATGTGGACCAATGGCCAAACGCCAGCAGCGTGCCCGCCGTGCGGCGGCCCGGGGCATCGAACCAGGGCACCAATCCCGGCGGCGGGCTGGAGGCGCTCTCTGCACTCTCGAAATCCATGACCCCTTGCGGGGAACAAAAGCGCAATCGCGTCAACGCATTGACGATCACGCGCAGGCGGTCGGTGCCGGTCAGCGCGTCGTCCCAGTGGTCGGGCTGGTTGCCATACATCTGTCGCAAAAAGGTGGGCAGGTCGGGCCCGCGCAGCACCGTGTGCACTTCGTCGGCCAATGCCAGGGTGTCGGCGGCGCTCCAGCTGGGCAGTACCCCCGCATGCACCATCAGCAAGGATTCAGCCCCATGCTGGTGATGGCGCGCCAGGGGCTGCTGGCGCAGCCAGCCCAGCAGCCGGTCGCTATCGTCGGCCTGCAGGATATTGGCCAGCGTGTCGCGGCGCGAGGGTGTGCGCACGCCATGGGCCGTGGCCAGCAGGTGCAGGTCGTGGTTGCCCAGCAGGCTGCGCAGTGCGCCATCGGCCGCAATGCAGCGGCGCAGCACCGCGGCCGACTGCGGCCCCCGGTTGACCAAATCGCCGAGCAGGTAAACGGTGTCGCGGCTGGGCGAGAAATCCATGCCATCGAGCAGGCGCTGCAGCGCAAGATCGCAGCCCTGGATGTCCCCAATACAGTAAAGTGCCATGGTGTACTTTGTAACTTCTGATCCATGGATTTTCTGCTGATTGCGCTGCTGACCCTTTTGAACGGTGTCTTTGCCATGTCGGAGCTTGCCCTGGCGTCGAGCCGCAAGGCCCGCCTGGCCGCCATGGCGCAGAGCGGCGACAAGGGGGCGCAGGCAGCGCTGGACTTGCTGGACAACCCCACGCAGTTCCTGTCGTCGGTCCAGGTGGGTATCACCTCCATCGGCATGATCAACGGCATCATTGGCGAGGCGGCGTTCAGCAGCAAGCTGGCGGCCTGGCTGCAGGGCCTGGGCGCAGCCGAGGGGGCTGCCAGTATTGCCGCCACGGCCCTTGTGGTGACCATCATCACGTTCATCACCATCGTATTTGGCGAGCTCGTGCCCAAGCGCATCGGTCAGCTGTACCCCGAAACCGTTGCGCGTCTGGTGGCCCGTCCCATGACCTGGGTGGCCCGGATCGCCAAGCCTTTTGTGCGATTGCTGTCGCTGTCCACCCAGGGCGTGCTGGCCGTGCTGCGGGTGGACAACGCCGCCGCGCGCGCAGTGACCGAGGAGGAAATCGTCGCCAGCCTGGCCGAAGGGCGCGATGCGGGCGTGATCGAGCACCACGAGCACCAGATGGTGCAGAACGTGTTCCATCTCGACGACCGCCCGCTCACTTCCATCATGGTGCCGCGCAGCGATGTGCAGTGGCTCGATGCCAGCCACACCGTGGCGCAGGCCTTGCAACTGGCCAGTGCGGCCGGTGACAAGGGGTCGCACTCGTGGTACCCCGTGTGTCGCAGTTCGCTGGACGATGTGGTGGGCGTGATCAGCGTTGCACGGCTGTTGGAGCTGGGCCTGCAATCCGAGGGGCAGATTGGCGACTATGCGCAGCCTGCCATATTCCTGCCTGAAACCCTCAGCGGCATGGAGTTGCTGGAGCAGTTTCGCGCCCGCTTGGGTCGCATGGTGTTTGTGGTGGATGAATACGGCGTTCTGCAGGGGATCATGACACCGCGCGATCTGCTTGAAGCCATCACCGGCGAATTACAGCCCGGTGCCGCCATCGATGCCTGGGCCGTGCAGCGCGAGGATGGCTCATGGTTGCTGGAAGGGCTGGTGCCCGTGGCTGAATTGAAAGCCCGGCTCGATATCCGCGACCTTCCCGAAGAAGACCGGGGTCGCTATAACACCTTGGCGGGATTATTGATGGCTGAATCGGGACGTTTGCCTGAAGTGGGCGAGCGCATTGCGTGTGCGGGCTGGATATTCGAGGTGCTGGACCTTGATGGCAAGCGCATCGACAAGGTGCTTGCCATCAAGGAATCTGCATCGGCATAGGTGTTTTCAATATCCAGGGGTTTCTTTCTGACGCTTTACTTTCGGCGCCAGCAGATTATAAATATGCTGTATATAATGAATCGCGTTACCCCTCCACCTACCCATTGATGAACACCATGAGCAAGTACAAAGAACTCCTAAAGCAGCGCGAAGCCCTTGAAAATGAAATCAATGAAGCCCGACGCCAGGAGTTGTCGGGTGCCATTGCGCAGGTGCGCGCATTGGTCGCCGAGTTTGATCTGACGCCCCAGGATGTCTTCCCCGCTGGACGGGCGCGCAGCGCTTCCAGTGGTACCAAGGTAGCCCCCAAGTACCGCGATCCGTCCACTGGGCAAACCTGGACAGGGCGTGGCAAGGCCCCTAAATGGATTCAAAACCAGGACCGGGCGCAATTCGCCATTTAATAAAAACCCGCTTCGGCGGGTTTTTATTTGGCCGCAAGACATTCATTGCAGGAAATGGTATTGCGTTGTTGGATATCAGCGCCACCCCCACGGCATGCATTGAGGGGACGAATGCATTGTGCCAAGTCTCTCACTGCGTTCTATTTTTGACTTGCGATCACTGATGCGGTTCTTTAAGAGCTGATGCTTTGACTTCGCAAGTAAAGCGGAGGCACTGTATGCGTCAACGCACGCCAGATGAATCCCGCATGTATTGGTAAACGGGGTGGCGTCTGCAGGGCGGCAATCGATTCGTTTTTGAAGGGCCCGTCTTTTTGTGCTTCTGAGGGCAAGGCTTTGCGTGGTGTCCATGCGGGCGAAATGGCAGGTGCAGCGGATCCAAAATAAGCCCTGAAAATGGCTGGGCCATTGCACTCGGGCACGGGAATGCCAGAATGGCCCCACCACTGCATTTCAGGAGTCAGCGCCATGGCCTTTGCAACCCCACGCCCGGCACGCCACGCCTTTGCTTCCACGCTCAAGAGTTTCACGACCGATTCGGGCAAAGTGGGGCAGTTGTATTCATTGCCCGCACTGGCGCGCAAGTACCCGGGTATCAAGCGGCTGCCGGTATCGATCCGCATCGTGCTCGAATCGGTGCTGCGCAACTGCGATGGCCGCAAGGTCACTGCCGAGCATGTGCAGCAGCTGGCCACTTGGCAGCCCGTGGCCGAACGCAAGGACGAGATTCCCTTCGTCGTTTCGCGTGTGGTGCTGCAGGACTTCACCGGTGTGCCGCTGCTCGCCGACCTGGCTGCCATGCGCAGCGTGGCCGTGCGTCTGGGTAAGAACCCCAAGAAGATCGAACCCCTGGTGCCCGTGGATCTGGTGGTGGACCACTCCATCATGGTGGACCACTATGGCAAGAAGAACTCGCTCGACCTGAACATGAAGCTGGAATTCCAGCGCAACCGCGAGCGCTATGAATTCATGAAATGGGGCATGCAGGCCTTCGATACCTTTGGCGTGGTGCCCCCGGGCTTTGGCATCGTGCACCAGGTCAACCTGGAGTACCTGGCACGCGGCGTGCACAAACGCAAAGATGGGGTGTACTACCCCGACACCCTGGTGGGCACTGACAGCCATACCACCATGATCAACGGCATTGGCGTGGTGGGCTGGGGCGTGGGCGGCATCGAGGCCGAGGCGGCCATGCTGGGCCAGCCGGTGTACTTTCTGACCCCAGATGTCGTGGGCATGGAGCTGACCGGCCAGCTGCGTGAAGGCGTGACCGCGACCGACCTGGTGCTCACCGTAACGGAGCTGCTGCGCCAGCACAAGGTGGTGGGCAAGTTTGTTGAATTTTTTGGATCGGGCACGCGCACCCTCTCGCTGCCCGATCGCGCCACCATTGGCAACATGGCTCCCGAATATGGAGCCACCATGGGTTTCTTTCCGGTGGATGAAAAAACCATGGACTACTTCCGTGGCACGGGCCGTACCAAGGGCGAGATCGAGGCTTTCGAGGCCTATTTCAAGGCGCAAGGCTTGTTTGGCGTGCCGTTGGCGGGCGAGGTGGATTACTCGCAGGTCGTGCGGCTGGATCTGGGCGCCGTAACGCCCAGTCTGGCTGGCCCCAAGCGCCCGCAAGACCGCATCGAGCTGGGCAAGGTCAGCACACAGTTTGTCGATCTGTTCAGCAAGCCCAATGCGCAAAACGGCTTCAACCGTCCGGCTGCGTTGCTGCACACACGCTGGCACCTTCAGCGGGGTGACGCGATCGAGGCCGGGGAAGCCCCCGATAGCAAACCCACGCCGGCAGGCGCTCCCCGCTCGGTGGTGGAGATGGAGGGCAACAAGCCCACGTTGGCTACGGCCCATACCGCTGTGCGGGCTGCAGTTTTGACCAATGGAGGCGGCCCCTCTGTGGGCAATGGTGACGTGCTGATTGCCGCCATCACCAGTTGCACCAACACCTCCAACCCTAGTGTGTTGCTGGCAGCCGGTTTGCTGGCCAAGAAAGCGGTGGAGGCCGGGCTCAGGGTGCAGCCGCACATCAAGACCTCGCTGGCGCCGGGTTCGCGCATCGTGACCGAGTACCTCACCGAAACCGGCCTTTTGCCCTATCTTGAAAAGCTGGGTTTCGCGCTGGCCGGTTATGGCTGCACGACCTGCATCGGCAATTCTGGCGACCTCACGCCCGAGCTCAATGAGGCGATTGCGCGCAACGACCTGGTGTGCGCCGCTGTGCTCTCAGGCAACCGCAATTTCGAGGCGCGCATCCACCCCAACATC
Source organism: Simplicispira piscis (assembly GCF_054783455.1). Taxonomy (NCBI): domain Bacteria; kingdom Pseudomonadati; phylum Pseudomonadota; class Betaproteobacteria; order Burkholderiales; family Comamonadaceae; genus Simplicispira; species Simplicispira piscis. The sequence continues at coordinate 288,683 of NZ_BAAGQN010000018.1, forward strand.
AAGGCCAATTTTCTGGCCAGCCCTCCGCTGGTGGTGGCCTACGCCATTGCGGGCACCGTATTGAAAGACCTGATGACCGAGCCCGTGGGCAAAGGCAAGGGTGGGCGTGATGTGTACCTGGGCGACATCTGGCCCACCAGCGATGAAATCCAGGCCCTGATGAAGTACGCCATGAAGGGCAAGGCCTTCCGCGCAAACTACGCCAAAGTGGCCACTGAACCCGGCAAGCTGTGGGGCAAGATCAAGGGCGTGAGTGGCACGGCCTACACCTGGCCTTCCAGCACCTACATCGCAGAACCCCCGTTTTTTGCTGATTTTGCTATGGAAAACGGAGCTTCTTCCGCAGATCAGGCGAGCGTTTCAGGCCAGAAAGATGTGGATTTTTCAGTGCGAAGCGCACGCACCATGGCACTGTTTGGTGACTCCATCACCACCGACCACATCTCGCCTGCAGGCTCCATCAAGGAAAGCTCGCCTGCGGGCCAGTGGTTGCTGCAGCATGGCGTGCACAAGCAGGACTTCAACAGCTACGGCTCGCGCCGTGGCAACCACGATGTGATGATGCGCGGCACGTTTGCCAATGTGCGCATCAAGAACCTGATGATCCCGCCGACTGTGGACGGCTCGCGCGAGGAGGGTGGCGTCACCGTGTTCCAGAGTGAGGGCGCCTTGCAGGGCGAGAAGATGTCTATTTTTGACGCCGCCATGCAGTACATGGCGCAGGGCACGCCCACCGTCGTGTTTGCCGGCGAAGAATATGGAACGGGGTCGAGCCGCGACTGGGCCGCCAAGGGTACGCAGCTGTTGGGTATCAAGGCCGTGGTGGCGCGCAGTTTTGAGCGCATTCACCGCTCCAACCTGGTGGGCATGGGCGTACTGCCGCTGCAGTTCAAAGGGAAGGACACCTGGGAGTCGCTGGGCCTCACGGGCAACGAACTGATCGATATCGTGCCTGACGCAGCCCTTACACCGCAAAGCGATGCCACGCTGCTCATCCGCCGCGCCGACGGCCAGCGCCAGACGGTGACTGTCACGCTGCGTATCGACACCCCCATTGAGGTGGACTACTACCGGGCGGGTGGCATCCTGCCCTATGTGCTGCGCCAGTTGCTGGCTGCCTGAGCCATTGCAACCCCATGGCCGACTACGCCCCCACGCCGGAACATGCGCTGGAGTTGCAGCTGCTGCGCGAGCGCCTGCATGAGTCCGAGCGGCGCCTGCAGGCCCTGGGGCGCAATCTGCCGGGTAGCGTCATTTTTCAGTTGGTGCGCGATGCTGAAGGTCGGCGCTATTTCGCCTACATGGGCGAGGCGATCGAAGCCATTGTGGGCGTCAAGGCAGAGGATGTGCTGCGCGATGCCGCCACGTTGTACCAGTGCATCCTGCCCGAAGACTTTCCTGCCTTCGTCGCCCTGGGAGAACGGTCCTATCAAGAGCTGTGCGCCTTTGAGACCCAGGCGCGTTTTCGCCGGATAGACGGCGAGGTGTGCTGGGTGCGTATGGCTTGTACGCCGCGCGCCTGGGGTCAGGGCGGTGTGATCTGGGATGGGCTGCTCACCGACATCACCGAACAAATCCGCGCCGAGGCGGTCACCCGCGCCTACGAAAACCAGCTGGCCGGTGTGCTGCGCCACCTGCCGGGCGCCGTGGCCCGCATCGGGCTTGACCTGGAGATTCTGTACGCCAACGATACGCAGGCCCACTGGGTCGACACCACGGTGGAGCAGATGATTGGGCGGCGCATGCCCGAGTTCATCACACCGGGCCTGATGGAACGCATGCTGCCGTTTATGCAGCGCGCCTTGAACGGCGAGACTGTGGTGTTCGAGAACCGCATCGACCGCCTCGATGGCGAAGTGCGTTTTCGCCACACCACCTTGGTGCCCGAGCGCACCGCCCAGGGGGCCGTGGCCGCCATCGTGCTGTTTGCCTATGACCTGACTGAACTCAAGCGGACACAGCAAGCGCTTTCGCAGCAAAGAATGCTGTTGACCAGCCTGATCCAGGCCATGCCCGATGTGGTGTTCCTCAAGGACGCACAAGGTGTTTACCTGGCCTGCAACCCGGTGTTTGAGCGGTTCATTGGACGCCCCGCCCAGGAGATCCTGGGCCGCACGGATGCCGAGCTGATGCCCCCGGCCCTGGCGGAAACCGTGATTCAAAACGACCTGCGCGCCCTGCAGGCTTGGCAACCCCTGGTGTTCGAGGAAACGGTCACCTTTGCCGCCGACGGGTATGTGGGGCAGTTCGAAACCATCAAGACGCCCATTCGGGACCTTGCGGGCCGCGCCACCGGGGTCCTGGGGGTCTCGCGCGATATCACCGACCGCAAGCGTGCTGCCCAGGAAATCGAACGCCTGGCCTTCTACGACGCCCTCACCCAGCTGCCCAACCGCC
>NZ_BAAGQN010000019.1:0-31682 GCF_054783455.1 Simplicispira piscis
GTTTGACTTCTTCATGGCTCAATCCTCTCAGAGAAAAGAGCCTCCTCAAAACCCGGGGCGATTCACAGCCTTTTTGGCTGCAGACTTGCGGGCCGATTTGTCCTTTGGCTTGTGATACAACGCAACGCCCATCGTCCGAACCTTGAAGTCCGTCCCAGAGCTTTCCAACTTGTGGTCCGAGTAGAAGGCCAGTTGGTTCCGCGTGCAGTCCACGCAGGCATGGCCCTTTGAAGTCAGTTCTTCACGCCAAGTGCCGAGCTTGCCCCGTGCGTCCGGTGTCGCAATCATGTAGAAGATCAGGCCACCATGGTTGTGGGCGAAGTTACCCGAGGCCGGGACATACCTCGTAGTAAGTTGGAGGAAGCCTTCGCGGAAGTTCCCGTTTTTCTTAGCCTCGCCGATCCAGGAAAATTCGCCCATCTTCACTGACAAGTCAACGTGCCCGCCGGTCTTGCCGTCGGCGACAGCGTCATAGCCGAGAATGCTCAGGCCGTTGAGCACCTCGGCGCTCAAGCGATCCTCGCTGTCGGTCTGGCGAAGCTCCGGGCCGCTTTGCATCCGGTAAATCAACTGGTCAATGTCGTCATACAGCTGGCCGACGAACTCCTCGTAAGTTCCTTCCTCACTGATCTTTGCGCGACGTAGCGATGCCTGGACGGCGCGTTTCGACGAGTAGCGTTCAAAGTCTTGTAGCGAAATCGATGTCATCGAGCCGCCTTCTGCTGAAGGCCGGCACCCGGTGTAAAGCACACCAGGATTTCCGATTCATCGATCGGTTCGCCGTACTCGGGGTGGATGACTTCTTCGCCTCGTGAGTAGTGATTAACCTCGTCATCTGGAAGCTCCAAGAAGCTGCCGTTGAACTCATACATCAAGCAGGTTTTCAGGACCTTAAGTTTGGGGCTCGACAGGTACAGCAGTGCCTGTGACAAGACGGCAGGGTCGTCCTGCTCAGCGAACTGCCGTAAGTCGTCGAAGGTGTAGTGGTCGAGGTGATCCTCGCGCGAGGCCAGCGCCTTCCAAACGTGCAGGCACGCGTCCCTGACGCCGGGCTCGTGAGCCCAGTCGTCCTGGATGATCCCGGTCACGTTCACTTCGTCCTTCGAGGTAGTCGGCGCAGAACCTGATCGGCGATGAAGTCATAGTCTGCACCGTCCAGGCAACCTAGGAACTCGGCAGTGGTCACAGCCCGCAACTTGCCTGAGTAGATCGCCCGAACGCTACCCTTCAATTCCAGGTACAGGTCACCCTTGGGATGTTTGGCTGGCCAAGTGATGCCGATCGTGTACGGATCGACCTTGTCAACGTGCTGCTTGCCACCGACGTGGAAGCTATCCTTGCGGAAGTCCTGTGTACGCGTGCGATGAATCTGACCGTGGTTGTTCGACGAAGACGCCTGGCTGGTGGCGACGAAGCCAAGGGCTGTCACTCGGCCGCAAGCTGCGTCGAGATACATCGGGTTGATAGCCGGATGCAGGTTCATCAGGCCAACGCCGACAGCACCCTGACCGATGAACTTCGTTGTGGCTCGGTTGAACTCGGTCATGACGCGAGCAAAGGCCGGGCTATTCTTATCCTCGGTCATGCCCGGCTGGAAGTCGATGCGGAACTCGACTAGGTCATTGGCAGCATCCACCACCACGGTGTCGAAGCACGGCACCAGCCGCGTCTTGACACCGATGACCTCCTCGTACTCCTCGAAGAGCTTGACTTGCGCTGCGCCCATCTTGGTGATGTCCAGCGGTTCGCGCGTTGAGTACGCCCGGGTACTGAAAAACTGGAGGTACAGCTTGTCGGCTTGCAACTCGGCGGCCAGCAACCTCGGCGCCAAGTTCTTGTAATGTTCTAGATCGGCTTTGCGAGTCGGTGTATCGAGGATGTCGAAGGGCCTACTGTGCAGAACAGGGCGAAGATCATCGACCGCACGCTTGAGCGCCCACTCCAGCACCAGAGCCTTGGCGTCCTCGTTCTGCTCCCTCAGGTCGAAGAAGCTGACGTGCTTGTTGCCGACGTAGGTGTGCCAGCGGGCGGCTGTGGAAAGCGACTTGAAGGCGCTGGTCCAGATGGCGTCGCTGTAGGAATCCTCGCGGGCGTGAGCCAATGTCTCTCGCCAGCCACGGCTCACGTGAATGCCCGTCGCGGAAATGATTGGCCTGGCAGTCGACCACAACATCCGTGTCTCCAGGAGTTCGAGGATCGCCACAACCTGTTCGCGCGTGGTTTCAGATCCAGAATCCAGCTGTGCTGGTTGTCCGCTCATGCTTATCCCTGATTTCACTTTGTTCGCACCATGTTACCCCGCCGCTTAAGGCTGTAGCGTTTTGGATGCCAACTTGGTGAACAACGCGCTACTTCCGCTTGCCATCCCGGAGGCCATGCCGCTGGCGAGCAGGCGGCGCACCGTGTCGAAGCCGCCGAGCGCATGGGCGATGAGGCCAATTTGTTTTGATAAAAACAAAATTTGTTTGATAAATGCCTTTTTGTTAAACTCCAAAACCAGACCAAGCCAACACAAGGAGCCCACCATGGCTGCAGTAGCGGAACGAGAAGTGACCGCGTCACAAGACCGTGGCGCTCTGGCCAAGATGGTCATGGCTTTGCTCGACCATTGGAAGTTGAGCACCGAGGATCAGGCGGCATTGCTGGGCATTGCCGCCAGCAACCGGGCCGCCTTGTCCAACTACCGCAGTGGAAAGCCCATTGGCACCAGCCGTGACCAGTACGAGCGTGTAGGCCACTTGCTGGGCATCCACAAAAACCTGCGCTTGCTGTTTCCTCAAAACCGTGACCTGGCCTACCGTTGGATGACCTCCCGCAACAAGGCCTTCGACAACCGGACGCCTGTCGAGGTGGTGAAGGAATGGGGGTTCGCGGGCTTGCTGATGGTGCGTGGCTACCTCGACCGCGCACGTGGCGTTTGAACGGGCCACCGAATGAGTTCGCTGTTTGCCCACACCCAGCTGGCAGACATTCACCGTGATGTGGTTCGCAACATCGTGTCCCTGCGGGAGTCGCAGGATCTCTTCGATGACCTGACGGATGACCCGGCCGAGTGGCTGCTGGCGCAGAAGGTGGAAGACGAGGTCAAACCACCACTGTATGCATCGCGCACGCCCCTCATTGATCGGCCCTTCGAAGATGCGCAATGGTTCAACGCCATTCAATGGCCGTTCAAACACTGGCAGACCAGCCGGTTTTCTGATGGCTCCTTTGGTGTCTGGTACGGGTCGGAGTCGGTCGAAACCACGGTGTATGAGTCGGCCTACCACTGGTATCGGGGCTTGCTCAGTGATGCAGGCTTTGAGCAGATGGCGGTCATCGCAGAACGGAAGGTGTACTGGGTGGCTTGCAACGCGGCTCTGCTCGACTTTCGCCAAGCGGCCGAAACACAACCCGACCTCTTGCACCCCTCGGACTACACGTTTTGCCAGGCTGTGGGTGCGCGGATTCACCGCGAGGGGCATCCCGGCCTGCTGACGCCGTCGGTTCGTCGCCCTGCCGGAGAAAACCTGGCCATCTTCAACCCCGCTGTGCTTTCCAACCCCCGGCACAACTGCCAGTTGACCTACAGGCTGGAGGGCGGGCAGATCGTGGTGGAAAAGCAGCCCGGTACAGCGTGGATTGCGTTGAGTGCAGCAGACCTTTGACGTTTTGCCCATTCTTGTGCGTCAGCCCCCTCACCCCCGCCGCACCACCAACCCCGCAAACCGCGCCCCCAGCCGCTCTACCTGCCCGGCCGTCAAGGCCCACCCAGAAACGCCCGGCGCGCGGCATTCCTGCAGCGCCCAGTGGGCCACGCCCGCATCGGCCAGCGTGTCGGCCAGGGCGAACAAGTCATCCACGCTGAAAAGGCCCGCATGCCAGGTGGTGCGGCACTCATAGGCCACGCCGCTGGCGAGCAGGCGGTGCAACGATTCGAAGGCTTTGGCGCCGCTGCCGGGGGTGCGGGTGATGGCGTCGTAGGCGTGCAGCGGGCCTTTGATGTCCAGGCCCACCCAGTCGAGCAGGGGCAGCAGCGTGTGCAGGCGCTCGGGGTACATGCCGCCGGTGTGCAGCGCGGTTTGAAAGCCCAGGGCGCGCACCTCGGCCAACGCGGCGGGCAAGGCGGCTTGCAGCGTGGGCTCGCCGCCCGAGAAGACGACGCCGTCGAGCAGGCCCTGGCGGCTTTGCAAGAAGGCCAGCACCTCGGGCCAGGGCACGGTGGCGGGGGTGGTGGCGTTGAGCAGTTCGGGGTTGTGGCAGTAGCCGCAGCGCCAGGGGCAGCCTTGGCCATAAAGCACGGCGGCCAGGCGGTCGGGGAAGTCGATGCTGGTGAGCGGCGTGATGCCGCCGATGCGCAGTAGCGCTGCATCGGCGTGTGCGGCGGGTGCAGTCACCACGGGCACCGGCACGGGCCGGTGCGGGGGGTGGCGTTGCAGGTCAACGGCCACTGGGGGTTTCAGCAAAGAATTGGCGCTCGTGGTGCTCGCCCTGCTTGCCGATGTTGAAACTGGCGACCGGGCGGTGGTAGCCCATCACGCGGGTCCAGACTTCGCAGGGCTGGCGCTCGGCGTCGCTCAGTTGCACGTCGGACAAGGCTTGGTGCTCGGTGGTGGAAAAGTGGCTCATGGATGTTCTCCTTCAGGGTGAAAAGGGGGCATGCCGCAGCGTGTGCTGCGCCGCCCGGGGGCAACGGAGGGGCAAGGTCCCGCCGTTGATTTACTATTGAATCAATAGCTGCTTGCGCTTGATGGACAAGCGCTAGATGCCAATTTGACTCATATTTTTTGCATCACTGCATTCACGCCGCGAGTGCGGTGCGCTTGGCCTGCAGGCGCTCTTCGTCGCAGGTGGGGCAGAACTTGTGCTCGCCCGCCAGGTAGCCGTGCGTGGGGCAGATCGAGAACGTGGGCGTGACCGTGATGTAGGGCAGGCGAAAGCGCGTGAGCGAACGCTTGACCAGATCGCGGCAGGCGGCGCCGCTCGACAGCCGCTCGCCCATGTACAGGTGCAGCACGGTGCCGCCGGTGTATTTGCTCTGCAGCAGCTCCTGGCGCGCCAGGGCTTCGAACGGGTCGTCCGTCCAGCCCACGGGCAACTGTGAGGAGTTGGTGTAGTACGGCTTGTCCGCCGTGCCCGCCTGCACGATGGCGGGCCAGCGCTTTTTGTCCTCTTTGGCAAAGCGGTAGGTCGTGCCTTCGGCGGGCGTGGCCTCCAGGTTGTAGAGGTGGCCGGTTTCCTCCTGGAACTGCGTCATGCGTTCGCGCACATGGTCGAGCAGGCGCACGGCCAGCTGGTGGCCGCGCTCGCTGGTGATGTCGTGCGCGTCGCCGGTGAAGTTGCGCACCATTTCGTTGATGCCGTTCACGCCCAGCGTGCTGAAGTGGTTGCGCAGCGTGCCCAGGTAGCGCTTGGTGTAGGGGAACAGGCCCTGGTCCATGAGGCGCTGGATCAGCTTGCGTTTGATCTCCAGGCTCTGCTTGCCCAATTCGAGCAGGCGGTCCAGCGCGGCCAGCAGCGCGGGCTCGTCGCCTGCGTGCAAATAGCCCAACCGCGCGCAGTTGATGGTCACCACGCCCAGGCTGCCGGTCTGCTCGGCGCTGCCAAACAGGCCGTTGCCGCGCTTCAAGAGTTCACGCAGATCCAGCTGCAGCCGACAGCACATGGAGCGCACCATGTTGGGCTCCAGCTCGGAGTTGATGAAGTTCTGGAAGTACGGCAGGCCGTACTTGGCGGTCATCTCGAACAGCAGTTGTGCGTTCTCGCTCTCCCACGGGAAGTCTTTGGTGATGTTGTAGGTGGGGATGGGAAAGGTGAACACGCGGCCCTTGGCGTCGCCCGTGGTCATGACGTCGATGTAGGCGCGGTTGATGAGGTCCATCTCGGCCTGCAGATCGCCATAGCAGAACGGCATTTCCTTGCCCGCAATCACCGGCACCTGCTCGCGCAGGTCGTCGGGGCAAATCCAGTCGAAGGTGAGGTTGGTAAACGGCGTTTGCGTGCCCCAGCGGGACGGCACGTTGAGGTTGTAGACCAGCTCCTGGATGCACTGGCGCACGCTGGCGTAGTTCATGGCATCGACCCGCACATAGGGCGCCATGTAGGTGTCGAACGACGAAAACGCCTGCGCGCCGGCCCACTCGTTTTGCAGCGTTCCCAGGAAGTTGACGATCTGCCCCACGGCGGAACTCATGTGTTTGGGTGGCCCGGCCTCGACCTTGCCGGGCACGCCGTTCAGGCCTTCGTTGAGCAACGTGCGCAGCGACCAGCCCGCGCAGTAGCCGCTGAGCATGTCGAGGTCGTGGATGTGGATGTCGCCATTGCGGTGCGCCTCGCCAATTTCTGGCGTGTAGACGTGCGAGAGCCAGTAGTTGGCCGTGACCTTGCCCGCCACGTTGAGGATCAGGCCACCGAGCGAATAGCCCTGGTTGGCGTTGGCGTTCACGCGCCAGTCGGCGCGGGTGAGGTATTCGTTGATGGAGGACTCCACGTTCACCAGCGTCTGGTGGTCGGCGCGCAAGGTGGCGTGGCGGTCGCGGTAGGCGATGTAGGCGCGGGCGGTGGCCAGGTGGTTGGCGGCGATCAGGGTCTGCTCGACCACGTCCTGGATCTGCTCGATGCCCGGCGCTTCGCCATGGAAGCGGTGGACGAGCACCTTGTCCACCTGCGCGGCCAGCAGGGCGGCTTCGTCGCCCGCAAATTCGCCGGTGGCGGCGCCTGCACGCTCAATGGCCGAGAGGATCTTGCGGGCGTCAAAAGGGGCGCGCTCTGCGCTGCGTTTGATGACCTCGCGGGGCAAGGCGGTGACCGGGGTATCCATGGGCGTCTCCATCGTTGGAATGCAGCAAAACACTACATATAGCGTTCACAATACATTCAACACACTACAGGTAGTTTGATGAAGAACAAACAAGCCCGCCACGGCAAGGCGCCGAGGCGGGCCTGGAACGGGCCGGAACACCTTGCTGGGCGCGGCTTACAGCGCCTCGATGCGCGGGTAGAAGTCGTGGTTCTCGCGCTGCATGCGTTCGTGCACCATGCGCAACACCTGGTTGGCATCGTCGCGAAAGCCCTGCTCGTCGCGGCGCACGCTCTCAGGCCGGTTCCAGCGGCGGGCAAAGGCCTCATAGGCCTGGGCAATGGGGCCCATGTCGCGCTGGTACTGCTGGCCCATGCGGGCCAGTTCGGCATTGCTGCCGCGCTGCAGGGCTGGGTACAGGGCCTGGTCTTCTACCGCCAGGTGCAGCTTGATGGTGGAGCTCATGGTCACCACCAGCCGGGCGATCTCGGTGGCGTTGTGCGCTACCCCCGCGTGCGCCAGGCGGCGCAGCGTGGCAATGCTGCCCAGAATGTTGACGTGCTGGTGCTTGAATTTGTCGATGTTCATGGTGAAAGCTCCCAAGGGTGATGAAAACAGGGGCACGTAGGCATGAAGCCGCCGTGGACTGCTACTCTTTTGCACACTTCGGGCCAGCCCAGGCCGCCATAAGAATCAAGGGTTTACACCAATCGCGGTTATCTTTACCCTCCAAATCAATGGTCATTGATACCATCGAAGGGTTATGAATACCCTTTTTGAAGCCCCCTGGCTGGCCGACCTGACCACCGAATTGCCGCCCAACGTGCGCCTGCAACGCCTGATCGGCGGCCTGCGCGCACACTTTTGCTGCGGCGCCGTGGCCCTGCTGCGGCTGGAAGAAGAACACCTGCGCCCGGTGGTGGTCGATGGCCTGGTGAGCGAATCACTGGGCCGCCGTTTTGCCGTGCACCAGCACCCCCGCCTGGCGGCCCTGCTGGCACGCAGCGAGGTCACCTGCTTCGACCACGACAGCACCTTGCCCGACCCCTACGACGGCCTGCTCGACGCCCTGGTGGGCGAACCCCTGCCAGTGCACGACTGCATGGGCGTGGCGCTGCGCATGGACGGGCGCCCCTGGGGCGTGCTGACGCTCGACGCGCTGCAGACCGGCACCTTTGACGACGCTGCACGCGCTGCGCTGGCGCAGTGCGCGGTGCACGTTGAGGCCGCCATCCGCATGACCCGCCTGGAGCAGGAGAACCAGGCCCTGAGCCGCGCCGGCAGCCCCTATGCGGGCGACGCCACCGACGAGCCCGCACTGCGCGCCGCGCTGGACGAGGGCGAAATCCTGGGCCAAAGCGAAGTGCTGACGCGCCTGCTGCAAGAGATGAAACTGGTCGCCACCTCGGACCTGCCGGTGCTGCTGCTGGGCGAGACCGGCGTGGGCAAAGAGCTGTTTGCGCGCCTGCTGCACCGCCACTCGCCGCGCCGGCACAAGCCGCTGGTGCACGTGAACTGCGCCGCGCTGCCCGAATCGCTGGCCGAGAGCGAGCTGTTCGGCCACCGCCGGGGCGCCTTCTCGGGCGCGGTCACCGACCGGCCCGGGCGCTTCGAGGCGGCCGAAGGCGGCACACTGTTCCTCGACGAAGTGGGCGAGCTGCCCCTGAGCGTGCAGGCCAAGCTGCTGCGCACGCTGCAGAACGGCGAAATCCAGCGCCTGGGCGCCGACGAACCCCGCCGCGTCAACGTGCGCGTGGTGGCTGCCACCAACCGCCACCTGCGCGACCTGGTGGCCGCCGGGAGTTTCCGCGCCGACCTGTACCACCGCCTCTCGGTCTACCCCGTGCCCATACCGCCGCTGCGCGAACGCGAGGGCGATGTGCTGCTGTTGGCCGGGCGCTTTCTGGAGCAGAACCGCGCCCGCCTGGGGCTGCGCAGCCTGCGCCTGTCCAGCGCGGCCCAGGCGGCGCTGCGCGGCTACCACTGGCCGGGCAACATCCGCGAGCTCGAGCATGTGATCAGCCGCGCCGCCCTCAAGACCCTGAGCCGGGGCGCCAGCCGCCATGCCATCGTGACGCTGGAGCCCGAGGTGCTCGACCTGGACGCCCTGCAGGGCGCGGGCGCACTGCCCGCTGCTGCGGCACCTTTGCCGCCCACCGCCTTGCCCGCAGCGGCCCCTGCGGCCCGCACGCTGCGCGAAGCCATCGACACCTGCCAGCGCCAAAGCATCCAGGCCGCCCTGGAGCAGCACCAGGGCCACTGGGCCAACGCAGCACGCCAGCTGGGCCTGGACGCCAGCAACCTGCACAAGCTGGCGCGGCGCCTGGGGCTCAAGTAAAACTATTGTTTTGATAGCTTCCACCGATTGATGGATAAGCGTTTACAGCACTTTTACCCCATTCTTTGTACGCCGCCATCCACTGGCCCACTGAGGAACGCCACAGTTGATGCTCTGCCTTGCGGGGCGTAGCCTTGGCTGCGCGTCCGGCGATGTGATCCGGACAACATATTCCAACGGAGGGACAAGCATGCAACTCATTTCTGTGCGCAGCCTGGCGGCCCGGCTTTCGCTGGGTTTTGGTGTGATTCTGGCGCTGCTGCTGGGCATGGCCGTGCTCTCGCTGCTGCGCATGCAGGCGCTGTCGGCCACGCTGGAGGACATCACCGTGCACAGCGCCGCACGCTCGCAAACGCTGGATGTGATGGGGCGCAGCGTCTCGCGTTATGTGCAGACGCTGGGCGATCTGGCCAACACCGACCTCGAAGGCGGCCCCGCCGTGCTGGCGCAGGCGCGCAGCACGCTGGCCCAATACGACGCAGCGCAGGCGCAGCTGGAAACCCTGCTGGCGGGCGACACCCCAGCGCTGGCTTTGCTGGCGCCCGTCAAGACCACGGGCGCCGCCGCACGCGAACTGCTGGCGCTGGGCGAGCAACTGACCGCCGGGCGGGGCGACGCGGCCATGGCCTTCCAGGTGCGCAACGAATACGGCAAGGACACCTTGCAATGGAGCGCACGCCAGCAGGCCTGGGGCAATGCCGTGGACGCCCTGAGCGACTGGCAGGACGCCGCCAACGCCACCAGCTCGGCGCTGGCCACGGCCGATGCCCGCACAGCGCGCGTGCTGATCATCGTCGGCGCGCTGGTGGCCTTTGCGTTTGGCAGTGCCCTGGCCTGGTGGCTGGTGCGCGACACCCGCGCCGCCGTGCGCGAAGCCGTCGAGGCCACCCGCCGCATGGCCCGGCACGACCTCTCGCAGCCCATCGACACGCACCGCCAAGACGAGATCGGCGGCCTGCTGACCGCGCTGGAGACCATGCGCCAGAACCTGCTGGAGCTGGCCACCGGGGTGCGCCAGGCGTCGGACGACATCAACAACGCCAGCGGCGAAATCGCCCAGGGCAGCCAGGACCTGAGCGACCGCACCGAAGACGCCGCCAGCACGCTGGAGACTGCGCTGGCGTCCATTGCCCAGCTCACCGCGTCGGTACAGGAAACCACCGCCAGCGCGCAGGAAACGCAGCAAATATCCACGCAGACCAGCAGCGTGGCGGCGCGCAGCGGCAGCGAGATGGAGCAGGTCGTCTCGACGATGCGCGAGATTGATGCGGCCTCGCACAAGATCTCCGACATCATTTCCATCATCGACGGCATTGCGTTCCAGACGAACATCCTGGCGCTCAACGCCGCCGTGGAAGCCGCCCGCGCGGGCGAACAAGGCCGGGGCTTTGCCGTGGTGGCCAGCGAGGTGCGCGCCCTGGCCGGGCGCAGTGCCGCCGCCGCCAAGGACATCAGCACCCTCATCCACACCTCGCTGGCCAAGGTGGCTTCGGGCACACAGCAGGTGGGCCGCGCAGGCCAGACCACCGCCGAGGTGGCCACCGCGGTCGAGAGCGTCTCGGGCCGAATGTCCAGCATCGCCACCGAGGTCCACCAGCAAAGGGGGCGCATTGGCGAGGTCAACCAGTTTGTCGGCCAGCTCGACCAGATGGCGCACCAGAACGCCGCCCTGGCGGAAGAGTCGGCCGCCGCCGCTGCATCGCTGCGCCAGCAGGCCAGCCAGTTGGCCCTGCTGGTCAGCAAGTTTGAACTGGGCCGCCCCCAGGCCGCCGCACCAGGGCGCACACCGTTGCGGCTGAAAAATCAACATTGATAGCTGCTGGCGCTTATTACATAAGCGCTAGAGGCCATTTTGGCTTCAAAACCGCAAGCCAAACCCTGCCTTGCGCATAAGATGGGCTTGCGATGATTGACCAACTCCACCTCCAAAACCTCAAGGCCTGGCGCGACAGCGGCCCGGTGCAACTGGCGCCCGTCACCATGCTGCTGGGCACCAACTCGTCGGGCAAGTCCACGCTGCTGCAAAGCCTGCTGCTGCTCAAGCAGACCGTGGCCTCGCCCGACCGCACCGTGCACCTGAACCTCGGCGGCGACGAGGCGCACGACGTCGTTCACCTCGGCGGCTTCGACGACGTGCTCGCGCGCGGCGTGGCGGCACCGCGCCAGTTCTCCATCGCGCTCAGCTTCCAGCGGCCCGAGGGCGAGCGCGTGCGCCACGGGCGCTTTGCCTGCAGCTATGGGCAGACGGCCAGCGGTGCCGTGGCCATCCAGGCGCTGGAGCTGTCCACCGTGGCGCGGCGTTTTCGGGCCGTGCGGCGCGAGCGTGGCGCGTACGCCATCTATGTGGACGACGAGCCCCGGCCACGCGGCAAGGGCCCGCAGCTGGCGCCCGAGCGCTCCATCGCCTTGAGCGCCGAGGCCCTGGCCCTGCTGGGCAGCGACGGCACGCACTTGCAAGACCTGAGCCTGGCCCTGCGCCGCGAGCTGGAGGGCATCGTTTACCTCGGCCCGCTGCGCCGCCGCCCCGAGCGCGACTATGTGTGGAACAAGACCGCGCCCGGCGAGGTGGGCAGCGACGGCCACAAGGCCATCGACGCGCTGCTGGCCAACACCCTGCTGCCGTCCGAACACCAGGGCAGCGTGCTGCGCAGCGTGTCGCACTGGCTGCAGCGCATGGGCATGGCAGAGCAGCTCAGCGTGCGCGCGGTGGGCCGCTCGGGCCGCTACGAGGTGCTGGTGCACCACGACGGCGTGGTGGCCAACCTGCGCGACGTGGGCGTGGGTGTGTCGCAGGTGCTGCCGGTGCTGGCCGTGGCCTACTGCGCTCCGCCAGGCAGCACCGTGCTGCTGGAAGAGCCCGAAATCCACCTGCACCCGCTGGCCCAGGCCGTGCTGGCTGAAATGTTTGCCGAGGTGAGCCAGCAGCGCCAGGTGCAGTTTCTCGTCGAGACGCATTCCGAGCACCTGTTTCGCCGCATGCAGACCCTGATTGCCCGGCGCCAGGCCAGCACCGCGCAGTGCCGCATGCTGTTCGTCGAGCGGCGCGGCGCCGATGCCGTGCTGGTGCCGCTGGATGTGGACGAATTCGGCGCCGTGCGCAACTGGCCGCAGCACTTCTTTGGCGACGCAATGGGCGAAGCGCGCGAGCAGGCCCGCGCCCGTGCCCAGCGACTTCGGGAAGCATCCAGTGGCTGAAGCGAACGCTCTGCAGGCTCGTCTGGTAGACACCAACGTGCTCATCGTTGCCAGCGCGGCCGACGAGGGCTCGCCCTTTGGTGCCGAATCCACCCCCATCGAAGAAGCCGCGCTGCGCCAGCAGGTGTTCGACTGGCTCGAAGCCTTCGTGGCCAACCCCACGCGCCACGCCGTGCTTGACGTGGACTGGCATGTCTGCGGCGAGTACCGCCACAAGCTCACCGAGCAGGACTACGGCTGGCTGGCCATGATGCACAAGATGGATCGCGGCGAGGTGGTGTGGGTCGATGTGCTGCTCGACAAGAACGGCAACGCCGTGCTGCCGCCCGAGCTGGCCGAGGCGGTGACAGACCTGGCCGACCGCAAGATGGTGGCCGCCGCCCTCGCCGCGCTCGATGCAGGCCACCCCACCCGGATCACCAACGCCGCCGACACCGACTGGATCGACTGCCAACAAGCCCTGCGCGCCGTGGGGCTGGAGGTGGAAAACCTGCTGCCCGACTGGCTGCAGGCACGCTGGCATGTCAAACACCCGCGCATCCGGCGCGCAAAATAGGCACTTATGCCCGACTTCTTCCGCTTCCCCCACACCCCCCACATTGCCTGGCTGGCCACGGGCGCGCCGCGCGACGACAAAGTGCTCTCGCCCGCCGAGGCCGAGGACATCCTCAGCGGCCCGGTGGTGCTGGAGGAAAAGCTCGACGGCGCCAACCTGGGCTTCTCGGTCTCGCCCGACGGTGTGCTGCGCGCGCAGAACCGGGGCCAGTACCTGCCCCAGCCCTTCCACGGCCAGTTCGCCCGCCTGGGCCCGTGGCTGGCCGCGCACGAAGACAAGCTGTTCGACGCCCTGGGCACGCACCTGGTCGCCTTTGGCGAATGGTGCGCCGCGCGCCACTCGCTCGACTACGCCACCCTGCCCGACTGGTGGATGCTGTTCGACGTGTACGACCGCCAGGAGCAGCGCTTTTGGAGCACCACACGCCGCAACGCCTGGGCCGCGCAGATGGGCTTCAACACCGTGCCGTGCCTGTACACGGGCGAGGTCACGCTGGACCAGCTGCGCGACTGGGTGCACGCCCACGACAGCCAGTTCCGCCAGGGCCCCCTCGAAGGCATCGTGGTGCGCCGCGAAAACGCCGACTGGCTGGAGAACCGGGCCAAGCTGGTGCGCGCGGACTTCACGCAGACGATAGAGGCGCACTGGCGAAGCCGGGCGCTGGAGTGGAACCGGGTCGTCTGACAGCGCCGGACGGTTGGCATGACCACCTTCATCGCCCTGCTGCGCGGCATCAACGTTGGCAAGGCAAACCGCGTGCCCATGGCGGAACTGCGCGCCCTGCTGTCCCGGCTGGGCTATGCCGGCGTGGCCACGCTGCTCAACAGCGGCAATGCGGTGTTCCAGGCCGCCAGCGGTACGCCCACCCAGCACGCCAACGCCATCGCCCGGGCGCTGGCCGGGCAGATGCAGGTCGAGGTGCCGGTCATCGTGGTGACGGCGCAAGAGCTGGCCTCCATCGTTGCTGCCTGCCCGCTGGGCGCCGGGACGGCCGACCCTTCACGCCTGCTCGTGGCCTTTGCCCAGAATGCACGGGCGCTGGTCACGCTGGAAGCCCTGCGCCCCCTGCTGGTGCCACCCGAGCGGCTCGAGATCGGCCCCCAGGCGGCCTACCTGTACTGCGCGGGCGGCATCCTCGAAAGCCGGGCCGGCAAGGCCCTGCTCGGCCGGGCGGGCCAGGCCGTCACCACCCGCAACTGGGCCACCGTGTGCAAGCTGCAGGCGCTGGCCATCGTGTCGACATAAACCACTTCCTGATCGGCTCCGAGGAGCAGGCGCTCGGCGCCCTGTTCGGCCCGGAGTACGCGGCGTACCGGTCCAGCGTCCGCTGCTGGATCTGAAGAGGGGTCAGCCGCTTCCACCGGAGCTTGGCGCAAAGCAAATCCGGTTGCGGCCCTCTTCCTTGGCCTGGTACATCGCAGCGTCGGCCCGGTCGATCACGGTATTCTGGCTTTCGTCGCGCCCGTGGAACACCGCTACGCCAATGCTGGCGGTGCACTGGTGTCTGAGGGCCGGGGCGGAGGGTTCGGAGCGCAGCACATAGGGCTCGGCCAAGCGGGCGCGGATTTTCTCGGCGATGACGGCGGCTTGCGCGGCGGCCTCGTCCTGCTGCATGTCCAGCTCGCACAGCAGCACGACGAACTCGTCGCCGCCAAAGCGGGCCACGGTGTCGGCTTCGCGCACGCAGGCTTTCAGGCGCTCGGCCACTTCGATCAGCAGCAGGTCGCCCACGCCATGGCCGTGGGTGTCGTTGAGGGGCTTGAAGTTGTCGAGGTCGATGAACAGCAGCGCGCCATGGCGGCGGCTGCGTTTGCTGGCCGACATGGCCTGGTCCAGGTGCTCCAGCATGAGGCGGCGGTTGGCCAGGCGGGTGAGCGGGTCGTTAAAGGCGAGCTGGCGCACCTGCTCTTGCAGGCGCTTGCGCTCGGTGATCTCGCGGGTGATGCCGTGGTAGCCGATGATCTCGCCCTGGGCGTTGCGGTCGGGCTTGGACAGCACCTCGCCCCAGATCAGGCGGCCGTCCTTGCAGCGGTGCTGCACCTCAAAGTTCAGAAACCCGACGGGTGTGCTGGCCGCCTCTTCGAGTGTCCGGCGCTTGATCATGTCTTTGACCTGCACCACGCCTTCGTCGTTGAACATTTCAAAGACATGGTGCCCCACCACTTCGTCGGCCCGAAATCCGCGCAGGCGTTCGTCCGCCGGACTGATGTAGGTGACGACGAGGCGGCTGTCGGTCTTCCAGAGAACATCCTGCGCATCTTCCGTCAACATGCGGTAGAGGGCCTGGCTTTGGTGCAGTTCCTGGGTGCGTTCGTCCACCAGGGCCTGCAAGGCGCTGTTTTGCTCCTGCAGGCTTTTGAGGGGATAGACCTCGCCGTCCTGCGCGCTCCGGTACGGAATGGAAATGCCGCTGTGCACGATCATCCACTCGGCCCCTTCCTGGCGAAAGACCAGCACCAGCCGCGCGACTTCTCTGGACAGCAGTTGGCCGTCACTGGGCAAATGGATGTGGAAAAAGGCGGTGACCATCACCACGCCATCGCTCAGGTCTTGCAGCGCGAGGTCGATCATCTCGATGCGGATGCGGCCCGGCACCTGCGAGAAGTCTTGCCGGGTGATCCGGATCCATTCCTCACGGTCCTTGATCAGCACTTTCCCACTGCCCGGGTAGCCGCTGAAGTTCTCGCTGAAGCGTTCGGTCAGGCGGTCATCCCGAGTGGCGTACATCTCGATGTACTTGTCGAACAACTCACGAATCTTGCGCTGGCGATCCGGGTGCATGGTGTGGGAGACCTCTATGGTGATCAGTAATCTGGCCAGCCTACATTGTCACTGCGAGGCGCTTTTTTGGATACACCTCGTTACTGCGTGCCGATTTCTCGCGCACGGCCAGGCGCATTCCAGCGGAGTTTGGGCACGCCCCGTAAAAATCCATCCCACCATACGGCATTCCCCGCCACAATGTTGGGCATGATTACCCTACAAGACATCCAGGACGCCGCATCCCGCCTACAAGGCCAGGTGCTAGACACCCCCTGCGTCGAGTCCCGCACGCTCTCGCAGATCGTGGGCGCGCAGGTGTTCCTCAAATTCGAAAACCTGCAGTTCACCGCCTCGTTCAAGGAGCGCGGGGCCTGCAACAAGCTCACGCTGCTCACGCCCGAAGAGCGCGCGCACGGCGTGGTGGCCATGAGCGCGGGCAACCATGCGCAGGGCGTGGCCTACCACGCGCAGCGGCTGGGGCTGCGCGCCGTCATCGTGATGCCGCGCTTTACGCCCGGCGTGAAGGTGGAGCGCACACGCGGCTTTGGCGCCGAGGTGGTGCTGCATGGCGACACGCTGGAAGAAGCCCGCCAGCACGCCTATGCGTTAGCCGACGAACAAGGCCTGACCTTTGTGCACCCCTATGACGACGAGGCCGTGGCCGCGGGCCAGGGCACGCTGGGGCTGGAGATGCTGCAGGCCGTGCCCGACCTGGACACGCTGGTCATTGCTGTGGGCGGCGGCGGGCTGATTGCGGGCGTGGCCACAGCGGCCAAAGCCATCAAGCCGGGCATCGAGATCATCGGGGTGCAGACGGTGCGCTTTCCTGCCATGGTGAACGCGGTGCAGGGCACGCATTACCCGCAAGGCACCTCCACCATCGCCGAAGGCATTGCCGTGGGCACACCGGGCACCATCACCCAAGAGGTGGTGCGCCGACTGGTGAATGACCTGGTGCTGGTGGACGAGGGCGACATCGAGCAGGCCGTGCTGATGCTGCTGGAGATTGAAAAAACCCTGGTGGAAGGCGCCGGTGCCGTGGGCCTGGCCGCGATGCTGCGCCACCCCGATCGCTTTCGCGGCAAAAAGGTGGGATTGGTACTGTGCGGCGGCAATATCGACCCGCTGTTGCTGGCGGCCATCATCGAGCGGGGCATGGTGCGATCCGGGCGGCTGGCGCGCATCCGTGTAAGCGCACGCGATGTTCCTGGTGCCCTGGCCCGCATTACCGCGGCCCTGGCCGAAGTGGGCGCCAACATTGAGGAAGTACACCACCAGCGCGCGTTCACCATGCTGGCAGCGCAGAACGTGGAGATTGAACTGGTGCTGCAAACCCGCGGCCACACCCACGTGGAGGAAGTGCTGGAACACCTGCACGCCGTGGGCATGACCGCCACCAAAATGTAGGCGACCAACACGTTTGCAGCCCAGCCGCTAGAATTTGACCCAATATTGCCTTTTCGGAGACCCATACCATGTCGCATTCCAACACCAGCCACACGCCCGCCACATCGTCCGACGACCCGGTGGAGGCCATTGTGCAATACATCCCGGTGGTGTTGCCTGTGGTCGGCGGCATCATGATCTTTTTGCTGGCCATGATTGCCGTCACCATGGCCTGAATGGCGCTGCGGCCCCGCCGCTGCACCCCGTCGCCCCGCCCCTGCGGGGCTTTTCTTTTGGTGCAGCGCTGCGCCGCACGCGGCAAGACCGTTTTCTTGATCAAAGGAACCCATCATGCGCAACGGTCACGCCCTGGTACTGTTTTCTGGCGGCCAGGATTCCACCACCTGCCTGGCCTGGGCGCTGGAAAATTTCACCCATGTCGAAACGATAGGGTTTGACTACGGCCAACGCCACCATGTCGAACTGCAAGCGCGCCAGGAGGTGCTGGCGGCGCTGCGCACGGACTTCCCGCACTGGCAGCAGCGCCTGGGCGAAGACCACATGGTCGACCTGGCGGTGCTGGGCCAGATCAGCGAGACATCACTCACGCGCGCCACAGCCATCGAGATGGATGCCGCCGGCCTGCCCAATACCTTTGTACCGGGGCGCAACCTGCTGTTCTTCCAGCTGGCCGCCGCCGTGGGCTACCGGCGCGGGCTGCACACACTGGTGGGCGGCATGTGCGAGACCGATTACTCCGGCTACCCTGACTGCCGGGACGACACGCTCAAAGCCCTGCAGGTGGCGGTGTCGCTGGGCATGGGCCAGCGCTTCACCATCGAAACACCGCTGATGTGGCTGGACAAGGCCCAAACCTGGGAGATGGCGCGCGCACAGGGCGGCGCGCCGCTGGTGAAGACCATTATTCGCCTCTCACACACCTGCTACCTGGGCGAACGCGGCCCGTTGCACCCCTGGGGCCACGGCTGCGGCCACTGCCCGGCCTGCACGCTGCGACGCAACGGCTTCGAGCGCTGGCAGGCAAGCACCTGAGCCGCCGCGCATTATTTGCTGCGCATAACCTCATGCGTCTTTTGCATGAATCTTGCCCCTGTCTGACAGACAAGTGGGCAGCAGCTTCTTAAAATCGATGTCCCAGCCGACCCGCGGATTGCGTGACCTTGCCTCCACCCCGTGGGGCCTTCCCATGCAGCCGCCCGCCGACGGAGCACACAAGCCGTTTTCTCAAAGGCAGCGCTCAGCATTTGCACCAGCGCAGGCCTCGCAGTGACCTCGTTCGTCCGCTTCCTTTGAAAAAACTGTTTTTAACTTAAGGAAGCTCCCGATGAACGCACCCACCATGCAGGGCCTGAATCTCAACGCCCCCGCTTACGTCAAAAACGCTCGGCTGCTCGCCTGGGTGGCCGACATGGCCGCCCTGTGCAAGCCCGACAGCATCTACTGGTGCGACGGCTCCAAGGAAGAATACGACCGCCTGTGCCAGCAGCTGGTCGACGCCGGCACCTTCAAGAAGCTCAACCCCGCCAAGCGCCCCGGCAGCTTTCTGGCCTGGTCCGACCCGTCGGACGTGGCCCGCGTGGAAGACCGCACCTATATCTGCTCGGAAAAGAAGGAAGACGCGGGCCCCACCAACAACTGGATGGCTCCGGCCGAAATGCGCGCCACGCTGCAGCCCCTGTTTGACGGCTGCATGAAGGGCCGCACCATGTATGTAGTGCCCTTCAGCATGGGCCCGCTGGGCAGCCACATCGCCCACATCGGCGTGGAGCTGACCGACAGCGCCTACGTGGCCGTGAACCAGCGCCTGATGACCCGCATGGGCAAGGCCGTGTACGACGTGCTGGGCGTGGAAGGCGAATTCGTGCCCTGCATGCACACCGTGGGCGCTCCACTGGCAGCGGGCGAGAAGGACACCACCACCTGGCCTTGCAACCCCACCGTCAAGTACATCGTGCATTACCCCGAAACACGCGAAATCTGGTCGTACGGCTCGGGCTATGGCGGCAACGCGCTGCTGGGCAAGAAGTGCCTGGCCCTGCGCATCGCCTCCACCATGGGCCGCGACCAGGGTTGGCTGGCCGAGCACATGCTGATCCTGGGCGTGACCAACCCCCAGGGCAAGAAATACCACGTGGCCGCGGCTTTCCCCAGCGCCTGTGGCAAGACCAACTTCTCGATGCTGGTCCCGCCAGAGGCTGGTTTTGCCGGCTGGAAGGTCACTACCATTGGCGACGACATCGCCTGGGTCAAGCCCCATGCGGACGGCAAGATGTACGCCATCAACCCCGAAGCAGGTTATTTCGGCGTGGCACCTGGCACCAACATGCATACCAACCCCAACTGCATGCTGTCACTGAACCAGGACGTGATCTTCACCAACGTGGCCCTGACCGACGACGGCGACGTGTGGTGGGAAGGTATGGAAAAAGACACCGGCAAGCTGCCCGACCACCTGATCGACTGGAAGGGCCAGGACTGGACGCCGCAAATTGCCAAGGAAACCGGCGCCAAGGCGGCACACCCCAACTCGCGCTTCACGGTAGCTGCCACCAACAACCCGGCACTCGACCCTGCCTGGGACGACCCGGCTGGCGTGCCCATCGATGCGTTCATCTTCGGTGGCCGCCGCTCCACCACCGTGCCGCTGGTGACCGAGGCGCGCAACTGGCAGGACGGTGTTTACATGGCCGCCACCATGGGGTCAGAGACCACCGCAGCCGCCTTTGGTGCACAAGGCGTGGTGCGCCGCGACCCGTTCGCCATGTTGCCCTTCTGCGGCTACAACATGAGCGACTACTTTCAGCACTGGCTGGACATGGAGCACAAGCTCGAAAGCATGGGCCACACCCTGCCCAATATCTTCTGCGTGAACTGGTTCCGCAAGGGCGCCGACGGCAAATTTGTATGGCCCGGCTACGGCGAGAACATGCGCGTGCTCAAGTGGATGATCGACCGCATCGAAGGCCAAGTCGCAGGCCAGGAAACCATGTTCGGCATTGCTCCGCAATACAACGAGATCAACTGGACGGGGCTTGACTTCAGCGCTGCGCAGTTCGACACGGTCACTGCCATCGACAAGGCCGCATGGCTCGAAGAGCTCAAGCTGCACGACGAACATTTCGCCAAGCTGGCTTATCACCTGCCCAAGGAACTGCTGGAAACGCGCGCAGCCATTGAGGCCCGGCTCGGCGCCTGATCCTTTGGACAGGACAGGCCTGCCTCGGCAGGTCTGTAGTACACCAAGCCACCTGCGGGTGGCTTTTTTGTGTGCGTCAGAACGTGCTGGCCAGATCGAGCGCACGCACCCACAGCAGCGCGGGCACCGCGGCTGCTGCTGACAGCAACGTGGCGGCAATCGCCGCACGTCCACCCGGCACCGCTGCACGCCGCAGTTGACCCACGCTCAGGGCCAGGCAGGCCAGCCAAGCCAACGCAAGCAGTGTCAGCCGCGCCTGGGGCAACCACCCGAACACAATGCCCTCACTGCGCAGCTGCGTCAGCGTAAGCATGGACAGGCCCAGAAAGAGATTGGCCGCAGCCATGGGCACCAGGCCCAGCGACAGCACTTTCCAATCCAGCCGCGCCAGGTGCGCTGCCGCGGCAACGGCCAGGTGGGCACAGCCGCCTACCAGCACCGCACTGGCTGTGAGCCAGACCACGATGCCTGCGCCATCGAGCCAGGTGAACATGTCGGACGCCTGCGGGTAGTGCGTCAGCACCCACCAGGGTGCATTGTCGGAAAGCGGCCAGAAAATATCGCGCTCCACCAGCCAAGTGGCGGCCCATTGTTTGGCACGCACAAAGCCCGGCGCCATGGTCCACTGAAACGCCCCCAGCGCAAAACCCAGCATGCCGTAGAACAGCAGCAGTGCCTCATAGCGCCCCACGTCGCCCGGCTGGCTGGCCACAATTTCGCTGCCGGGCCAGCGCCATTGCAAGGCCACGGCATCGCGGTGGCCGCTGCAACGACCGCAGGCATGGCATTGCGAAGCGCTGGCAAGCGCACCTACGTTGAGCAACGGCGGGCAATCCACCGCCGGGGTATTGGTCGGCCGCAGGTCCCACGCGGCGCGATCGACCTTGAAGTGCAGTGGCGCCAGGCGTGCCAGCAAGGCAAACACTCCCGTCACAGGACACAGGTAGCGGCACCATACACGCTTGCCCCGGCCATAAACGATGCCCACCGCAATCGCAGCCACCGTGGACCCTCCAAGAATCACCAGCACCGGACCGGGGTACTCGTACACGCTGATGAGCTGCCCATACAGCGTGGTGCCCAAAAATCCCACCAAGGGCCAGCCAGGCCAGCGCATCCAGCGCGGAATGGCGCGACCGCGTCCAGGCCGCCCGGCAAATTCACTCAAGGCACCCTCGGGGCACATCACCCCACACCAGAATCGCCCTACCAACAGCATGGATGCGATAACGAACGGCCACCAGATACCCCAGAACGCGAACTGCGCAAAGCGCGTCAGGTGGTCCAACATGCGTGCGTCTTCGGGTGGCATGGGCAGAAATGCTGGTACCGCCACGAGCACGAAGTACAGCACCACGATAGACCATTGCACGAGCGCAATACGGCCCTTGTGGCGCGCCATCCCATCGCCCAGCCGAGCCAGCCGCGTGCGCGGCTTGGGACGGGGCGGTATGAAGTGCAGCGTGTGCGTACTCATGCGCAGGGCCGTAAAGCTGAGCGCCTGGACCACCCGTGCTGCGCGGCCATGACCACCCAAAAACCGAAGAAGACAACCACGTTGGCTGCCGCAGGCCGTGCACGGTAGCCCAACAGGTCGGCCAGCCACTTTCCCAAACCGCCGCCGTCATCCAGCCAGGTACTGGTATCCCAGAGTGGATCGGGGCCCGGTGGAATCCATTCCATGCCAATCAACCGATCGGTGCCCAGCACCAGCATGCCTGCGGCAAACAAAAGCAACAAACAGGCGCTGACGCGCAGTACCTGGTACTGCGGCAGCAGACGCAGACCCCGGGCGGCAGCCCACGCGGTGAAGGCGGCCAGCAGAAACCCTGCCGATGCTGAAGGCAGCAAAGCACTCCAGCCCGCTCCCGATGCCATGCCCTGCAGGAAGATGACGGTCTCGGCGCCTTCGCGCGCCACGGCGACAGCGGCAACGGCAGCAATGCCCCAGGCACCCCGTTGTTCGGCCGCGCGATCCAGTGCGCCTTCCATCGCACGGCGAAGGCCACGTGCATGGCGCCGCATCCACAGCACCATGTGCGTCATCAGCACAGCGGCAAACAGAATCAGCGATGTCTGGAAGATCTCCTGGCCCTCGTCCGAAAGGCTGCCCAATGCACCCTGCATCACGGCGGCCAGCGCCAGTGCCAACGCCACGCCCGCGGCAACACCCGCCCAGAGCCCGCCGCACACGCGACCGCCGCGTCCTTCGGCCCATGCGGCCAGAATACCAATGACCAGCATGGCTTCGAGGCTTTCACGCCAGACGATGACGAAGGCATTCAAGAGCATGCAAGGCCGTCCTGTTCAGCGGGCAACGATGCGGCCCTGGGCCGTATCGGGATGGAACTCACCAAAGAAACGGTAGCTTCCGGGCTTGAGCGGGGCAAACACCAGGAAGCTTTTGGCGCCGGGCGCCAGCACCTTCTCTTTTTTCAATTCCAGGCTTTCAAACTCTTCGGCGTCCGTGCCCGCGTTGTGCAGCACAAGCTTGAAGCGCGTCTGCGCTGGAACCACGATTTCCTCGGGATGGAACCGCCCATTTTTCATTTCCAGCGCAAAGGTGGGCAGCTCCTGCGCCCAGGCACTGCCCGCTGCCAAGAGCAGCCCCGCGGCAGAAAGAAGAAGGCGCAGATTCAGCGACATCAAAAGCCCACCCTTGCCCGCACACCCACCAATGCGATGCCTTTGCCGTCCGGGTTGGCCGCCGGGCGCGCAATGTACTGCAGGCTGGGTGTGATCTCGACATGGCCATTGAGGTGAATGCGGTAGTACAGCTCTCCAATGCGCTCCGACCCCTGCGCGGCATGGCCATAGGACGCAGTGTCGGCCGCCGAGGCCACGGCGTAGCGTCCACTGGTGCGCAGCATGCCTAGCGCCAGGCCCAAGCCGTCGGCGCCCCGTCCCCAGGATGACCCGTCGAGTTCGCCCCCCAGCGTCAACACACGGTCAAAACGCACATTGCCTGAAGTTTGATGCCCGTAGCGGCCAAACAGCGTGAGAGAGTCAGTCACGCGCTGGTCAATAGACACACCCAGGCCACCATGGCGTGCCTCGCTGTCGTCGAAATTGGTGGCGCGCGCATTGCTCCAGGCATAGGCCCGGTAGGTGCCAGGCAAGGCATTGATGCGCGGCGAAACCCAAGCCTGTGCGATGACAAGCGGCTTGCCGTTGCTGCCGCTGAACGAGGCACCACTGCCCGCGCCAAACGCACCGACGGACACCCCCCAGGGCATCGCCTTGTCGCTGGTGTCTTCATAAGCGGCGATCGCTCCCGGCGCGAAACCAAAGCGGTCTGCCCCCACATCGCCACCAGAATCGAGCAATGGGTTGTGCACAAATACGTTGTTGGCAAAGCGGCGCGTTTCATCATCGGCCATGCTGTTCTGGTCAAAAAACACAAACGGGTCGATCTTGCCGACGGTGAATGTGGCCTTGCGCAGCACGTTGCGCTCGGTGAACGGCACTTCCAGTTGGTACCAGGCTTGCGCAACAGTGAACTGGGTGTCGTCCGGGTCGTTGCCACCAAAGGCTGTGCTGTTAGCGGTTCCGGTGTAGGTGGGTCGCAGCGCCAAACCATCGCCTTGGCCAAAGCGGGCGTGCACGTAGACCGTGCCTTTGTTCTTGCCAAACTCTCCACCCGGCAAGGTGACCGCCACATCACCCCGGTAGTTGCTGCGGCTGCGGCCCGTTGCAGGATCGGCCAGCGCGCCACGTCCCGCCTGTTGCACTGCCCCGGTCAGACTGCCCTCGACGCTGATGCCATCGAATGCGTCCAGTTTTTTAGCGGGAGCTTGCAGGGCCTGTTGCTGTGCCTCAACGGCCTTGAGGCGCGTTGCGAGTTCAGGCTCGTTCTCGCTGATGCGGTCGCTCTCCAATGCGCTGCGCAATTGCGTGTTTTGCGCCTCGAGGCGTTCGACGCGCTCGACCAGCGCCTTGATCTGCGCCATGAGTGCGTCGTTGTCCGCAGCCATCGCGCTCAAAGGTGCAATACCCAGGCACAGGGCAACGGCCAGCGCCGTACGGGCGGGCAAAGCGGGTCGCATGTTCAGTACCCGCCCTTCTTGCCGATGCCTGCGTAGGTGAAATCCCATTCCAGCTCGACGGCCTTGAACCAGGGGCGCACACCTGTGGCGCGGTCGGTGTGGCGCCCGTAGTGCATGCCCATGGCGTTTTCCTTGGCATTGGGCGGGTACACGGTGAATTTGACGTGGTACTTGCCCGGGCCTGCCAGCTTGACGTTGTCGCCGTAGTGCGGGCCGTCGCTGGCCACCATGGGCATCATGTCTCCGCGGATGACCTCGCCCGACCCTTGCTTCGTCACTTCGTACTTGACCAGCAGGTACGGAATCCAGGCGCCTTCAGCGTAGCCATTGACGTTGCTGCCCAGCGCATGGATGTCGGCCTCGAGGTGAATGTCCGATTCCGACGCTTTGCGCATGTGTCCGTCCGGCTCCATTTCCACGGGCTGCAGGTAGACGGCGGCGACCTCCATGCCAGCCACGTTTTGGGGTGCGCCGATGGGGTATTCCAGCGCCAGTGCGGGCAGACTGAGGGCAAGAGCGCCAGTGAGAACCAGGGAGCGAAGCAGCATGCGGAAATCCTTTCTGGGAGTCTGGTGGCGGCCGTAAGCCGCACAAAACTATCAATGCAAATGAGAAGGAGTCGCATTATAAATACGTGTTTTTGGCTGTTTTTGCGCAAGATCAACTATTGGCACCGCCCATCGCATCCGCAAGAACACCGCCCCTCACCCCACCCGCCGTAGGCCCTTGGCGATTTCGCCATGGTGCCGGGGTACGATTCCCAGGCACGCACGCCCTTGCTCCTCCACGTCTTCGCCGCTGTCCATGAATAAAGCCCTGACCCTGTCCCTGGCCGCCGCCTTGGCCTCCCCCGTCTTCGCGGCCAGCCCCTCCCGGGGCGAGGCCCACTTCGTGCTGCTGCAGTCAAAGGATGTGCCTTTTGCCTCTGTCACGGTCAGCGGCACCTGCAAATCGGACGATGGCTCCTTCTTTGGGGGCAAGAAGATCGAAAGCGCCTGGTCGTGCACCACCGATGCCCAAGGCGTCTGCACGGCAGAAATCCCCTTGCTACCGCGCCCAGAGAGCGACCGCGCAAACCTGTGCCGGGGCACTACCGCCACGCTGGTCACCGAGCCGGGCGCCCCGGCAGCCAAGAGCAGTTACTTCACCTTCTTTGCCAATGGAGAGCCCCACAGCTACAACTTGCTGCAAAAAGGCACGTCCTGGAAACATGGGGACTACCTTTTCAAGTCGCTGGCCAACAAGGACAGCTTTGATGCCGTGGCCTACCGGCATGTGCCCGACTTTTACCGGGGGAAGATGGCCACCGAGGTGGATGCGTCTGGCCGCGCCACCAGTTTCAGCACGGCGCCGGCCCATGTGCCCGAAAGCAAGGATTACCCGAGCACCGAATACCTGCGAGCCAGCATCGACCCGAAGTCCCACCAGCCCTTGGTGCAGGTGGTGCTGACGGACACCTACATCGACTTCAGCTTTCGCCATCTGGCCAAGGCGACCTACCCTGGCGCCAGTGGCAGCCACACCGCCACGCTCCAGGGCCTGAGCCAGAACAGCATTTGTAACTTGCGTGACCTTTTTGAGCGCAAGTGCACCCACACGGAAACCGTGGCCTTTGACCTGGACCTGGCCACCGTGCGCCAGGCCGCTGCGGCGTATCGCCCGGGAGAACGCACGACCTGGCCCTTCCAGATCACCGCGAAATCCGGGCATGAGCGCAGCCTCTCACTCAGCAGCGCGGAATTCAGGGCCTTGGTGGATGCGCTGGACGGCCTTGCGGCCACAGGCCGGCCTTGATCGAAGGCCATTGCGCGCGTCTTGCATGCAGATCCAGCTTTTGTCTGACCTCCACCTGGAGGCCCACCCGCAGTTCAGGCCAGAACCTGTGTCCAATGCCGATGTACTGGTGCTGGCGGGCGACATTGGCTCCTACCAGGACGGCTCGTTACTCGAAGGAGCGCACTTTGGCCTGGAGCGCTTCTCACCCCTGCCCCAATGGGGGGCTTGGCCCACCCCCGTGGTTTTTGTGCCAGGCAACCATGAGTACGACATGCAGGACTTCGACGCGGCCCACGCACGCCTGCGCCGTACCTGCGACACCTTGGGCCTGCTGTGGCTGGAACGCGAGACCCTGGTGCTCGACGGGGTGCGTTTTGTGGGCACCACCTTGTGGAGCAACTTCGATTCCATCGCTGACCACAAGGGCTGCAGCGACCTGGCAGAGCGCTTGCGCATGCGCCAGAAGGCTTACCGCGCAGCCGATTTTTACCTCTCCAAAACGGGCTGCACGCGCAACGGCTTGCCCTGGCTGGCCGAAACGGTGCGCGCCCAGGCGCTGGAGTGCCACGAGTGGCTGTCCGCCACGCTGGCGCAGGCGTTTGACGGCCCCACGGTAGCCGTCACGCACTTTGCTCCGAGCCTGCGCAGCGCGGACCCGCGCTATGGCATGGCCGCTGGCACGGCCGGGTTTTGCAATGCCTACGACGATCTTTTGCCACATGCCCGGCTGTGGCTGCACGGTCACCTGCACGCGCCCAGCGACTACACCGCCCAGGGCCTGCGAGACGACGGCACGCCCTGGCAATGCCGCGTGGTGGCCAATCCCCTGGGTTACGCACGCAAGAACGAACAGTCCTTCTTCCAGCCACAGTGTTGCCTGGCCGTATGATGGGCGAGGCCTGGGAGCTTCCCAGATTCCCGTCCAACGTACTTCCTGGAGCATCGCATGAACATCTTGCTGGCTGTCGATGGCAGCGCTTACACAAAGAAAATGCTGGCCTATCTGGCCACCCATGATGACTTTCTGGGTTCGAACCACAGCTACACCGTGATCACCGTCCAGGCAGCGTTACCGCCGCGCGCGCGCGCGGCTGTTGGCAAAGAGGTGGTGGACCAGTATTACGCCGACGAAGGCGACAAGGTGATGGGCCCGGTCTGCAAATTTCTGGAGCGCCATGGTGTGGCGCCCAAGCGCATTCTGAAGGTGGGAGCGGTGGGTGAAACCATCGGCAAGGTCGCCGACACAGGCAAATTTGACCTGCTGGTGATGGGCTCGCACGGCCACGGCGCCTTGGCCACGCTGGTCATGGGCTCAGTCACCACACAGGTGCTGGCCAACAGCAAGGTGCCGGTGCTCATCGTGCGCTGAACCCTTTCACTCCCGTCCAGCCCTGCCTCGGCAGGGTTTTTTTGCGCCCGAAAATTACCGGATAGTTTTCACATAACCTATAGGTTTACTTTATTACTGATTGGTTATACATTTCGCGAACGCCCATCCTGGCGTTCTGTTTCCATCCCACACCAGAGGAACGACCCATGAAGAAGACTTTGATTGCATTGGCTCTGACTGCCGGCGCCACGTTCACCACCATGGCGCAAGACATCGTTGACACCGCCGTAAAGGCAGGCAACTTCAACACCTTGGTGGCTGCAGTTCAAGCGGCTGGCCTGGTGGATACGCTCAAGGGACCGGGCCCGTTCACGGTATTTGCCCCCACCGATGAAGCGTTCGCAAAGATCCCCAAGGCCACGCTCGACGGTCTGTTGGCCGACAAGGCTGCACTGACCAAGGTCCTGACGTACCACGTCGTACCCGGCAAAGTCATGGCCAAGGACGTGAAGGCTGGCAAGGTCAAGACCGTCGAGGGACAGGAGCTGACGGTTTCTACCAACATGGGCGTGATGGTGGACCAGTCCAAGGTGGTCGCCACCGACGTTGCCGCAAGCAACGGTGTGATCCATGCGATCGACACCGTGCTGATGCCCCAATGAACCGGGCCACATAGCGTTCAGTGATTGCACCCTTCATAACCCCCCAAGGAGAATCCGCCATGAACACCGTGTTCAACCGCCGTTCCGTCCTGATCGCTGCCGCTGTGGGCGCCAGCACCACCTTGCTGCAAGCCTGTGGCGGCGGCGATGACGAGCCGCAGCGCAATATCGT
Source organism: Simplicispira piscis (assembly GCF_054783455.1). NCBI lineage: Bacteria > Pseudomonadati > Pseudomonadota > Betaproteobacteria > Burkholderiales > Comamonadaceae > Simplicispira > Simplicispira piscis. The sequence continues at coordinate 28,220 of NZ_BAAGQN010000019.1, forward strand.
CGAGGTGGCGCAAAACACGCCCGACCTCAGCATCCTCGTCGAAGCCGTGGTCGCTGCCGGTCTGGCCCCCACACTGAGCACGGAGAAACTCACGGTTTTTGCACCGACCAATGCGGCTTTCGCAGCGCTGCTCGCCGAACTGGGTGTGACCAAAGAAGCCCTATTGGCCGACAAAGCCTTGTTGACGGCCGTGCTGACGTACCACGTGCTGGGCAGCAATGTGCCACTTGCCAATGTGCCCGTGGGCAAGGCCATCAGTCCTTTGGCCGGCGGATTCTTCAAAATCGAGTCGTTGGGGGGTCTGAAGATCACCGATGGGCGCAACCGCGTCGGCAACATCACCGCCACCGACATCCAGGCCAGCAACGGCGTTGTGCATCTGGTGGACCGCGTGCTGCTGCCTGCCAACAAGGATATTGTGGCGACAGCGCAGTCTTTGCCCGACTTCAGCATCCTCGTTGAGGCAGTGGTGGCGGCGGGTCTGGTGGAAACTTTGCAGAGTGCAGGGCCGTTCACCGTTTTTGCCCCCACCAACGCAACTTTTGCAGCGCTGCTGGGCGAGCTGGGCGTGGGCAAGGACGCTCTGCTGGCCGACAAGGCGTTGCTGACGAAGGTGCTGACCTACCACGTGGTGGGTTCCCGTGTGCTCAAAGCCGAGGTGCCAGTGGGCTCCGCCATTGCCACGGTGCAGGGCCAGACCTTCGTGGTCGATGCCAGTCTGAAGATCACCGACCAAAAGCAGCGCGTCACCGGCATCGTGGCCACCGATGTGTTCACAAGTAACGGGGTGATCCACGTGGTGGATCGGGTGTTGCTGCCCGCCTGAGCAGGCAGCTCGGACGATAAAAGCAAAGGCGCCCGCATCTGCAGGCGCCTTTTTAGCGTGCGCTCAATCCGTCGAAACAGGTGCGCAGCACCAAATCGATGATCTCTGCGTCCTGGTACAGCCCACTCTCCTTGAGAAAACCCACGACCGGATCGCAGGCGCGCGCGTACAAGGTGTAGAGCACCACCAGCGGCGGCAGGGTGGGTTCAATGACGCCCTCGGCCTGCGCCTGGACGATCCACTCACCCAAAGTGTCGCTGAGCAGAATCACACCGTCCGCATATTCTTTGTTGGACATGAGCACACTGCGCAGCGTGGAGTTGCTGCTGGGCAGCAGCGGCATTTCGTGGGCCAGCAGGCGCTCAAGCGACCAACGCACCACTGCGCGCAGTTTGTCCACGACGGGCAGGCCAGGGTCGAGGGTGGCCAGGTAAGCGCGCACCAGGTGCAGCACTTCCACCATGGCGGCGCAGCACAGGTCTTCCTTGCTGCCGAAATGCTTGTACAGGCTGGCCTTGGCAATGCCCACGCCATTGGCCACATCGTCCATGGTCATGGCATCAAACGACTTGGCACCCAGCAGGTCGCAGGCGGTCTGCAAAATGGCGCGTTCGCGCGCCTGGTGCATTTGCTCCTTGAAGGAAATTTTGGTGGGCTGGGTCGACATACCCACCATCTTATGCATTACAGTTTAAAAATGGTTGGTGCAGTTGTTTCGTAACCACGGCGTTCAGGGTTTTCACTCTCATGAAGCAACCAGCGACTGCGCCGCCGTTTCCGTCAGGGCCAAGGTCAGAGCGTCGAGCACCTCGGACTCCAAATTCCAGCAGTGCCAATACAACTGGATGAACAGTACCTGTCCCGGGGCCATGTTGACCAGGCTGCCGTCCGCCAGTTTGTCGCGCACCAACAGTTCCGGCAGTACACCCACGGCCCACCCGGCTGAAACAGCATGCATCTGTCCTTCGGAGCTGGGGACAAACAGGTGGTTCAGGGCCACCCGCTTCAGGCCGAAAGCCCGGGACACAAATTCCACCGCCATGTCGTCCTTGCGGTTGAACGAAAGGTAGGGCACCGTGCGAAAGTTGTGCGCCGTGAGGCCACCGGGCAGGTGCTTTTGCTCAAACGCGGGCGAAGCCACAGCCACATAGCGCATGGCACCCAGCGGCACCATTTTGCAGCCGCGCAAGGCCTGCTTGAGCGTGGTGACGCAGCCCAGCACCTGGCCCGAGCGCAGCCATTCCTGGGTGAAATCCTGGTCGTCCACAATGATTTCCAGGGGCAGGCGCTGGTGCACCAGGTCTTGCAGCGCGCCCAGCGCCCAGGTGGCAATGCTGTCGGCATTGATGGCAATGGAGATGCGCTCGTCTTCCCGCCCGCCCCCCGGCGCACTGGGTGCCAGTTCCTGCAGGTCACGCTCCAGGTCGGCGCGCAGCAGGCGCATCTGCTTGGTGTGCTTGAGCAGTAACTGCCCCGCCGACGTGGGCCGCAGCGGCCTGCTGCGCACGATCAGCACCGACCCTACCTGTGCCTCCAGCGCCCGCAGTCGCTGCGAAACGGCGGACTGCGTGACATTCAGGCGCTGGGCGGCACGCTCGAAGCCCCCTTCCTCGATGATGGCGGCAAGGCATTCCAGAGCGGCAGGGTCGTAAGAACTCATGGTGTAAGAGGCGTTTGAAGGAATGGGACGCGGCAAACCATATTAGCCACACTGATGTATTCAGGCAGAGTTTAATTTTGCTTTTATTGGAATGCAATCTTGCGTGCCCTGTCCGCCCTGAAAGGCATCGCTTTCGGCGCCTGAACGTCGGCACCAGCGCGGCGCACAGCCCCTCTGCGGCCAGAAAGTGCTGCGCCCGCCGCATGCCAGCATAGCTATCAATACAATAGCTATCAGCGCAATACAGCAAAGCGCCAGAGACCTAAAACACTAAGATTTTGACAGCGCCGCCATCGTTGGGGCCTGCGGCTCGTCCAGTGCGCCGTTTCTGCGCACCCTGGGTGCGAACACGTGCCAATGCGCCCCGAGGCCGCCCCCTGCAGGGCTGCTCACGCAGTATGCGCTAGAGCATTACCGCAGCCGGACCAGGCTGCGGATCGCCGTTTTTATTGTTTGCGCTGCACGATCAGGTTGCGCTTGGCGTCTTCCGGGTAGGCAAAAGTGATGGCCCCGCCCTGCACCTTGCCCATGACCAGCATGTTCTGGGTGATGGCATCCTTGTCGTTGCGGCTGAACGGCTTTTCGTAGGTGGCCACCACGCCGTAATACACACGCGGAATATTCTCCAGCGCGGTCTTGATCGAGGGGCCGTCGATCTTGCCGCTGCGGATACCGAACAGCGAATGGATCAGCAGGTAGGTGGTGTCATAGCCCTGGGCCGCCGCCATGGGCACGGCCATGCGCTTGCCATTCTTGCGCGTGAAAGCGCTCAAAAAGGCGGCGCGCCGCTCGTTGCTGGGCTCGGCAATGAAGGTCTGCGCCATCAGCGCGCCATCGGCCGCGTCCTTGCCCCCCTCGATGAAGAACGGGAACGACAGCGGCCAGGCCCCAACCTGGGGCACTTTCCAGCCCAGGTCCTTGCGGCCATTGGCAATGACAGCGTTTTCCTGGCCCACGGTGTAGCTGAAGATCACATT
>NZ_BAAGQN010000019.1:31772-102033 GCF_054783455.1 Simplicispira piscis
CTGCAGCGCAGCCTCCACGTCCTTGAGCCCGGCTTCGCCATAGCCGGTGGTGTCGGCAAAAATCGCCACCTTAGTCCAGCCGCGCTTGACGATATCGTCCACAACGAATGGTGCCTGAATGCTGTCGCGTGCCGAGGTGCGGAAGATGTAGCTCTCGGGCGCCGGGAACTTGGCCGTGATCGGCGTGCCGGTGGCGCAGGGCACGATGAGCGGAATCTTGGCGTTCTGGAACACATCGAGGGATTTTTGCGCCACCCCCGTGTTGCAAAAGCCAATGGTGGCCACGACACCCTGTGCAGCCAACTCTTGCGAAGCGGTCAAACCCGTCTGTGGGTCGCCCCGGTCGTCCTTGATGACCAGTTGCAGGGGCCGCCCCACGTAGCCGCCTACGGCATTGATCTCCTCCACCGCCAATTCAATGCCTTGCAGCATGGGCTTGCCGAAGTCGGACGACGGGCCGGTGAACGGGCCAATCACTCCCACCCGTACGACGTTGCCTTCCTGGGCGTGCAACAACGGCGTTGCGACCAAAGTCAAGGCGCCAGCAGCGATGGCCAGCCATGCGGGTATCCGTCTCATGGGGAGTGCTCCTTCCAGGAAAGGGCGCAGCATAGCCCCTGCCGCAAGGGCCACGGCCCCACACTTTCCCTGCCGCAGGGCGTGCCGTCAGTCGTTCGTCAGGCCTGTGGTGGGCCGGGAGGGCGGGCCATACGGTTGCGGAGCGCCCCATAAACTACATTTTTCATAGCTGCTAGCGCTTTATTCATAAGCGCCAGAGGCATTTTTTCCATTATTTTTTACCGCTTCCGGCAGCCCGGCGTTCAACAGCCGGGTGTCCATCCAGCGCAGCAGATCGCGCCACATGGAGCGCACCTCGGCGTCACGCGGCATGCGCAGCGCATGGTCGAGCTCGATGGTGACGACGGGCATGCCCTGCTGCACGCCGCCGTAATGCCCTAGTGATCCGGGGAAGACACCCACCCGGTCCAGGCGCAAGTGCCCCAGACGCAAGGGCGGCTCGTGCGGGCCGTCAAAATCGAGCACGCCATAGGGGGCATGGATGCTGACGACCAATTGCGGGCGGAACTGGGCCATCTGCTCGTGCAGGAAACGCGACTCCGGCTCGGACAGCGGCGCAGGCCCCGGCCAGCGCCGTGGGTCTTTGCGGGTGCGTTTTTCCCAGTAGTGCGGGGCATCGCGCTCCCAGCCCGGGGTGTTGAAGTTGCGGTTCAGGTCCACACCCCGGGCATTCACGCGGGTGGGGCGGCGCGCCAGCAGGCCGTCGGGGTTGAGCACCGGGATGAAGCGCCAGTGCACGGGCTGTGGCGCCTTCTCGGCAAGTCCAATCCAGTGCAGCGCCAGCGAGGCCGAGGTCAGTTCATCCCCATGCATGGCCCCCACCACCAACACCCGCAAGGGCGTAACGGTAGCGCCCGGCATGGCGCCTTGCGGCAACACATCGCGCCAGTACAGCGGCCGCCCTTGCCGCGATACGCTGCCACTGGGCACCAGTCGCGCGTCCTGGCACAGGGCGCGCGCCACGCCGGGCAGGCGCGCCAAGAACAGGTCACAGGCACCCGGCTGCGCGCTGGCCTGCAAGGGAGGACGGTGCCACTCAGAAGCGCTGGGGTGTGACAGAGGCGTGAACGCCGCGGCAACGCACAGCAGCGCCTTCAGAACAGAAATCAGGGGTGTGGGCATGGGAACGGTCGCTGGAGCAGCGCGCATCTCCCCGCAGCAGCAGGGTTTGGGCACCGGGGCGATAATAGCCCGCCCCATTCTTCCCTTCACGTGCACCGTTCTTCCCAGCCTCTCCCCCCCAGTTTTTCCGCACGCGAGTTCCGCGATGCCCTGGGAATGTTTGCCACAGGTGTGACCATCGTGACGGCCCGCAGCGCTGCGGGCGACCTGGTGGGCCTGACGGCAAGTTCGTTCAACTCGGTCTCTCTCACGCCACCGCTGGTGCTGTGGAGCCTGTCGCGCAGCGCAGCCTCCATGGGGGTGTTGGCCACCGGCTCGCACTACGCCATCAATGTGCTGGCCGCCGATCAGAAGGAACTGGCCGAACGTTTTGCCCAACGGGGGGTCGACCGGTGGGCCGGTGTCAAGCACCGGCCGGGGGTGAACCATGCGCCGCTGTTGGAGGGCGCCGTGGCAACGTTCGAGTGCTTCAACCGCAGCCGCTACGACGAAGGCGACCATGTGATCTTTGTCGGTGAGGTCGAGCGCTGCAGCCACCACGTGGGCGCCGCGCCGCTGCTTTACCACGGCGGGCGCTTTTATACGGAGCATCCGCTCTGACCCAAAAAAAACGGGGCCAAGGCCCCGTTGGGTTTACTGGCCCATGACCAGGTCAGGCAAGAACAAGCTGATCTGCGGGATGTAGGTCACCATCACCAGGAACACCAGCAGCACCGTCAGCCACGGCAAGGCGGCTCGCGTCACCTGCACCAGGTTCATGCCCGTCACTCCACTGGTGACGAACAGGTTGAGTCCCACCGGAGGCGTCACCATGCCGATCTCCATGTTCACCACCATGATGATGCCCAGGTGGATGGGATCGATGCCCAGCTGCGTGGCGATCGGGAAGAAAATGGGCGCCAGGATCAGGATGATGCCGGTGGGCTCCATGAAGTTGCCGGCAATCAGCAGAATCACGTTCACCACCGCCAGAAACATCCAGGGCTCCATGCCCACGGCCATGATGTGCTCGGCAATGGTCTGCGGGATACGCTCGGTGGTCAGCACGTGGGCAAACAACAAGGCGTTGGCCACGATGAACATCAGCATCACCGTGGTGCGGCCCGCTTCCAGGAAGACGTGCGGCAGATCCTTGACCTTCAGGTCGCGGTAGATGAACACCGCCACGAAAAGCGCATACACCGCTGACACAGCGGCAGCCTCGGTGGGCGTGAACACACCACCGTAGATACCGCCCATGATGATGACCAACAGCGCCAGGCCCCACATCGACTCGCGCAGCGCACGCAGCACCTCGCCCACGCTGGCCTTGGGAGGCGGCGTGACCTTGAGCTTGCCCGCGCGCCACCAGACGGCAAACATCAGCATGAAGCCCAGCACCAGGCCGGGAATGACGCCCGCCATGAACATGCGGCCCACCGACACCTCGGTCACAGCGGCATACACCACCATCACGATGGACGGCGGAATCAGGATACCCAGCGTGCCGGCGTTGCAGATGACACCCGCGCCGAACTCCATGGGGTAGCCGTTTTTCACCATGCCGGCAATCACGATCGAACCAATGGCCACCACGGTGGCCGGACTGGAGCCCGACACGGCCGCAAACAGCATGCAGGCGAGCACCGAAGCAATGGCCAGACCGCCGCGCAAATGCCCCACCGCAGCGATGGCGAAATTCACCATGCGCTTGGCCACGCCACCAGTGGACATCAGCACCCCGGCGAGTACGAAGAAGGGGATCGACATCAGCGTGTAGTGCTCGCTGGTCTCGAACATCTTGATCGTCAGGCTGGCCAGCGAATCCTGCGAGAAGAAAACAATGGTGATGATGCTGGAGAGCCCCAGGCTGATGGCGATGGGCATGCCAATCGCCATGCAGAAAAAGAGCAGCGCAAAAAGTACGAGCGTGTTCATTCGTTGTCCTCCGTGGCCTTGAGGCCCATGGCTTCTGCGGCTTCGTCGGCCAGGCGCAAAGAATCGGCGCGGCCGGTGATCAGGTCATAGAAGATTTGCAAAAAACGAAACCCGGTCAAGGCCATGCCCAAAGGCATCACCGCCAATATCTGCCAACGCTCGATGGACATGTCTTCCAGTTCGATGCCCACGTCCTTCATCTTGAGCACGTACTCCATCGAGCCCACCAGCACAAAGCCCACATACACCAGGCTCAGCACCACCGCGAGCACGCCAAAAAACTTGCGCTTGGCCGGCGAGAGCAGCTTGACCAGCGCGTCCACCCCGATGTGCGAACCCACGCGCACCCCGTAGGAGACGCCCACAAAGATCATGATGGCGAAAAACACTGTGGTCAGTTCCAGCGCCCAGGTGAATCCGCTGTTGAACACATAGCGCATCACCACCTGCAGGAACGTCAGGCCCGTCATGGCCAGCAGCATGAGGGAGATGATCCACTCTTCAAGGCTATTGAGGATTTTCATCAGAATTGCTCCAAAAAAAGCCCCGGTCGTGCCGGGGCCATGGGCTCAGGTGTGCTCCGGCTTACTGGTTGGCGCGCAATGCCGCGTCAATCAGGTTCTTGCCGATTTCGCCTTCAAACTTCTTCCATACGGGCTTCATGGCGGCGCGCCATGCTGCTTTTTGCTCCTTGGTCATGGGCACAACCTCGGCCTTCTTGTCGGCAATCACCTTGTCGCGGAACGACAGGGCTTCCTGGAAGGCGGCCTTGTTGCCATAGGCAATGGATTCATCCATCGCAGCCTTCAAGCCCTTTTGCACATCGGGTGGCAGACCAGCCCACCACTTGGCGTTGGTGATGACCATGTAGTCGAGCACGCCGTGGTCGGTGTCCATGATGTACTTTTGCACTTCGTGGAACTTCTTGCTGTAGGTGTTGGACCAGGGGTTCTCGGTGCCATCGACCACACCCGTTTGCAGGGCCTGGTACACCTCGGAGAACGAAATCTTCTGCGGGTTGGCACCCACGGCTTTGAACTGCGCTTCGAGCACGTCAGACGCCTGGATGCGGAACTTCAGGCCCTTGGCATCTTCGGGTTTGAGCAGCTTGGTGTTGGCCGAAAGCTGCTTCATGCCGTTGTGCAGGTAACCAAAGCCCATGATGCCCTTCTTGGACATGGACGAGAGCATGCTCTGGCCCTCGGGGCTGGCCTGGAAGCGGTCCACGGCCTGGATGTCATCGAACAGGAAAGGCAGGTCAAAAATCTGTACCTGCTTGGTGTATTTGCCGAACTTGGCCAGCGATGGCGCAATGATCTGCACGTCGCCCAGCAGCAGGGCTTCCATTTCCTTGCCGTCGCCAAACAGCTGGCTGTTGGGGAACACCTGTACCTCGACCTTACCGGGAAGCGCCTTCTCCGCCAGTTCCTTGAACTTGAGCGCAGCCTTGCCCTTGGGCGTCACATCGGCTACCACGTGGCTGTACTTGATGACGATGGGGGCGGCCTGCGCGCCCAGACCAAAGGCCAGCAGCGTGCTGGCGGCCAGAAGCTTCAAAGTGAATTTCATGGGTGTCTCCAAAGTTGAAAGGGCCCAGAACGGGACTGGCTGAACGATACAAATACTCACCGGCCGAGGCAACTGTGGGCTTCAACAGTTCAGACATCAGGGAATACCCTGAATCAACCGCCATCGATGGCCTTGCGTGCATCGTCCAGCCATGCCGCGCCGATGCGCCGCGCCAGCCCCACATGCACCGGCTCTACGGCCTTGCGCATCAGGGCCATTTGCGCCGATGTGGGCACATGGATGCGCGTGCCCCCCGCCTCGCGCAGGGCGGACAGGGCCTTGTCGTTCTGGGTGTCCGCAATCTGGTTGCCAAAGTGCAGTGCCTCGCGCAGCGCCTCACTGACCAAGGTGCGGTCGGGCACGGACATGGACTCCCAGAAACGCTGGTTGGCGACGAAGGCGTAGCCCAGGTAGGCGTGCTGCGTCAGGCTCAGGTCGGTCTGCACCTCGTGCATGGACTGGGTCCAGAAATTGGAGATCGGGTTTTCCGTGCCATCGACCACGCCCGCAGCCAGGGCCCGGCGCGTTTCGCTGAAGGCCAGCGTGACCGGCCGTGCGCCCAGGGCGCGCATTTGCGCCGCAATCACGCGCGAGGCCTGGATGCGCATGCGCAGGCCCACAAAATGGGCTGGCTCCAGCAAGGGACGGTTGGCACTCATGTGCTTGAACCCGTTGTCCATGAAGCCCAGCCCCACCAGCCGCTGGCGCGCCAGCCGGTCGAGCATGCGCTGCCCCAGGGCGCCCTGGGTAATGCGCCGCACATTGGCCAGATCCGGAAAAAGGTAGGGCAGGTCAAACAGCTCGAACTCAGGGAAGCCGATGCGCCCGAACTTGGACAGCGAAGGCGCCAGCATCTCCACGGCGCCCAGTTGCAGGGCCTGCATTTCGTCATGGTCACCATACAGGCGCGCATCGGGATAGACCACCACCGCGATGCGCCCGCCCGAGCGTTCCTCCACCAGTGCCTGGAACCGATTCGCCGCCAGGCCCTTGGGCGTTTCCTCGGCGACCACGTGCGAGAGCCGGATCGTCAGCCCCGCAGGCGCGGCACGTGCCAGCCCGGCAGCCGAGCCCGCCGCAGCCGCCAGCCCGTGCAGCATGCTGCGGCGTTTGAAGCCTGGAGCCTGTGTGTCGATCGTTCCCATGGTCGCTATGCTACGGCTAGGAGGCCGTCGGACTTGGAGCGTCGATAGCGAAAATTGGCCCCAGCGAGGACAGTTTTTGCCGGATTTGCAGCCCCATAGCCCGGCTATGGGGCAAAAAGACGGTGAAAAATGGACCGCTGAGGTCAATTTGCAGCCGACGATTTCCAAGTCCGACAGCCTCCTAACGCGCGCCAACCCTAATCCGATGCAACCCTTGCCCGATCCACAACCCCTGGACTTTGCCCTGCTGCAGCAGACGCTGCCCGGCCAGGCCCCACGCAACCGCCGTGCGCTTTGGTGGATGCTGGGCTTTTTGCTGCTGGTGGTGGCATCGGTGGTGGCTTTGGTGCTGTACCTCAATGCCTTCGAGAACGAGGAAGAAGAACGGCGGCGCGTGGCCGATGGCCAGTGGCTGGAGCAAAGCGTGCGCTTTCATTTCAACCGCCTCGAAGAAGACTTGCTGGTGCTGGCGCGCCAGGCCGTGATACCCCTTCCCCGCGCCCCGCACGTGCAGCCCACCATGCAGGGCGGACTGCTGTGGAATGCGCCGGGCGCCATCCTCTGGCACGGCTGGCAGGCTGCAGGGCCCGAAGGCCTGCCCGCCCGCTGGCGCGCCGAAAGCCAGGCCCACCCGGCCAATGCCGAGGCACTGTCGAGCATGCTCGACATTGCCGCAGGCCTGCGCCGGTCCGCCTACGCCGGGCCCATGCGCCAGGCCGATGGTACGCAGACCGACACCGTCTGGCTGACCGTGCCATTTTTTGAGCGTGGCCTTTTTGTGGGCAACTATGTGGCCGCACTGGCCATGGATGCCTGCGTGCAAGGGCTGGTGCCCCCCTGGTTCCACCAGAGCCACCGCGTGCGGCTGGTGACGGATGGCGCCGACGCCTCCGCCGCCGAACCGGATGGCCCCAGCACCTACCTGGCGCCGATGAACCTGCCGGGCACCGACCTTTTTGTGGAAGTAGCCCCGCTGGACACCCAGCCCGCGACGGTGCCGCGTATTTTTTTGCTGGTGGCGCTGCTGTTTTTGCTGGGCATGCTGGTCAGCCTGCTCGCCCTGCGGCGCGACATTGGCAAGCGCCAGCATGTGCAGGCGCTGTTGCAGGCGCAGGTGGTACTGCGCACGGCCATGGAAAACTCCGTCACCATTGGCCTGCGTGCCTGGGCGCGCAATGGCAAGGTGCTGTATGTGAACGAGGCGTTTTGCCGCATGGTGGGCTATAGCGCCACTGAGTTGGTGGGCCAGTCAGCGCCCATGCCCTACTGGCCCGCACACCAGGCCGGAGAGCTGGGCGTGCTGCACCGCGATGTGATCGCCCAGGGCACCCGTGACGAAGGCCTGGAGGTGCAGTTCCAGCACCGGGACGGCCATCTGGTGGATGTGCTGATCCACGAATCGCCGCTGACCACCGCACGGGGCGAACAGGTCGGCTGGATGAGTTCGGTGCTCGACATCAGCGAGCGCAAGCGCGCCCAGCGGCTGGCCGCGCTGCAACAGGCAAAGCTGGAGGCCTCAGGCCGCCTGGTCGCCATCGGCGAGGTGGCTTCGACCCTGGCGCACGAGCTCAACCAGCCCCTGGGCGCACTGAGCAGCTTTGCCAACGGCCTGCTCAACCGGTTGCGCGACCGCAGCATTGCCCTGGACGATGTGGCGCCCGTGGTGGCCCGCATGGCCCGCCTCTCGGACAAGGCCGGGGGCATCATCCAGCGCGTGAATGCCTTTGCACGCCAGCGCGAGCTGTCGTACCAGCGCTTTGATCTGACCGGTTTTGTACGCCGCTGCGTGGCCACGCAGACGCCCCCGCCCAGTGTGGCCCTGCAGGCGCTGTCCCCCCGGGGCGCGGTGTGGGTGCAGGCCGACGGCCTGTTGCTGGAGCATGTGGTGACCAACCTGGTTGCCAACGCCCTGGGCTGGGCTGCCCGGGGAGCCCACCAGCCCGGACAGGTGCGCGTCTGGGTGCAGGCGGCCACCGAACCCCGCATGGCGCAGTTGTGTGTGGCCGACAGCGGCCCCGGCGTGAGCGAGGAAGACCACGAGCACATCTTCAATGCTTTTTTCAGCACCCAGGACGGCGGCATGGGCATGGGCCTGGCCATTTGCCGCTCCATCGTCGAGGCGCACCATGGCCGTATCGAGGTGGCGCGTGACGCCGACCTGGGCGGCGCCCGCTTTACCGTCTGGCTGCCGCTGGACGGCGCACCCACCAGCCCCTCATTGCAGGAGACCCCATGAACCGCGTTGCCATCCACATCGTTGACGACGACCCGGACGTGCGCGACGGCCTGGCCTGGCTGTTCGACTCGCGCGGCTACCGCACGGCCGCCTGGGACGGCGGCCCCGCCTTCCTCAAGGCCGCCGCGGTGCGCCAGGACGACTGGGGGCATGCCGTGGTGTTGATGGACATCCGCATGGAGCCGCTCTCGGGCTTGAACACGTTTGAAAAGCTCACGCAGCTGGGCTGTCCGTGGCCGGTGCTGTTTCTCACCGGGCATGGCGACGTGGGTATGGCGGTGGCCGCCGTGAAGAACGGCGCCTGGGATTTTCTCGAAAAACCCTTTCAGGACAACCTGCTGGTCGACCGCGTGGAACAGGCCCTGGCCGCCGCCAGCGCGCAGCAGCAGGCCCAGGGCGAAGCGCAGCGCCTGCGCGGCGCCCTGGTCAGCCTGAGCCAGCGCGAGCGCGAGGTGCTCGACGAGCTGCTGTGCGGCCACTACAACAAGACCATCGCCGACCATCTGGGCATCACCCAGCGCACGGTGGAGTTCCACCGCGCCAACATCTTCGCCAAGCTGGGCGTGCATTCGGCCATTGAACTGGCACACCAACTGGGCCGCCTGCAGGCAGTGCCCGCACCCGGCGGCACGGACAGCCCGTAAAAACCATGTGCTGGACTGCGGGAAACAGGCCCTTTTTGACATTCCAGCCCAGGCTGGAACAATCCGGAAGCTCCTACACCCCGGGCCACGCCCGTTTTTGAACTGGAGCCTCATGTCTCGCTTACACCACCTTCCCCGTTTTTTGATCTCCCTGGCGCTTTGTTTGACCGCCGCCACCGGCGCGCAGGCGCGCGAAATGGTGAGCGTAGAGCGGGCCGAGGTGAATCTGCGTGCCGATGCGGGCACCCAGCACGAAGCGCTGTGGGTGCTGTCCAAGGGCTACCCGCTGGAGGTCACCCGCCGCAAAGGGCAGTGGTTGCAGGTGCGCGATTTCGAAAACGACACCGGCTGGATTTTTCGCCCACTGGTCGGCAAGAAGGCCCACCACATCGTCAAAAGCAAGGTCGTCAACCTGCGCCGCAGCCCGAGCACCCGCTCGCCCATCGTTGGCAAGGCCACCCGGGGCGAAGTGCTGCGCACCCTGGAGCGGCGCAGCGATTGGGTGAAGGTGCAGCAAGACGGCGGCCCGCGCGGCTGGGTGGCGCGCCGCCTGTTGTGGGGCTGGTAAACCGCCCATGGCAACACCTGGTCTGCGGCTGCTCAGCGTGAACGTGGGTGGCTGCCAGCGTTTGCGTGCGGGCGAGCGCAGCGTGCTCTCGGCCATTGGCAAGCACGCCGTGGCAGGCGCGGTGCGTGTGGGCCGCCTCGGGCTCGATGGCGACGAGCAGGCCGACCTGAGCGTGCACGGCGGCCTGGACAAGGCCGTCTACGCCTATCCTGCCGCGCACTATGCTTTCTGGCAGGCGCAGCGCCGCGAGCGCAGTGTCAGCCTGTTTGACGAAGACCTGCCTTGGGGCTTTATGGGCGAGAACCTCACGGTCGAAGGCCTGCTGGAGCACGAGGTGTATGTGGGCGACCGGCTGCACTTTCCCAACTGTGTGCTGCGCATCACCGCGCCCCGTGAACCTTGCTACAAGTTCAATGTGGTGATGGGCTTTGCCCAGGCGGGCCGCACCATGGCACAAACGGGAAACTGTGGCTACTACCTGGCGGCCGAGCAGCCGGGAACCCTGGCCGCCGGGCAAAGTGGCTGGCTGCAACCGGGCCAGCGGAGCTTGAGCATTGCGCAGGCGCTGGCCGGCAAGTGGGCCAAACACGCGCGCTGAGGCGCCGCTGCAGCGTCTTCTATATAAAATTGATAGCTGCTAGCGCTTACCCCATAAGCGCCAGAGGCCAATTTGACCTCTGTTTTCAAAAATATCAGCGCGCCGCCTCGGGCAGCTCGATCTTCACTTCGAGCACTTCAAGGTTGTCCTGGCGCTCCAGGCTCACCTTGAGGTCGTCGGGGTTGATTTTGACGTACTTGCTGATCACCGCCACCAGCTCGCGCTGCAGCGCCGGCAGGTAGTCGGGCTCGGCAGCATTGCGGCCGCTGCGCTCGTGCGCCAGGATGATCTGCAGACGTTCCTTGGCAACGCTGGCTGTTTTTTTCTTTTCGCCCAGCAGGAAGGAGAGGAAAGACGCCATGGCTTATTTGCTCCCGAACAGGCGTTTGAAGAAGCCGGGCTTTTCGGCATCGATAAAGCGCAGGGGCTTGTCTTCGCCCAGGAAGCGGTCGATCACATCCTTGTAGGCTTCGGAGACGTCCGTGCCCTGCAGATGGATGGCGGGCAGGCCCTGGTTGGAAGCCTGCAGCACCACCTCGGATTCGGGGATGACGCCGATGAGCTTGATGCGCAGGATGTCCTGGATGTCCTCCAGGCTCAGCATTTGTCCCTCCTGCACGCGGCCGGGGTTGTAGCGGGTGATCAGCAGGTGCTCCTTGATAGGCTCGCTCCCCTCGATGGCGCGCATGGTCTTGCTGCCCAGCATGCCCAGGATACGGTCCGAGTCACGCACCGAGGACACCTCGGGGTTGGTCACCAGCAGCGCCTCATCGGCAAAGTGCATGGCCATGAGCGCGCCGCTCTCGATGCCGGCGGGCGAGTCGCAAACGATGTACTCAAAGTCCATCGCGGCCAGGTCCTTGAGCACCTTGCCCACGCCCTCGATCGTGAGAGCGTCCTTGTCGCGCGTCTGGCTGGCGGCCAGCACGAACAGGTTGTCGCAGTTCTTGTCCTTGATCAGCGCCTGGTTCAGGTTGGCTTCGCCCTGGATGACGTTGATGAGGTCATACACCACGCGGCGTTCACACCCCATGATGAGGTCGAGGTTGCGCAGACCGACGTCAAAGTCGATCACGGCGGTCTTGTGGCCGCGCAGGGCGAGGCCGGAAGCAAAAGCGGCGCTGGTGGTGGTCTTGCCCACGCCACCCTTGCCGGAGGTCACGACGACGATTTTTGCCATGTGTAGAGGTCTCTCGAGGGGTTGCTGTTGGATGAAATATCAGTGATCAGGGTGCGCATGCAGCGCAATGACGCTCGGCATGGCCGCGGTCCATGCCAGGGCAGCCGCGCAAGGGCCGCCCCGCCGCGCTGGCTGCGTCCCCCTGCCCGCAGCGCGTAGCGCTGCGAGAGCGGGGGGAAGGAGCGAAGCGACATAGGGGGGTGTCTCACTGGAGCGCTTCGATGAGGAGCTTCTCGCCGTCGAGCCGCACCTGGGCCGGCTTGCCGCGCACGTCGGCGGGCAACTCAGTCTCGGTAGTGCGGTAGATGCCCGCGATGGAGACGAGCTGCGGCTCCAGGCAGGTCGAAAAAATACGGGCTTCGGTGTTGCCGCGTGCACCGGCGATGGCACGGCCGCGCAGCGGAGCATAGACATGGATGTTGCCATCGGCGATCACCTCGGCGCCAAAGCTCACCATGGCCAGCACCACCAGATCGGCGCCGCGCGCATAGACCTGCTGGCCCGAGCGCAGGGGCTTGTCCACCACCACAGTGCCGGGGCCGGGCATGGGCACTTCGCGCACCACTTCCACCTCAACCTCGCGAATGACCTCGCGCACCACTTCCTGTACTGGGGCGGCAGGGGCCTCAGCGCGGGCGGGCGGTGCATCGGGCGCTGCGGTCAGGCCTGCGGCGCGGGCGGCGTCCATCTGGGCAGGGTTGCCGCCGCGCACGGCCACGGGCAGGGTGCTGTGGCGGCGCAGCGCGGACACGATGCAGGCAAAGTCGATGGTGGCGTCGGCCTCGCGCACCGGAGCCAGGTCGATCAGCACCGGGTCATTGTCAAAAAAACCCGGGGCATCGGCCACGCGCTCGGCCAGATCGGCCGCGAACTGCGCGGCGTCGGTCGTCTTGAGCACCACAGCCACCACGGGCAGCGAAGCGCTTTTAAGATCGAAACTGGTGCGGGCGTGGCCCGCCGTGTCAACGGCCATGGAAGAGGGTGAGTACGAAAAAGAGGGCGCCAGAAACAAAGGCGCCCGAATGCCGCGAAGTGTACCGTGACACCCACACCCATCCTGTAGCAAGCGGTTGCAGCCCGGCGCCGCCTGCACTGCTTGCAAGGCGCTCTGATAATGCGCCATGCCGCAGACCCGCAAAAACCATCTCGACACCCTCGCCATTTCTCTCCTGTTGGCCTGCTGCATGCTGTGGGGCTTTCAGCAAGTACTGGTGAAAGCCACCGTCACCGAGGTGGCGCCTGTGTTCCAGGCCTTTGTGCGCTTTGCCCTGGCCACGATGGCCGTGGCGGCGTGGTGTCTTTGGCGCGGCGTGCCGCTGGGCAGCGCGGGCGAGCCCGTGGGGGCCGTGCGCGGCGGCCTGCTAGCGGGGGCGCTGTTCGCGGCCGAATTTGCCTGCATCTACATCGGCCTGCAGTACACCACGGCATCGCGGCTGACGGTGTTCCTGTACTGCGCACCGTTCTGGATGGCGATCCTGCTGCCGCGCTTCATTCCCGGCGAGGACCTGCGCGGCTGGCAGTGGGTGGGCCTGGCGGGCGCCTTCGTCGGCGTGGGCCTGGCCATGGGCGACGGCCTGCTGGGCCCCGCAAATGCCGCCCTGCCCCGCGCCTGGGTGGGCGACCTGCTGGGCCTGCTGGGCGGCTTGCTGTGGGCGCTGACCACGGTGGTCATCCGCAGCACGCCGCTGGGCCATGTGGCACCGGCCAAGCAACTGTTCTACCAAGTGGCGGTGAGCACGGCGGTGCTGCCCCTGCTGTCGCTGGCGCTGGGCGAGCGCTGGGACTTTCATTTCAGCGCCTTCGCCACCATGTCGCTGCTGGTGCAGGCCTTGCTGGGCGCCTTTGCGAGCTACCTGGCGTGGATGTGGATGCTGGCGCACTACCCAGCTACCAAGATTTCGGTGTTTGTGTTCCTGACCCCCGTGTTTGCGCTGATGTTCGGCGCCTGGTGGCTGGGTGAGCCTGTCACCCCCGGATTGCTGGCCGCGCTGACCCTGGTGGCGGCGGGAATCGTGCTGGTGAACCGGCGGCCTGCAGCAGCGTGATTTTGAATGAAATATGCCTCTAACGCTTGCCCATCAAGCGCTAGCAGCTATTATTTTTAAAACCCCAAGAACCGACGGTGAAAGCTTCAGAGCTTGGGAATACGGATCCGGCTGATCATCAGCGACCCCGACACCGCAAACAGCAGCACCAGAGGATGGAGCGTGAAACCGCCAATCATCACCTTGCCAAACCACAGGTTCTCGCGCACGGCACCCATGTAGGCGGCCAGCGCCAGCAGCCCCACCAGCACGATGGACGTGGGGATGGGGGTGCCCTCAAAGTAGCGCACCTTGCCGTCTTCGCCCGACAGCGTTTCGGCCGTGACGTTGTAGCGCGCCAGGCGCGATACGCCACAGGCCACGAAGTAGGCCAGAACGATGCGGTCATACAGCCCCTGCATGCCGCAGCCATAGGCAATGATGGCGGGCGCCACGCCAAACGAGATCACGTCGGCCAGGGAATCGAGCTCGCGCCCCATGGCCGAGCTTTTCTGCCGCCAGCGCGCGATGCGCCCGTCAAACACATCGAAAACCAGCGCCGCCAGCACCAGGCCGCAGGCAAAGTAGATATGCAGCACATCGTGCGTTTCCAGATAGCTCATGCTGGAAAACAGTGCGCCCACACCACAGACGGCATTGCCCAGCGTGAACCAGTCGGCCAGGTGGAACTCGCGGATCATGGAAAAGCGTTTGGGGCGCGGTGCGCTGGAATCGGTCATGGGCAGCTTTGCGGCGGGTAAGGGTGGCCCATTATGAAAGCGCTCTGCGCGCGCGCTGTGTAGGCCGACACCGTCGCGGCTCAGCGCCGCGCCGCGTGGTCTGCCGCAAACGCCACATACCAGTCCAGGCAGCCTGGGTTGGCCATGGCGTCCTTGTTGACCACCTTTTCGATGGGCTGGCCCAGCAGCAGCTTTTTGATGGGCAGTTCCTGCTTTTTGCCACTCAGGGTGCGGGGCACCTCGGCCACGGCAAAGATATCGTCGGGCACAAAGCGCGGGCTGAGCGCCGTGCGAATGGCGCCGTTGATGCGCGCGCGCAGGGCGTCGTCCAGCGTGTGGCCCGGGCGCAGCACCACGAACAGGGGCATATAGCTCTCGCGGCCCAGGTATTCGAGGTCCACCACCAGGCTGTCGAGCACCTCGGGCAGGGCCTCGACGGCGCTGTAGAGCTCGCTGGTGCCCATGCGCAGGCCGTGGCGGTTGATGGTGGCGTCCGATCGGCCGAAGATCACGCAGCCACCGTCCGCGTCGGCGCCAATCTGGATCCAGTCACCATGGCGCCAGACGGCCCCCATCGCTGCCGGGCCGTCGCCCCCACCGGGCTGGCGGCCATGGCCTGCCGGGAACATGTCGAAGTAGCTGGAAAGGTAGCGCTCGCCCCGGGGGTCATTCCACAAATAGAGCGGCATGGACGGGATGGGCTGCGCGCACACCAGTTCGCCCACCGCATCGAGCACCGGGCGGCCCTGTGCGTCCCAGGCCTCGACGGCGGCGCCCAGCATGCGGCACTGCATCTTGCCGGGGGTTTGCGGCAGCTCGCGGTTGCCGCCAATGAAGGCACCGGCAAAGTCTGTACCACCCGAGATGTTGCACCACCAGATGTCGCCCCCACGCTCTCCCACTGCGTGTGGATCGCTGCCCCCCAAGGGGGCCTTCGCACCTTGGGGCGGCCCGGCGGTGCTCATGTCGCCCCCACGCTCTCCCAATGCGTGTGGATCGCTGCCCCCCGAGGGGGCCGCGCCTTGCTTGGGGCGGCCCGGCGCGGCGGCCCAGGCCTGCGCCATGAAGCGCGTTCCCCACTGCTGCACCTCGGCAGACAGCGGCGAGCCCGTGGAGCCGAGCACGCGGATGTGCGAGAGGTCGCCGCAGTCCTGCGGGGTGATACCTGCCTTCATGCAGGCGGCATAGAAGGCCGCCCCCGCGCCAAAGAAGGTCACACCGGTCTCCGACGCAAAACGCCAGAGCGTGGCCCAGTCCGGGCGTTCTTTGCTGCCGCCGGGGTTGCCGTCAAAAATGACGCAGGTGGTACCGGCCAGCAAGCCGCCCACCTGGGCGTTCCACATCACCCAGCCGGTGGAGCTGTACCAGTGGTAGCGCTCGCCCAGGCTGTTGGGCGCATAGCTGCAGCCCAGGTCGTTGTGCAGGGCGCCCAACTGCATTTGCACCAGCACCATGCCGCCGTGCCCGTGCACGATGGGCTTGGGCAGGCCGGTGGTGCCGCTGGAATAGACAATCCACAGTGGGTGGTCGAACGGCAGCCACAGGGGCTCAAACGCCTCAACTTTAGGGTCAAAATTGCCTGTAGCGCTTTTCCAGCTTGCGCAACCAGCTATTGAAATAGTAGCATCCAGATTCCCCAGTAGCAGCGTATGCCGCAGACTGGGCAAGGCCGCACGCAGTTCGTCCAGCACGGGCAATCGGTCGTGGTCGCGGCCGCCATAGGTCACGCCATCGACGGCAATCAATACCGTGGGCTCAATCTGCCGGAAACGGTCGAGCACGGCGTGCGTGCCCATGTCGGGCGCGCAGATGCTCCACACACCGCCGATGCTGACCGTGGCCAGAAACGCCACCATGGCCTCGGGCACATTGGGCAGGTAGGCGGCCACGCGGTCGCCCGGCTGCACGCCCTGGGCCTGCAGGTGCAGTGCCAGCGATGCGACCTGGCGGCGCAGTTCGGGCCAGGTCATCTCGCGGTGCGCGCGCTTTTCGTTGCTGCTGACGATGGCCGGCACACCCGCGGCGTGCGCCGCATCCACATGGCGCAGCACCTGGCGCGCATAGTTGACCTGGGCACCGGGAAACCACTGCGCTCCGGGCATGGTGTTGCGCGCCAGCACCGCGCTGTGCGGCGTGGGCGACTGGATGTCAAAGTAGTCCCACACGCTCTGCCAGAAGGCATCGAGGTCGGTGATGGACCAGCGCCAGAAGGCGTCGTAGTCGTCGAAGGACAGGCCACGCTGCTCGTGCAGCCAGTTCTGAAAGAGACGGATTTGGGGAAGATAGGGCGCTTGCATACGGTGGGCAGGGTAGCGCGTACGCGCCCGGGGCGGCACAGGGTTTGTACGGTTGTACAAACAATTTAGACAATCGTCCAATCAAACGCCATGGCAGCGCCTTCCACGCCCCCCAAAACCCGCGCCCGCGCGGCGGTGCACAACCGCCCCGACCGGCGTGCAGCCATTTTGCTGGCGGCCGAGAAACTGTTTGCCGAGCACGGTTACCACGCGGTCTCCATCCGCCAGATTGCCCTGGAAGCACAGGTGCCCCTGGCGCTGGTCGCCTACTACTACGGGCAGAAGCATGAGCTGTTCCATGCCATCTTCGCGCACTGGCGCAGCACCATTGACGCCCGCCTGGCCCTACTGCAACAGGCCCAGGCCAGCCCCCGTGACGGCAGCTACCTGCGGCGCATCGTCGAGGCCTTTGTGAACCCCGTGCTGGCCATGCGCGCCAGCTGCGAGGGTGAGTACTACGCGCAACTGGTGGCACGCGAGCTGACCTACCGCACCCCCGATACCGAGCGCGTGCTGGCCGACTACTTCGACCCCATGGCGCACGCCTTCATTGATGCCCTGCACGCTGCGCGGCCAGGAGCCCCACGCGCGCAGGCTGCCTGGGCCTACCAGTTCACCATAGGGGCGCTTTTGCACCACCTGATCGACCACCGGGTAGAACGCCTCTCATGCGGCGCAAATACCTCCCACGATCCGCAGGCCGCCTCGTTGCTCATCGATTTCATGACCGCAGGCATCGCCGCACTGCTGCCAGCCCATCCGTCCACCTGAAGGAGACCTCCATGCACCGCCGTTCATTCCAGATCGCCGCCGTCGCCGCAACCCTGTGCTGCGCCGCCACCGGCGCCAGCCATGCGCAGCAAACCCTGCGGCTCACCGCGGCGGGCGGACACCCGCCGGTGTTTTTGTGGGTCAAGCTGATCGACGAATTTTTCATCCCGGAAGTGGACAAACGCCTGGCCGATGCGGGCGGAAAAACCAAGATCGACTGGACGCGGGCCTGGGGCGGCACCCTGATCAAGATCGGCAGCGAATCCAAGGGTATTGCCGACGGTGTGGCCGATATCGGCTTTGTCGGCACCCTGTTCGAGGCGCCGCGCTTTCCGCTGCAGAACGTGAGCTACTTCGCGCCGTTCGGCTCCGAAGACATTGGCACCGTCACCAAAGTGGTCGCCCAGCTGCAGCACGATATACCGGCGATGGGCCAGGCCTGGACCAAGAACGGGCTGGTGTACCTGGGCGGGGCAGCGCTCGATTCGTACCACCTGTGGACCCACTTCCCGGTCAAGTCCATCGACGACCTCAAGGGCAAGAAAATCACCGCCCCCGGCCCGTCCGCGAACTGGGTGCAGGGCACGGGCGCGGTCGCCGTGGCAGGCAACCTGAACACCTACTACGAGGACATCAAGTCCGGCGTATCGAACGGGGTTGTCACCTTTGCCACCGGCGCCTGGGGAGCCAAGGTACACGAGGTGGCGCCCTACATCACCAAGGTCAATTTCGGCTCTCAGTTCGCGGGCGGCATTGCCATGAACAAAGGGCGCTTCGACAAACTGCCGCCCGAGGTCCAGAAAATCTTCCGCGAGGTGGGCGACGAATACAGCGTGCGCTTTGCCGCCGCGCAAACGACGGCGGCCGCAGGCCTGCTCAAGAAGATGGAAGAGGGCGGCGCCAAGATCAGCGAACTGCCCGCCCCCGAGCGCAAGCGCTGGGCCGAAGCCCTGCCGCCCATCGCCAAAACCTGGGCCGCCGACCTGCAGGGCAAGGGCCTGCCCGCCGAGCAGGTGCTCAAGGGCTACGTCGATGGCCTGAAGAAGGCGGGAACTGACCTGCCACGCGACTGGTCCGCCAAGTAATTCCATTTCTAAACCATCCGTGTCGTTGTTGCTTCGCCTTGCCGTGCTACACAGCACTGTCAGCGGCTTCGCGCCTAGACCCGAATGATTTGGAAACAGAATAAGGACACTCGCCCATGGCGCATTCCGTTACTTCAGAAACCCACCCACCGGCAGCGGGAACCGACTCGTACCGCCAGCCGCTGCCGTGGAAGTTCCACCGCGTGGTGCAGGCGCTCAACGCACTGGGCACGCTGTGGATCGTGTTGTTGATGCTGCTCATCAACACCGATGTGCTAGGCCGCAACCTGTTGAATGCGCCGGTGCGCGGGGTGACGGAGCTGGTGTCGCTGTCCATCGTGGGTATCGTGTTCCTGCAACTGGCTGACACGCTGCACAGCGGCCGCATCACACGCGCCGATGTGCTGCTGCAGGGCCTGGAGCGCAGCCACCCGCAGGGGGCCGCGCTGCTGCACGCCGTCTTCCATGGGGTCGGGGCAACCTTGATGGCCACCATTCTCTGGGCGGCCTGGGAGCCGCTGTGGGAGTCCATCCGCATCCGCGAATATGTGGGCGCGATCGGCGACTTTACGGCGCCGGTGTGGCCGGTGCGCCTCGTCATGCTGATCGGTCTGGCGGCCACGCTCGCCACCTTCGTGCTGCTGGCCTGGGCCGACCTGAAGCGCTTTGCCGCACTGCGCCGGGGAGGCAAGGCGTGAGCCCGACCCTGGTGGCCTGCGCGTCGCTGGTGCTGATGCTGGCACTGATCTGGGCCGGTATGCATGTGGCCGTGGTGCTGGCCGTCGTCTCGTTCATCGGCGTGTGGCTCATCAAGGACGATGCCGGCATTGCCGCCCACCTGCTGGCGCAGGCCAGCCAGGACGCCATTGCCAGCCACATCTTTGGCGTGGTGCCGCTGTTTGTGCTCACCGGCTTCCTGGTGGCCCATGCCGACATTGGCAAGGATGCGTTCGAGGTGGCCAACCAATTGCTGCGGCGCCTGCGCGGCGGCCTGGGCGTGGCCACGGTGGCGTCAAACGCCGTGTTCGCAGCCATCACGGGGGTATCGATTGCCTCGGCCGCGGTTTTCACGCGCGTGGCCGTACCCGAGATGCTGCGCTTTGGCTACCAGCCAAAGTTCGCCGTGGGCGTGGTGGCGGGGTCATCGGTGCTGGGCATGCTGATCCCGCCCAGCCTGCTGATGATTTTGTACGGTTTCCTGTCCAACCAGTCGGTGGGCGACCTGTTCACCGCGGGCATTGTGCCGGGCCTGCTGCTGGCGCTGGCCTACACCCTGGGCATCGTCGTGATGTCTTTTGTCTGGCCGCGCTCGGTGTATGCCAGCGGTGCACCCCAACCCATCGAAGACATGGTGCTGATGCCCGTGGGCACCTTGCTGCGCAAGCTCGTGCCCAGTGTGCTGATGATCGTGCTGGTGCTCGGCGGCCTGTACGCAGGCTATTTCACAGCCACCGAGGCGGGGGCCGTGGGCGCGGCGCTGGCGCTGGTGATTGCGCTACTGCGCGGCAAGCTCAATGTTCGCACGCTGTGGAGCGTGCTGACGGAGACCGGACACGTCACGGTATCGGTGAGCTTTCTCATCATCTGCGCCACCATCTACACGCGCATGCTGGCCATGTCAGGCATGCCGCAATTCCTGGTCGAAACCATGGCGCAGGCTGGGCTGGGCGCCACGGCGTTTCTGATGCTCTATGTGCTGATCGTGATCGCGCTGGGCATGGTGGTCGACTCCTCGTCCATCCTGCTCATCGTGCTGCCGCTGATGCTGCCGCTGGCCGAGCAGTTCGGCATGAACCTGATCTGGTTCGGCGTGGTGACCGTGGTGGCCGTCGAGATCGGACTGCTGACACCGCCGTTTGGTCTGTCGGTCTACGTCATCAAAAGCACGCTGCAGGACGAGAGCATCTCGCTCGGCGATATTTTTCGCGGCACAGCGCCCTTCACGCTCATGATGCTGGGCGTGCTGCTGCTGCTCATCTTCTTCCCGGCCATCAGCCTGGTGCTGTTGCGCTGACCGTTTCCCTGCCCAAGGAGGTCTCCCCATGCCCCGCACCTTTGTCGACCTGTCGATCTACCTGGAGAACGACGTCATCTCCGACCCACCGGCCTTTGCGCCCAAGATCCAGTATTTCAGCCATGAGAACACCTTCGCGCAGATCGCGCCCTTCTTTCCCGGCCTGAAAAAGGAAGACCTGCCCGACGGCGAGGGCTGGGCCGTGGAGCTGGTCAACCTCTCCACGCACAACGGTACGCACCTCGACGCGCCCTACCACTTCCACTCGACCCAGGACAAGGCCCTGGGTGACAAAAAACCCGCCATCACCATCGACCAGGTGCCGCTGGAATGGTGCTTTCAGCCCGGTGTGAAGCTGGACTTTCGCCATTTTGCCGACGGCTACGTGGTCACGGCCAAGGATGTGGAAGCCGAACTGGCCCGTATCGGCCATGTGCTCAGCCCCCTGGAGATCGTGGTGGTGAACACGCGCGCAGGCTCGCGTTACGGACACGACGATTTTGTGAGCGCCGGGTGCGGCATGGGCTACGAGGCCACCATGTACCTGCTCGAACGCGGTGTGCGCCTGACAGGCACCGATGCCTGGAGCTGGGACGCCCCCTTTGTGCACACCGCCCAGAAGTACGGCCAGACGCACGACGCCAGCCTGATCTGGGAAGGCCACAAGGCCGGACGCGACATTGGCTATTGCCACCTGGAAAAGCTCCACAACCTCGAAGCCCTGCCGCACACGGGTTTCATGATCAGCTGCTTCCCGCACAAGATTCGCGGCGCCTCGGCGGGCTGGACGCGCGCCGTCGCCATCTTTGACGATGCCCTGCTCCCTGCCAAGGCCTGACCATGACGCACCTCAACCACACCCACGACCCGGCTGCGCGCAGCTGGGTGGCATCAGCCAACCAGCCGGGCTGCGACTTTCCGATCCAGAACCTGCCGTTCGCCGTGTTCCGCCACCACAGCGGCGACGAACCCTGGCGGGGCGGCGTGGCCATTGGCGACCAGGTGATTGACCTGGCGCGCGTGGCGGTGGCGGGCTGCCTGGACGGCCTGGCCCACCAAGCCGCTCTGGCCGGTGCCCACCCGCAGCTCAACGAACTCATGGCCCTGGGCAGCGAGGCCTTGCAGGCGCTGCGCCATGGGCTGTTTGCGCTGCTGCAGGACGGCGCCGAGGGCGCAGCCGTGCAGGCGCTGCGCGGTTGCCTCACACCGCAGGTGGCGGTGGAATACACGCTGCCGGTGCGCGTGGCCAACTACACCGACTTCTACACCTCCATCCACCACGCACGCAATGTGGGCCAATTCATCCGGCCCGACGAGCCGCTCACACCCAACTTCCAGTGGCTGCCCATTGCCTACCACGGCAGGGCGTCGAGCGTGGTGGTCAGCGGCACAGCCTTCCACCGACCCTGGGGCCAGGCTTTGCCCCCCGGCGCCAGCGCGCCGGTGCATGGCCCCTGCGCTCGGCTGGACTACGAGCTGGAGATGGCCATTTACGTCGGCCCGGGCAATGCGCTGGGCGAGCCCGTGCCGCTGGCACAGGCCGAGGAGCACATCTTTGGCATGGGGCTGCTCAACGACTGGTCGGCCCGTGACCACCAGTTCTGGGAAATGGCGCCGCTGGGGCCGTTTTTGGGTAAAAACTTCTGCACCAGTGTCTCGCCCTGGGTCGTGACCATGGAGGCGCTGGCGCCCTTTCGCGTACCCGCGGTCGAACGCCCCGCCACCGATCCGCAGCCCCTGCCCTACCTGGACGCCCCCGCCAACCGCGCCCATGGCGGAGTGGACGTGCAGCTCACGGTGGGCCTGGAGACGGCGCAGCACCGCCGCCAGGCGCTGCCCCCGACCGAACTCTCGCGCACCAGTTTTCGCCACCAGTACTGGACCGTGGCGCAAATGCTGGCGCAGCACACCGTGGGCGGCTGCAACCTGCAAAGCGGCGACCTGCTGGGCACCGGCACCATCTCGGGCCCCACACCGCAAGAAGCGGGCGCGCTGGTCGAGTTGAGCCGCGCGGGCACACAGCCCCTGGTGCTGGCGGAAACGGGCGAAGAACGTGCCTTTCTGGCCGACGGCGACACCGTGATCCTGCGCGGCTGGTGTGAAAAGCCCGGCGCCGCGCGCATTGGCTTTGGCGAATGCCGGGGCACGGTGCTGCCGGCCCAAGCCCCCACAGCAGCGGGCTGAGGCCGCTGTTTCAACCGCCGTAGCCGGCCCCCGCCAAGGGCCTGTTTCGCGTAGCATCGCGGCCATCGTTACATGGAGGGAAGCAGCATGGGAATGTTTGACTGGCAGGAGAAAAGCGCCGATGTACTGGCGCAGGGCGGCGTCATCGGGCCACACGAGCGCCTGCCCTGGCCGCAGACCGGGGCCATGGGCGTGCAGCACGTGATTGCCATGTTTGGCTCCACGGTGCTGGCACCCATCCTGATGGGCTTTGACCCCAACCTGGCCATCCTGATGAGCGGCATTGGCACGCTGATCTTCTTTCTGATCACCGGGGGCAAGGTGCCCAGCTATCTGGGGTCGAGCTTTGCTTTCATTGGCGTGGTGATTGCCGCCACTTCTTACGCCGGCAAGGGGCCGAACGCCAACATCGGGCTCGCGCTGGGCGGCATCATTGCCTGCGGGGCGGTGTACACCCTGGTCGGTTTCATCGTCCAGGCCATCGGTACGGGCTGGATCGAGCGCTTTATGCCGCCGGTGGTTACCGGTGCGGTGGTCGCGGTGATTGGCCTGAACCTGGCCGGTATTCCCGTCAAGAACATGGCAGCGAGCAACTTTGACAGCTGGATGCAGGTACTCACCTTCGTGAGCGTAGGCCTGGTGGCGGTACTGACCCGCGGCATGGTGCAGCGGCTGTTGATTCTGGTGGGTCTGGTGCTCGCCAGCATCGTGTACGCCGTGCTGGCCAATGGCATGGGCCTGGGCAAGCCGCTGGATCTCTCAGGCGTGGTCAATGCCCCCTGGGTGGGCATGCCCAGCTTTGCAGCGCCGGTGTTCAGCGCCAACGCCATGCTGCTCATCGTGCCGGTGGTCATCATCCTGGTGGCCGAAAACCTGGGCCATATCAAGGCCGTGACCGCCATGACGGGCCGCAACATCGACCAGTACATGGGCCGGGCCTTCATTGGCGACGGCATTGCCACCATGGTCAGCGGCGCCGCCGGTGGCACGGGCGTGACGACCTACGCCGAGAACATTGGCGTGATGGCTGCGACCAAAATCTACTCGACCGCCGTGTTTCTCGTGGCCGCGCTGATCGCCGTGCTGCTGGGCTTCAGCCCCAAATTTGGCGCCGTGATCCAGGCGATTCCGCTGCCGGTGATGGGCGGTGTCTCGATCGTGGTGTTTGGCCTGATTGCGGTGGCGGGCGCCAAGATCTGGGTGGACAACAAGGTCGATTTCTCGCAGAACAAGAACCTCATCGTGGCCGCCATCACGCTCATCCTGGGCACGGGCGACTTCACGCTCAAGTTCGGCCAGTTTGCGCTGGGCGGCATTGGCACCGCGACCTTTGGCGCCATCGTGCTCTACGCGCTGCTCAACCGCGATGGCGCATCTGCACCACATACAAAATCCGCCAACTAGGGAAAACCCTTTGTTTCGGCCTGGAGGCCGATAAAATCTCTCTTTCCATGCGCCCCCACCGGGCGCATGTTTTTTTGTCTGCCGGAGGCCGCATTTTGTTCGAAGACCGTGTTCTGTATCCCGAATTCCGCCGCCGCATGATGTCGGCCGATGAAGCTGCCACCCTGATCGCGCCAGGCGACCGCGTGGGTATGAGCGGCTTCACCGGCGCTGGCTACCCCAAGGCCGTGCCGGGTGCACTGGCGCAGCGCATGCAGGCGGCGCACGCACGCGGCGAAGACTTTCGCATCGGCCTATGGACGGGCGCATCGACAGCGCCCGAACTCGATGGCGTACTGGCCCAGGCACAGGGCATCAGCATGCGCATGCCCTACCAGTCCGACCCGAGTTGCCGCAAACAAATCAACGCCGGCGAGATGCAGTACATGGACATCCATCTCTCGCATGTTGCGCCCTACGTGTGGTTCGGCTTTTTTGGCAAGCTCGACGTGGCCGTGGTCGAAGTGGCGGGCGTGTTGCCCGACGGACGGCTCATTCCCTCGTCCTCGGTGGGCAACAACAAAACCTGGCTGGACCAGGCCGACAAGATCATTCTCGAGGTGAACCAGTGGCAACCCGCTGCACTGGAAGGCATGCACGACATCTACTACGGTACCGACCGACCTCCAAACCGTGTGCCGATTCCGCTGCTGCACTCGGACGACCGCATTGGCGGGCCGTACCTGCAGGTCGACCCCAACAAGGTGGTGGCCGTGGTGTGCACCAACCACCCTGACCGCAACTCGGTCTTCAGCCCGCCGGACGAAACCTCGCAGCGCATTGCCGGCCACATCATCGATTTCCTGCAGCAAGAGGTGGCCCTGGGCCGTCTGCCGCAAGAGCTTCTGCCCCTGCAGTCGGGCGTGGGCAATATCGCCAATGCGGTGCTCGCGGGGCTGGACGCCGGGCCGTTCAAGCACCTCACCGCCTACACCGAGGTGCTGCAGGACGGCATGCTCGCCATGCTCAAAAGCGGTACGCTCGATTCAGCCTCGGCCACCGCGCTCTCGCTCAGCCCGGCGGCCATGCAGGATTTCCTGGCCGAACTTGATTTTTACCGCCAGCGCATCGTGCTGCGCCCACAGGAGATCAGCAACCACCCCGAGGTGATCCGCCGCCTGGGCCTGATTGCGATGAACGCCATGATCGAGGCCGATCTCTACGGCAACGTCAACTCCACCCACGTCATGGGCTCGGCCATCATGAACGGTATTGGCGGTTCGGGCGACTTTGCGCGCAACGCCTACCTCTCCATCTTCATGACGCCCTCGCTGGCCAAAGGCGGCGACATCTCCTGCATCGTGCCCATGGTCAGCCACGTCGACCACACCGAGCACGACGTGCAGATCCTGGTGACCGAGCAAGGCCTGGCCGACCTGCGGGGCAAGTCCCCCACACAGCGTGCCGAGCTCATCGTCGAGCGCTGCGCGCATCCCGATTACCGCCCGCAGCTGCGCGACTATCTGGCACGGGCCAAGGCCAATCCGGTCGGCCGTCACACGCCGCACCTGCTGGACGAAGCCCTGTCCTGGCACCAGCGCTACGTGGAAACAGGCAACATGCGCCGCTGACGCCCCGGCGACGCACCGACCCTGCGCCGCTCTGGTAATTTCCAGCATCCGGGCGCCCATGCGGTGCGCCGCTCTACAAGGAAAACCATGTCGATCTGGAAAAAACCCATCACGCTCGCAGAGTGCACCCGCACCAGCGAGAACACCGCCGTCACCCACCTGGGCATTGAATTTGTCGAAGTCGGCGACGATTACCTTGTGGGCCGCGTTCCGGTCGATGAGCGCACACGCCAACCCTTCGGCCTGCTGCATGGTGGCGTCAGTGTGGTACTGGCCGAAACCCTGGGTTCGATCGGCGCCTTTTACGCCAGCCCCGAAGGCCACCGCGGCGTGGGCCTCGACATCAACGCCAACCACTTGCGCGCCGCCACCAGCGGCTGGGTGACGGGCACGGCACGCGCTGTGCACATCGGCCGCACGACACAGGTGTGGCAGATCGACATGGTGAACGATGCGGGTGAACTCACTTGTGTTTCGCGCATCACCATGGCGATTCTGGCGCCAAAATAAGGTTCATCTCCCTGTGCGGCTGTGCCGCTGGTCTTGGACGGCGCCCCAGCGATTGGGGTACGGTTCAGGCGCTTGCCCGGGGCGTCCGTGCCGCTTCGCGCTTCATCTTGCGCAAATGGACCGCGATGTCCTTGTCGTAGCGCCGGATGTGCAATGACAGCCAGTCGCGCAGCAAGGACGAGAGCCGGGGCGCCACGGTGATGCTGCCGGCCGCGTACTGGGCCTGCAGGGCACGCAGATCGGCCACGAAGCGTTCGTGTCCGGCCTTGTGCTCGGCCAAGCCCGGATAGTTCAGGGTCTCCATCCAGCGCTCCTCGCGCCGGATGTGCTCGATGGTGTCGCGCACCAGATCGTCCAGCAGCCGGGCCACGATCTCCTGGCCCCGGCCCTCGCTGGTGGCCGTGTGCAGCTCATTAACCTGCCGGACCAGCGTCTGGTGATCCTGATCGACCGGTCCCTGGTCGATTTCCATGTCCTGTGCCCATTCAAAATAAGCCACTGCTTGTTCTCCGTTATCGGGTTTTCTGGTGGGTAGGCTCAGGCCGTTGTGGACTGGTAGGCCAGGGCGGGGGCGCCCTGCGGGCCCAGTTTGAACACGCTGATGGTGCGCACCAGGCCCTGCGCCTGGTGCTCCAGGGACTGCGCTGCCGCGGCCGCCTCTTCCACCAGAGCCGCGTTCGACTGCGTGACCTGGTCCATCTGGCCCATGGCCTGGTTGATCTGGTCAATGCCGGACGACTGATCCTGGGCGGCCAAGGTGATCTCGCCCATGATGTCGGTCACCCGGCGCACGCTGACCACGATTTCGTCCATGGTGCTGCCGGCGCGCTCGACCTGCTGGCAACCCGCAGTGACGTTGCTCAGCGAGGTTTCGATCAGGCCCTTGATCTCCTTGGCGGCGGAGGCCGAACGGCCCGCCAGGCTGCGCACCTCGCTGGCCACCACGGCAAAGCCCCGGCCCTCCTCGCCTGCGCGCGCGGCCTCGACGGCGGCGTTGAGCGCCAAGATGTTGGTCTGGAAGGCGATGGAGTCGATCACGCCGATGATGTCGGCGATCTTGCGCGAGGAGGTGTTGATCTGCTCCATGGTCTGCACCACCTGCGAGACCACGGCGCCGCCCTGCACCGCCACCTGCGAGGCCGACTCGGCGATCTGGTTGGCGTGTTTGCCGTGCTGGTAGTTCTGTTTGACGGTATCGGCCAGCTCTTCCATCGAGGCGGCCGTCTGCTCCAGCGCACTGGCCTGCTCCTCGGTGCGCGACGACAGGTCGGTGTTGCCCGCAGCAATCTGGCTGGTAGCCGTTGCAATGGCTTCGGAGCCCCGGCTCACCTCGGAGACGATGCGCACCAGGCTGCCGTTCATGTCGCTCAGTGCCTGCAGCAGTTCGCCGGTCTCGTCGCGGCCCGTCACCTCGATCTGACTGCCCAGGTCTCCGGCGGCAACGCTTTGCGCCACGCTCACGGCACGGCGCAGCGGGCGGGTGATGGACACGGTGATGCCATACGCCAAGGCCGTACCCACCAGCAGGCCCGCAAGGCCCAGCACCAGCATGATGGTGCGGGCACTGCGGATGTCGGCCAACACTTGCGCCCCGTCGGTCTCGGCCAGCTTTTTCTGCAGCGCCGTGAGGCCATTGATGGGCTCCTGCAATGCATCGAGCGAGGGCAGGGTCTCGGTCTTGAGCAACTGGACAGCACCCTCGCGGTCGCCTGCATCGACCAGTTGTGCCACCCGGGTGAACGACAGTACATATTTGCCGCGCAGGTCCTTGAGCCGGGCGAGCAGAGCCTTGCCTTCGGACAGATGCACCTTCTGCTCCAGCGTCGCCAGGGCGTCGTCAATGGTTTTCTTGTTGACGGCAATGTCCGCCTTGATGGCCTGGAGCTGGGCGGCCTCGGTCACCAGCACCAGTTCCATGGTGCGGCGGGCGTTGGCCCGCGTGGTGGCGTTGACGACGTTGGCCGCCTCGGCCTTGACCCAGTCCTCTTCGATGATGCGGGTGTTGGCCTGCGCCACCGAGCTGAAACGCAACAAACCAACCACCACAATGGCCAGCATCATCACGATGAGCAGCCCGAACGTCAGTCCCAGGCGCGTGCCAATCTTCAGATCACCCATCTTCATATGTCCCCCGGTTCGGATACAAATGCTTGCAAATCAAGCATTTTGCCCGTTTAGCGTGCGCCCGCGCTGGCAGCGCGTTTGTCGTACGGAACGTACGGGGTCAGTCGTTCGCTAAAAATCAAGGAGGAAAGCTTCGGCCCGATAAAGAAGTCGCCTGTAACTTCGTTTTTGTTTTTGATAACGAATCTGGCCTTGCGCTAGTCTTGTGCTGAGCGCGCCAGACGCTCGCTTTTCCAGTACACGTCGTCGCCGCCATCCATGCGGTTGAGCACGCGCGAAAGCACGAACATCAGGTCTGACAGGCGATTGAGGTAGTGGCGCGGCGCTTCGCGCACAGCCTCCTGGCTGCCCAGCGCCACGACGGCACGCTCGGCGCGGCGGGCCACGGTGCGGCACACATGGGCCTGCGCGGCGGCGCGGGTGCCGGCGGGCAAGATGAATTCCTGCAGGCGCGGCAGCGTGGCGTTGTGGACTTCGAGTGCCTGGTCCAGTTGCAGCACCGCTGCGTCTTTGAGCAACTCAAACCCGGGAATGGACAGTTCACCGCCCAGATTGAACAGCTGGTGCTGCACGTCAATGAGCAGCTCGCGCACCTCTTGCGGCAAAGGTTCGCACATCAGCAGGCCGATGTGCGAGTTCAGTTCATCCACATCGCCCATGGCCTGCACCCGCAAGTGGTGCTTGGGTACGCGCGTGTTATCGCCCAGGCCGGTGGTGCCATCGTCGCCCGTGCGCGTGGCGATCTGTGTGAGTCGTTTGCCCATGAAAACGTCCTTGCGTGCAATCAGGCCCGCATTGTCGCTGACCATCGAAACACCCTGGTATGAACACGCTCTTACACCGCGCGCACAAATGTTGGTGCAGGCAACAGCAGGCAAAAGTGCTAGCGCCGGGCGCCTTGCTGCAGTGCAATGAAGTCCTGATCAACTCTGGCAAAGGACGCCACCCATGAAACGAACCACATTTTTGAGCCCCCAATTTTTTGATACCCGCAGCGTGATGCTGATCACCGCGATGGCGCTGGGCGGCAGCGCATCGCTGCATGCCCAAACCAGCCCGTCACCCACCGCACCCGCACAAACCACGGGCCAGAGCCCCTTCACCACGGGCGCGATGCCCAAATCCCCTTCCGGCCACACCAGCCCTACGGCGGCCCCCTCCCCGGCCAGCGCCGCCTTTGACCGCGCCGATACCAACGGTGACGGCAAGCTCAGCGCCGAGGAAGCCAAAGCACTGCCGGCCATTGGCAACCGCTTTGAGCAGCTCGACACCAACCACGACGGCGCTCTGTCACGCAACGAATTCGACGAAGGCGCCAAGCCCTGACGAAACCATGCGCACCCTGACACGCCGGTGACGGGCAGGGTGCAGCGCAGGGGGCCCGGTGGTATTCTTTTGAACGCACTGGAGACCACCGATGAATGCCCCCGCACAAGCCTCTCACCTGCTTCCCACCATTGCCCTGCGGCCTGTGCCGCAGGCTTTTCTGGAGGCGCTGCAACAGCGCTTTGGCGCGCAATGCTCTACGGCGCTTTCTGTGCGCGAACAGCACGGGCGCGACGAAGGCTCACTGCAAGCCCCGCCCCCCTCGGCCGTGGTGTTTGCCGAAAATACGCAGGACGTGCAAGACGCCTTGCGCCTGGCCGATGAATACGCCGTACCCGTCATTCCCTATGCCGCAGGTTCTTCGCTCGAGGGCCACCTGCTGGCGGTGCAAGGCGGCATCAGCATCGATGTGAACCGCATGAACCGGGTACTTTCCATCAATGCCGAAGACCTGACCGTGACGGTGCAACCCGGCATCACGCGCAAGCAGCTCAACGACGCGATCAAGGACACAGGCCTGTTCTTCCCCATCGACCCCGGCGCCGACGCCAGCATTGGCGGCATGGCCGCCACGCGCGCCAGCGGCACCAACGCCGTGCGCTACGGCACCATGCGCGAGAACGTGCTGGCGCTGGAAGTGGTGACCGCCCTGGGCGAGGTGCTGCGCACCGGTACGCGCGCCAAGAAGAGCAGCGCTGGTTATGACCTCACGCGCCTGATCGTGGGCAGCGAAGGCACGCTGGGCGTCATCACGGAAGTGACCGTGCGCCTGTATCCGCTGCCCGAGGCGGTGTCGGCGGCAGTGTGCTCGTTCCCGAGCATCGAAGCGGCGGTGCACACCGTCATCCAGACCATCCAGCTGGGCGTGCCCATTGCGCGCTGTGAGCTCATCGACGCCCACTCGGTGCGCATGGTCAACCAGCACAGCAAACTGGGCTTGCGCGAAGAGCCCATGCTGCTGATGGAGTTTCACGGCTCCCCCGCCAGCGTGCAAGAGCAGGCCGAAACCGTGCAAGAGCTCGCCAAGGAACACGGCGGCAACGCCTTTGAGTGGGCCAGCACGCCCGAAGAGCGCACACGCCTGTGGGCTGCACGGCACAACGCCTACTTTGCGGCCGTGCAAAGCCGCCCGGGTTGCCGCGCTATTTCCACCGACACCTGCGTGCCCATCTCGCGCCTGGCCGACTGCCTGCTCGACTCCATTGCAGAGGCCGATGCCAGTGGCCTGCCCTACTTTCTGGTCGGCCATGTGGGCGACGGCAACTTCCACTTCGGCTACCTCATCGACCCGAACCGGCCCGAAGAGCGCGAGCGCGCCGAGGCCCTGAACCACACCCTGGTCGCCCGCGCACTGTCCATGGGCGGTACCTGCACGGGCGAGCACGGCGTGGGCATCCACAAAATGGGTTTCCTGCGGGACGAGGCGGGCAGTGGCGCGGTGAACATGATGCGCGCCATCAAGCAAGCCCTGGACCCGAAGAATATCCTGAACCCGGGCAAGATTTTTACCCTGTAGGCATGCGCTTAATGCTATTTTTTATATAGCTTAAAGCGCTTGTATTTATTGCGTTACAGGCATTTTTGGCAAAATTTTGTGCGGCGTCACACGGCCCGCAGCCTGCGCGCCGCCACGCCCCCACCCACCAGTGCCGCCGACGCC
The DNA here is from genome assembly GCF_054783455.1 of Simplicispira piscis. Classification (NCBI taxonomy): domain Bacteria; kingdom Pseudomonadati; phylum Pseudomonadota; class Betaproteobacteria; order Burkholderiales; family Comamonadaceae; genus Simplicispira; species Simplicispira piscis. The sequence continues at coordinate 63,080 of NZ_BAAGQN010000019.1, forward strand.
ACGCCCAGCGCCAGCGCCAGCGCTGAGCCGTAGAAGATGCCGCTGATCCAGCCCCGGTCGAGCAGCGCGCCAAACACCGGGGCGGCCAGTGCAAAGCCCAGGTCCAGGCCCGAATACACCGTGCCATACACGCGGCCTGTGGCGCCCGGCGGGGCGGCTTGCTTGATGAGCATGTCGCGCGAGGGGCCGGCCAGCCCGGTACCCAGGCCCGCCAGCGATGTCACGGCCAGCACCGCCATGCCGGGCAGCACGCCACTGCCTGCCAGCACCAGCAGCGCGGCCGAAGCCATCAGGCAGATGCCGATCACCCTCTCCAGCCGCTCCACGCGGCCCACCAGAAAGCCGCCCACCACCATGCCGGCGGCACCACACAGCATGTAGCCCGTCACCACCATGGCCGTGACGCTCAGCGGCAGGCCGTACATCTTTTGCAATGCAGGGCTGGCAAAGCTCTGGATGGCGCTCAGGGCACAGGTGCTCCAGAAGAAGAACGAGAAGCACATCCACACCGAGGGCAGGCGCAGAAATGCCATAGGGTGCTCGGCGGGCGCCGCGGCGCCGCCCTTGGCCTGGTGCGCCCAGCGGCCCTGGCGGTCGTCAATGGCCGCGCGCTGCCACAGCAGCAGCGCCAGCACGCAGACGGCCAGCACCGCCGCCGCAAAGCAGGCCGTGCGCCAGGAGCCGGTGGCTGCGGCGATACCCGCCATGAAAACAGGTGCAGCCGCCCAGCCCAGGTTGCCGCTGATGCCGTGCACGGAGAAGCCATGGCCCAGGCGCTGGGGCGATACGCGCTTGTTCAAAATGGTGAAATCCACCGGGTGAAACGGCGCATTGCCCAGCCCGGCCAGGGCCGAGGCCAGCATCAGCCCGGCATAGCCCTGCGCCAGCCCGGCCGATACAGCCGCCAGGACAAAACTGCACAGCGCCAGAAACAGCACGGGGCGCGCGCCCACGCGGTCCACCACAAAACCGGCCAGCGCCTGCCCGACGCCCGAGACCACGAAAAACACCGACACCAGCAGGCCCAGCTCCGAGTAGCTCAGGCCAAACTCATCAATCAGCCAGGGAAACAGCGGCGGCAGTAGCAGGTGGAAAAAATGCGAGGTGCCATGCGCCAGACCAATGAGGCCGATGGTGTGTGCATCTTTGCGCAGGGGGACAGGGCCGAGCGTGCCCGCAGTAGTCGTGGTCATGGGACGGATCTTAGAACTTGTCCGCAAGCTTTTCCTGGTGGGGGTTGTGGGGCGCAGCATGCGGGCAGACCCGCAGCCGACTGGCGCGCGGGCGTTTTCTCGGGGCCAGGCCACGCCTATGCGCCAATAGCCCCACTCCAAGCAGGGCATACGTTGACTTGCGTCAACGTAAAAAGGCCTTCCGGCCCGCACAATAACCTTAAATAATTTGTGTATTTAACCGGGAGCGACTGCCATGAAAGCCTTGACCGACCTTTTCTCGACCGACTATGGGTTGATGAGCATCATCGGCATCGCCATGATGCTGGTGGGCATTCTGGCGTTTGCCGTAGTGATCCGCCGCAAGATGAATGAGCCACCCCAGGACCAGCGCGGCTGAAAATTCCTCTCTGCAGAGACACCCGCAGGGCGATCGGCCATGGGCACGGGGCTGCACCTGCGGCGCCCCCCCTGTGACGCCCTGAGGCGTTGGCTGGGCTCGGCGCAGCAAGCATCCTTTGCGCCCGGCACCGCCTGAAAACTACGGGTTTTGCCGAAAGCAAACGGCATGGTCTGGCGCAAAATGGGGCGCGCTTCCTTGGCCCGCTGCCTGCCCGTGGGTGCTCCTATCCAAGACCTGGAATGGAGACACGCGCATCGATACCGGCCCAATGCAGCCTCCGAAAAAACGCAAACCCGTTTTTGAAAGGCATGCCATGCAACAGCTGATCGACGACCTGCGTCTGTCGCGTAAATTCCTCTTGGTGGGTCGGCTGATCCTGGCCATGCTGGCCGTGCCCTTGGGGCTGGTGCTTTCGACCGGCCTGGCGTCTTTGGCCCGGTCGGCGACCGCACTCTCCGGCGTGGCCCCGGCCATCGCGGCCGCACAGGAAATTCAACTGATGCAGCTGCAGCGCGCCCCGCGCGAAGCGCTGCAGGCGCGCTCCACCGAGCAGCGGGTGCGCAAGAGCAGCAACAGCATTGCCACTGGTGCGAGCGAGGTGGCGACGGGTAGCCTCGACCTGCCTCAGCGCACCGAAGAACAGGCGAGCAACCTGGAGCAGCTCGACCAGGTCACGCAGCAAAATGCCGCGCTGGTGGAAGAATCGTCCGCCACCGCCGACAGCCTGGACCAGCACGCACGCCAGCTGGTGGCGGCCGTGGGCGTGTTTCAGCTCGGCGCAGACGCCGCACCGCTGGCGCTGCGTTGAGCCGAGGCTCTGCAGGGTTTCAGTGTTTTTGGCTTCTAGCGCTTATCCAGCAAGCGCCAACAGCTATATTTTGAGTAGCAAAAAAATCCAGACCCTACCATGAACACCGACACCCATTTCTATGAACCGCGCCTGGGCCACGGCCTGCCGCACGATCCTTTCAACGCCATCGTGGGGCCGCGCCCTATCGGCTGGATTTCCACCCGCGCACCCGACGGCAGCCTGAACCTGGCGCCCTACAGTTTTTTCAGTGCGTTCAACTACGTGCCTCCCATCATCGGCTTTGCCAGCATCGGGGCCAAGGACACACTGCGCAACATCGAAGCGACGGGTGAATTTGGCTGGAGCCTGGCGACGCACCCCCTGGCCGAGGCCATGAACCAGACCAGCGCCAGCGTGCCCCCAGAAACGGATGAATTTGCACTGGCCGGGCTGACCCCTGCGCCCTCGCGTCTGATCGGCGCGCCACGGGTGCAGGAGAGCCCCGTCAGCTTCGAATGCCGCTGCACCCAAATCGTGCAGTTGCAGCGCGCCGACGGCCAGACTGTACCCACCTGGCTGGTGCTGGGCGAGGTGGTGGCGGTGTATATCGACAAGGCTCTGCTGAAGGACGGCATTTACGACACGGCACAGGCGGCGCCCATTTTGCGGGCCGGTGGGCCTGCGGACTACTTCACGGTGGGGCCACAGCAGCGCTTTCGCATGCAGCGCCCGCGCTGACGCGGACAACCCTACATTACAGGCCACGAGCCCTTCCGTTCAGCGCTGCAACGGGGCGCACAACCCCAGAGCCGGTTGCCGCGCCCATTGCTCCAGCCAGGCCCATACCTGCTGCACGCCATCCCGCGTGGCGGTCTGCAGGCCGTGGTCTGTGCCGGGCAGGCTGCGGGCGCAGTACGGCGCCGCCCGCCCTTGGGCGCGCCGGGCAAAGGCCTGGTAGGCCTCTTGGGGCACCAAGGCATCGGCCTCGCCCCATACCTGCAGCAGCGGCCAGGGGCCGTTGCGCAGAGGCTCGGCCAGGCGCCAATGCCACAGGTCGCGCCAGTAGCGCAGGCTGCGGCCCTGGGCCACGGTGCTGCCCCGCGCAGGGCTGGCCTGCAAGCGGTCCAGGGCTTCCCATTCGGTCAGGGCGCCCAGGCGCTTTGCCTGCAGCGCGGCCGCTTCGTGCGGGTCCAGGCCACTGGCCGAGAGCAGCACCAGACCGGCCAGCCGCGGCACCTCGGGCGCCAGGGCGGGCAACAACTCGGCCCCTTCAGAAATACCCACCAAGACCGTGGGCAACACATCGCCGCCCGGCAAAGAGGCCTGCCAGGCCCGCACGGCGGTCTGTGCATCCGCCTGCCATGTGGACAGGGCATCGGACTGCACAAAGGACGCCGGACAATCACCCGGCGCGGTGCGCGCATGGGGGTGCACGCCACGCTTGTGCAACACCAGCACCTGGGCGTGCAGCAGCCCGGCAAAGTAACGGTCGGCCCAGGCCCCCATACCCGCACAGCCTGAGCCAGGCACCACGATGACGCGGTAGCGCAAGGGCAGCACCCGGGGTGCGCGTTCCAGGGCCAGCAAGGTGGCGCCCTGCGCTGCGGGAAGCGGGTGCACCTGGAATGCGGATGCCGATCCCTCGACCGCCTGGACGCTCTCCAACGTTGAAACCGCTGGCGGGCGGGCGCAGCCCCCCAACGCCAGCGCCGCGCCCAAGAAAAAGGCCAGCACCGGGCTGGCCTGGGAAGCTGCCTTAGGACAGGCCACGCCAGCCCGCCATCAGCGCAGGATGATGACCTGCTCTTGCGGCTGGGGCGCGGGCATGGGCTGCCCCGGATACGGCTGGCCACCGCCCGGCAGGGGCGGCGGCGCCGAGCGCACGCCGCGCGCGAGGTTGGCGTCGGTGTAGCCCAGTTGCCCGGCCAACTGCTGGTACACGTCGTTCGCCAGGCTGATCGAGGTTTCCTTCATAACCTTGGAGCGATTGGGCGGCGCAATGTCGCCCCGGTTCGACAGAATCTTGGTGTCATTGCCCGCGCCCTGTGCCGAGAACGCCGCCTTGATTTCATACGTTTTGGTGTTGATCAGCGAAAAGTCGGCCAGCAGTTGCAGGCCGTACTGGCGCGTCGCGCTGGTCGTGCCCTGCAAGGGCGAGAGCGCATCGGTGAACTCGATGCTGGAGACCACGCCGAACAGCACGTAGTCTGCGCCCTTGAACTCGCCCTTCTTGATACGGGCAATCACGTCGGTCACATCGTTCTGGCGCACCGGCTTGGCCATCTTGCCACCCTGCACCTGGTTGAGGACCTGCTCGGCCTTGGAGTTTTGCGGCGCACCCGCGTCAAAACCCTTGCCCTGCACGAGCTTGAAGTAGGTGCCTTGCAGGATGGCGCCCTTGATGTCGTTGGTGTAGCCCCCCAGTTCGCGCATCTCGATGTAGCTGTAGCGCCCGGCCACGTAGGTGCCGCTGGCCTGCTCGGAGGCCTGCATGGAACCCTGGCTGTGGTGCGAGCCCGAGCCGCTGTAAGGCCCATTGCTGTAGCCACCGCCGCTGCTGCCCTGCGCGCTCATCTGGCTGCTGCGCTGATACTGGCCCGCCATGAAATACTCGGACACGCGCTGGGCGTAAGCCAGATCGGTGACCGCAATGCGGGGGGCCGCATTCTGGGCCTGGGCCGCGCTGCCCCAGGCCAGGGCCGTAGCGGCCAGGACGGCCAGGGCCGCGTTCAAAGTGGTTTTGCGTTGCATGGTGGGCTCCTGGCTCAGCGGGTGCTGGTTTTGCGGATTTCTTTTTCGTCCTGCCATTCGATGGTGCCTTCTTCCACGTCAAACAGCTTGAGCGTGAACTTGTAGTACACATCCTTGGTCGAGGCACTTTGCTTGACGATGCTGGTCAGCTCCCCTTCCATGCTGTATTTGGCGGCCGTCATGTTGCCGATTTTTGCGGTGCTGTTCTGCTTGTACAGACCGCTCTGGTTCTGGCGCTGCAGCTCGTCCACGCCCGACTGCATTTCCTTGATGGAGCGCACAAAACGCACCTTGCCTGACTTGACCAGCGCGGTCTGGATGGAGTTCATCACATTGGTCGTGTCGATGTACTCGCTGGTCTTGTTCTTCACCGTGGAGATGGTGACCGTGGGACGGCCCTGGAAGATGCCGGTCTCCAGCAGGCTGCCGGTCATCTTCTCGGCAATCATCTGCAGATCGGACGAGCCGAACTCGTTGGTCACCAGCTCCACGCCCTTGGCGTCGCCGTAGTTGACCTGGCGGTCAAAGCGGATGACGGGAGACGAGAGATTCTGGCAGCCGGCCAGCAGCAGCGTGGCTGCCGCCAGACCCCAGGCGAGGGGGCGTTGGAAAGTCTTTTTCATGGTTTTCTCCTGCAAGGCGCTGCGCTCAGCGCGTTTCTACGTTCATCTCAATCCGGAAATCGGTGGCTGCGCCGCCGGGCGCCACGCTCTTGATGGTCTGCTGGCCCAGGCCCAGCACGCCCAGTTGCTTCCACGACTCACCGTCGCCCACCTGGTTGCCCACGTTGTCCAGCCACTTGAAGCGGTAGAACACGGTGCGGTCGCTGCGGCCCATGTTGGCCAGGTCGGCCTGAACCACCAGCACGTCGTTCTTGCGCACGATGCGGATCTCGCGCACGGCGATGTTGTTGGCTTCGCCACGCAGCGCAACCTTGGAGGCCACCGCAACCGGTGTGGCCGGGTCGTGCTGCTGGGCCTGTGCGCCACCGGCCAGCGTCAGAATGGCCGTACACAAGGCGGCCAGGGTCATGCGGGGGGTCATGCGGTGTTCCTTTCGAGGAGTTGCTGTCAATTCAATGCCTTACTGGGCCGCAGGAGCGGCGACCGGGCGTGGGGTACGGGCTGGACGGCGTGCACGCACCGGCTTTTCCGGCTTTGCGGCTTCCACCACGGCAGGTTTTTGCGGTGCGGGCGCTGCGGCCTGCGCGGCCAGTTGGCCGATGCTGGCCACCTGGCCGGTCAGCACGCTGTTGTGGTAAATACGCAATGGCACCAAGGCGTACTGGCCATCGATCTGGATGGGCTGGTCGATCAGACGGCCATTGATGCTGATGCGGTGCTCACCGGGCGGCAGGTAGCCGCGGGCCACGTACACGCGGCCGGGCAGCATGCGCCACATGCGGTCGTCCGCCTGTTCGGTCGCCACGGAGGCGGCAGCGCCGATGAGGCCACCGATCAGGCCGCCGCGTTTTTGCAGTTCGTTCTGCAGCACGCCTTTGGCAATGGCGCGGGTGACGCCACGAAACACCATACCCGGCATTTCGTCCTTCAGGGCGCGGCGTGCCATGACGTTCACGTCCACGACTTTTTCCAGCTTGAAGTCGTAACCGGCCACCGAGAGCTGGCTCAGCAAGGGGTCATTCGAGGGCTCGATCACCGGGTAGGACAGGCTGGCAGTTACCAGACCACTGCCCGTGGGCACAGGCAGCGTAAAGGCCTTGGGTTTGCGCGCCGGGGCATCGCCCGCTTCAACCAGGAAGAGCACGTCGGTCATGCGCTGGCGGCGCTTCCAAGTGAAGCTGGTGCGGCTGTCCAGGCCGCGCAGGCCTTCTTCGAGCACGCCGGTTTCGGGCTTGAGTTCAATCGCCTTGCGGTAGCCGGGTGCGGCCAGGCCCGATTCGCCCAGCACTTCGTACAGGAAGCCCGCCAGGTAGTGCGACAGGGCGTTGGAGTAGCCATTCTTGAGCGCCAGCACCTCGGGGTCGTTCAGCGTCTCGACGGGATAGCCGTTGATCTCCTTGCTGCCGGAAGCGGCTCCCTTGGACTTGGCTTCTTCTTCGGCTGCCAGGGTTTCCTTGGCACGGAACTCGGCAATGATGGCTTCGCGCTCGTGGGTGCGCTTGATGTCCACGCGGGCGTTTTCAAAATCGCCCACCGCCAGGCGGTTGAGCGCCAGGCGCGTGGTCAGCCAGACTTTTTCATAATCCTGGCCTTCATACGCCTTCAGGCGCTCGCTGATCAGCGCAGCGCCCACGGTGCCCATGAGCTTGCTGGGATTGGTCTGGGCGGTTTCTTCCCACTCTTTGACCTTGGTATCGGCCAGCATGAAGGCGCCCGTGCTGTCTTCGTAGCGGCGGTCCATGCGCAGCAGCTCGCCGCGTTCCATGTTGTAAAGCAGCGCCGCCTTCTCGTCGGCCGTAGTGGCCGAGGCCTCCAGCCGCGCCAGCGCGGCGGGGATGCCATTGGTCTGGCCTGCGGTTTGCATCTCGGAAGCCAACTTGTCGTGGCTTTGCATGTTGGCGCAGCCGGTCAGGGCGATGCCCAGAACGAGTGCGCCCCACAGTCGGGCGTGCGGCAATGGCCAGAATTTCATGGATGTCCTTGCAGTGAATTGAATGGGTCGACCAGGAAAGGCCCGGCCACCCCACCACCACTGCGGTCAGGCCGCAGCGCCGAGGATGCACAGGCAAGGGCGGCCGCATCGACGCTCGCGCCCCCTCTGGCGCGCCTTGACTGCGCAAACGGCATAGCCCCCGGCTGCTGGTATCTGGTTCTTGGTGTTTCAGCAGCCAGCAGGGAATGTAGCAAATGCAACCCTTTATTTCTGCCTGTATCCAGACCATTTTGTGTAAGAAGCTGTCTGCAGCTTCTCCAAAAGCAGGCGCCACGACCAGGACAAAAACGCACTTGATCAGCCATGCGCCACCTCCGCCGTTCTTCGCGTACTCGCGCACAAAGGCATGCGGTAAATCCAGACCACCCGGCTGCCCGGCAAGCGCAGCTGCGCTTGCGGCAGTACGCCGGGTACAGCAAATTCCAGGCTTACCAGCCAGGTGCCTGGCGCCATTTCGGCCTGTGCCTTGGCGGCGGCACGGGCCATGCTTTCCGGGCGCTGGAAAAGATACACCAGTTGGTAGGCACTCCAGTCGGTACGCCACATGTCGCCCCGGCGCACCTGGGCCCAGGGGCAACGCAAGGCGCACAGAAAGCGCAGCGGCCAGCTCCACTCCACTCCTTCCAGCCGGGCTTGGGGGTAGGCGCTGCGCAAAGCACGCAGTCCATCGCCCAGGCCGCAACCAGCATCGAGCACGCGCGCGCCCGGTGCCAGCGGCACCTGGGCGGCCAGACTTTGCAAGGCGTTGGGTGGCGTGGGAAACAGGGGCGCATCGCGCCAGGTATTGAGCGGATAAACCAACGCCAACAATACGAGCGGCACCAGCCAAGCCCAGGCGGGCACCGCCGCGCCGCCCGCCAGGGCCAGTGCCAGCGGAAACCCGGCGGCGATCAACCCGCGCCGCCACCAGTTGCTGCCCAGCACGCTCGCTGCTGTAGCCAGAGTGCAGGCCAGCAACAAAGCCAGTACAGGCGTCGTAATACGCTGCAGCCCCAGAAACAGCAACCAGGCACTGCCCCAGGCCAGCAGCGCGGGCAAAGGCCAGGGAGGACGCCACAGCCAGGCCATGGATTCAACGCCCAGCGATGGTGTGCTGGCACAGTGCCAGCAACAAACAAGAGAAGGGGCGGTAAAAAGGGGTCATGCCGGCTCCGATACAAGCAACCCGGGCAGCGAGCGCTGCATGCGCCGCCTCTCCCGTGTCCACGTGCCAGTGTAGGCCGACCACGGTGCTTTTCATACCACGCGCACGCCCGCAGCGCAGCGTGGCGTGCGCTATGTCACACCACGGGAATTCAATGACCGCGCAGCCTGTCGATCAGGCCGTTGAGAGCCTCGAGCGAACCGAACTGGATCGCCAGCTCACCCATGTCTTCCATGCGCCCTGCCCGCTTCACGCGCTTTTTCACGCGCACTTCCACGTCGGCCATGAGCAGGTCAGACAACTCTTCTTCCACACGCTTGAGGTCGCGGGATTTTTCCTTTTTGGGCTTTTGCGGCACCAGGCTGAAATCGGCGCCAATGCGCTTGACCAGGGCCTCGGCCTCGCGCACCGAGAGCTTCTTGGCCGCGATCTGGCTGCCCGCCGTGATCTGCGCCGCACGGTCGAGCGACAGCAGCGCACGCGCATGGCCCATGTCGATGTCGCCGGCCATCAGCATGGTCTGCACCGGTTCGGCCAGGTTGAGCAGGCGCAGCAGATTGCTGGCTGCGCTGCGCGAGCGGCCCACGGCCTGGGCCGCCAGCTCATGTGTCAGGCCAAACTCTTTCACCAGTCGCTGCAGGCCCTGGGCTTCTTCGAGCGGATTGAGGTCTTCGCGCTGGATGTTCTCGATGAGCGCCATGGCGGCGGCGGCCTCGTTGGGCACGTCGCGCACCAGCACGGGCACGCTGGCCAGCCCCGCCAGCCGCGCCGCACGGAAACGCCGCTCGCCCGCGATGATTTCATACTTGCCCGCGCTCTCGCCCTCGGCCAGGCGGCGCACCAGAATCGGCTGCATGATGCCCTGGGCCTTGATGGATTCGGCCAGCTCGTACAGAGCGCCCTCGTCCATGCGTGTGCGCGGCTGGTACATGCCAGGCACCATATCGTCCAAGCGCAGGCTGCTGGGCAGGCCTGCATCGGCGGCCTGCGCCTGCTCCACCGCTTCGGCCACCTTGGGGCCTAGCAATGCTTCGAGTCCACGGCCGAGGCCTTTGGGTTTTTTGGTCACCATGGTGGATTCAGTCTTTCAACAAGGAGTGCAACAGTGTCTGGCCTTCAGGCCAGACACCGAGGTTCGATTCGGCATTAATGTGGCCGCGCGCCCCCAGATCGATGAAGCGCGCACCCCAACCATTGGCAAGCGCCTGCGCCCGCTCGAAGCGGCAATAGGGATCATTGCGGCTCCCCACCAGCACGCACGGGAAAGGCAGGCGCTGGCGTGCAATGGGCGCCCAGCCGGGCAGGTACCCGGCCACGTCGGGCTGCTCGACATCGCCCGGCGCCACCAGCAAGGCGCCACGGACCTTGGCGGTGTGCTGCGAGTGTGCCGCCCACCACGCGGTCAGAATGCAGCCCAGGCTATGTGCCACCAACACCACGGGGCCGTCGGCATCGACCACCACCTCGTCCAGCCGCGCTGTCCAGTCACCACGCAGCGGGCGCATCCAGTCGTGCTGCTCGACGCGCTGGTAGCCATGTAACGTTTCCCAGTGGCTTTGCCAATGCCCCGGCCCGGAATTCTGCCACCCGGGCAGCAGCAGGATGTTGGAAGATGCCATGTACGATTGTGTACTATTGTTTTGATAGCTACTCACGCTTGACCATCAAGCGCCAGAAGCCAATTTCGCTTCAATTTTTGCGGGAGCGGGCATGCGCTGAACGCGGTCGACCATTTCCTGGGCGAATTCCACGAAGGCCTGGCTGCCCTTGGCCGCAGGGTCGAACACGACACCAGGCAAGCCGTAGCTGGGTGCCTCGGCCAGGCGCACGTTGCGCGGGATCACCGTGTGGAACACCTTGTCGCCAAAATGGTCCTTGAGCTGTTCGCTCACCTGCTGCTGCAGCGTGATGCGCGGGTCGAACATGACGCGCAGCAGGCCAATGATCTGCAGATCGGCATTGAGGTTGGCATGCACCTGCTTGATGGTGTTGACGAGATCGGTCAGGCCTTCGAGCGCAAAATATTCGCACTGCATGGGAACGACCACGCCATGCGCCGAACACAGACCATTGAGCGTGAGCATCGAGAGTGACGGCGGACAGTCGATAAGCACGAAATCGTAGTCACCATCGACCTGGGCCAGCGCGGTCTTGAGTCGCTTTTCGCGGCGCTCCAGTTCCACCAGTTCCACCTCGGCACCGGCCAACTCACGATTGGCGCCCAGCACCCAGTAACCGCATTTTTCTGCCAACACAGCCGCCTCTTGCACTGAGGAAGATTCGAGCAGCACGTCGTACACCGTGAGCTCCAGGCTGCGTTTGTCCACGCCCGATCCCATGGTGGCATTGCCCTGGGGGTCCAGATCGACCATCAGCACGCGCTGGCCAATCTTGGCCAGCCCCGCCGCCAAATTGACGGTGGTAGTGGTTTTGCCGACACCACCCTTCTGATTTGCAACGCAAAAAATCTTGGCCATAGGATGCTTTACTTGGAAAAGGCCAGCGTGATGCCAAAGCCGATGAAGAACACGCCTGCGAATTTTTCCCGCACGCGGACAATGACGGGGTTGGCACACACGGGCACCACCAATCACCCGAGTTTACGCGACCGCCCCACCCCGCCCATCTTGCGCTGCCGGGCGCATCCAGACAATGCAGCGCTCGGCGCCCAAGCCCGGCACTGCGAGTTGTTCCACGTGAAACACCTGCACATCAGCGGGCAACGCCGCCAGTTCGTCCTCCGGGTGCTTGCCCTTCATCGCCAGCCACACGCCGTGCGGTGCCAGCGCCTCGCGGGACCAATGGGTGAAATCTGCCAATGCCGCAAAGGCCCGGCAACTCACCACATCAAAAGGTGTGGCAAGCGACTCCACCCGGGCATGCACACCGTGCAGGTTGGACAGGCGCAACTGCACCGCCACTTGCTGGATGAAGGCAGCCTTCTTGCCCACCGTATCCACACAACTCACATCCACCCCAGGGCAGCAGATCGCAAAAACGACACCGGGCAAGCCGCCGCCAGAGCCCACATCCAGCAGGCGCACCGGCACTGCCAGGCCCGCCTGCGCCACATGCCGCTGCAACGGCAGCACAGCGGCCAGGCTATCGAGCAGGTGGTGCGTCAACATCTCCTCAGGGTCGCGCACGGCGGTCAGGTTGTAAACCTTGTTCCACTTTTGCAGTAAGGTCCAAAAATCCATCAGGTGTGCAATTTGCGCAGCGTCCAACCTCAGCCCCAGGGACTGGACGCCCGCCTCCAGGCGCGCCTGCAATGCCGCACTCATGCCGCAACCTCGCCATCGACCGGACCAGAGCGCGTCAGAGCAAAATCTTTAAAGCCACCCTTCTTCAGATGCACCATCAACAAGGAGATGGCCGCTGGCGTAATGCCCGTAATGCGCGAAGCCATGCCCAGGGTTTCAGGCCGGTGACGGCTGAGCACCTGGCGCGCCTCGATGCTCAGGGCCGTCACCTGCATATAGTCCAGATCGAGCGGGAGGCGCAGTTTTTCAAAGTGCGTTGCACGCTCCACCTCCCCCTTCTGCCGGTCGATATAGCCCGCATACTTTGCAGCGATCTCCACCTGCTCCACTACAGCCTCGCTGAGTACACCCAGTGTTTCACGTGAAACATCGGGCGAAACATACTTGCCGTCATCCAGCGACATCAGATTGGCGTAGTCCACATCGGGCCTGCGCAGCAACTCGAACAGGTTGTACTCATGCTCGATGCTTTTGCCCAGCACCCGCTCAGACTCTGCCGCAGGCAAGTTGCGCGGATTCACCCAGGTTGCTTTGAGGCGCTCCGTTTCACGTGAAACAGCATCGCGCTTTCGGCTAAAAACATCCCAGCGCGCATCGTCCACCAGCCCCATACGCCGCCCTGCTTCGGTGAGGCGCATGTCGGCGTTGTCTTCACGCAGTTGCAGGCGGAACTCTGCCCGACTGGTAAACATGCGGTAGGGCTCGGTCACGCCCTTGGTAATGAGGTCGTCCACCAACACGCCCAGATAGGCCTCATCACGCCCCGGCAGCCAGGCCGCCTCGCCCCGGCATTGCAGTGCAGCATTGGCACCGGCAAACAAACCCTGGGCCGCAGCCTCTTCATAGCCTGTGGTTCCATTGATCTGCCCGGCAAAGAACAACCCCTGGATCTGGCGCGTCTCAAAACTGCTCTTGAGTGCGCGCGGGTCGAAATAATCGTATTCGATGGCATAACCGGGCCGCAGGATGTGCGCATTCTCCAGCCCTTGCATGCTGCGCACCAAGGCGTACTGGATATCGAAGGGCAGGCTGGTGCTGATACCGTTGGGGTAGAACTCGTGCGTCGTCAGACCTTCGGGCTCCAGGAAAATCTGGTGGCTCTCCTTGTCGGCAAAACGGTTGATCTTGTCTTCCACGCTCGGGCAGTAGCGCGGTCCCACGCCTTCGATCTTGCCGGTAAACATGGGGCTGCGGTCAAAGCCGCTGCGGATGATGTCGTGCGTGCGCGCATTGGTGTGCGTAATCCAGCACGGCACCTGCCGGGGGTGCATGGCTGCATTCCCCATGAAGCTGAACACGGGCACATGCCCTTCGTTGATGCCGCCGGGCATACCGTCACCGGGCTGCTCCTCGCATTTCGAAAAATCGATGCTGCGCCCATCGATGCGCGGCGGCGTGCCGGTTTTCAGGCGCGCCTGCGGCAACTGCAGCTCTTTGAGGCGGCTCGAAAGACTCACTGCAGGGGGGTCGCCCGCGCGGCCTGCGGCATAGTTGTTCAGGCCTACGTGGATCTTGCCGTCCAAAAAAGTGCCTGCCGTGAGCACCACCGTGCGGCTGCGAAACTGGATACCCACCTGCGTGACGGCGCCCACCACCCGGTCACCCTCCACCATCAGATCGTCCACCGCCTGTTGGAACAACCACAGGTTCGGCTGGTTCTCCAGCATGCGCCGGATGGCAGCCTTGTACAGAATGCGATCGGCCTGTGCCCGCGTGGCGCGCACTGCAGGGCCTTTGCTGCTGTTCAAAATCCGAAACTGGATCCCCGCCTCATCCGTGGCCAGCGCCATGGCACCACCCAGCGCGTCCACTTCCTTCACGAGATGGCCCTTGCCGATACCCCCGATGGACGGATTGCAACTCATCTGCCCCAGTGTCTCGATGTTGTGCGTGAGCAGTAGCGTGCGGCAGCCCATGCGCGCGGCCGCCAGCGCCGCTTCGGTGCCTGCATGGCCTCCGCCGACAACGATGACATCAAATTCCTGGGGGTACAACATGCAAGGCTCCGGGGCCCACGGGCCCGATAGTCAACAAACAACCGCCTGAGAACTTCTCGAAGGCGGATACCGCGCCCACACAGGGGCAGACGCAGGGGCGTAATTTTCCCACCTTTGCGCATGCACTGTGGTGCCGATGTTTTTGCGTGGAGATGGCGCCGCAGTGTTCCACGTGAAACACACCCCCGACCGAGGGGCTTGTACCGGCTGCAGTTTTCCTGCGGCAGGCCTGTGATCCAATGCCAGACATGAAACTTCTCGTCTTCGCGGGCAGCACCCGCCAGCAATCCTTCAACCGCCGCCTGGCCCAGGTAGCAGCCGACGCGGCCCGCGATGCAGGCGCCGACACCACCCTGCTGGAGCTGTCGGACTTTGACATCCCGATGTACAACGCAGACCTGGAGGCACGTGGCACACCGCCCGATGTGCTGCGCCTCAAACAACTACTGTGGGAGCACCCGGCCTGGGTTATCTGCTCGCCGGAATACAACGGCAGCTACACCGCGCTGCTCAAGAACACCATCGACTGGGCGTCGAGTCCCGTCAAGGGCGACCCCGCTTGGCAGGATGGCGTCAAACCTTTTCGCGGCAAAGTCGTGGGCATGCTCAGTGCGTCCAACGGCGCCCTGGGTGGTCTGCGTTCGCAAAGCCATCTGGCGCCGCTGCTCATCAACCTGGAATGCTGGCTGGCCCCGCGCGCCTTTGCCCTGGGCCAGGCCGCCAGCGCCTTCGATGAGCACGGCGCATTGGTGCAGGAGGCACACCGCCAGCGCGTGCACGGCGTCGTGGAGCAGGTGCTGTGGGCCGCAGACCGTCTGCACGCGAGTCACGCTTGAAACTTCAAGCAGAAACAGCCACTAGCGCTTACTGGGCAAGCGCGGGTAGCTATTGAAACGATAGTCGCATGGATTGTCGCCCCGGCTGCGGCGCCTGCTGCACCGCACCCTCCATCAGCTCGCCGATTCCCGGCATGCCACGGGGCAAGCCCGCCGGGGTGCGCTGCGTGCAGCTCGGCGACGACGCACGCTGCCTGATCTTTGGCCAACCCACCCGACCTGCGGTGTGTGCTGGACTCATGCCGTCGGTGGAGATGTGCGGCGCCCACCAGGCACACGCCCTGCACTATCTGGCGCAATTGGAAGCGCTCACCCAGCCGGACTAGCCCGCGGGGTCACCTCCAGCCACCGCCCCTGCCAGCACTGCGCCATGCGCGGGCCCTGGGGCTCCAGCCAGAACAGGTGCATCCAGCCGTTGCCCACCAGATCGCGCACCACGGCGTGCTGCGCCATCACCGCGTCGATGGCCTCGCGCGGCGCTTCGATGAAGACGCTCAGGCGCAGCGGGGTGTGGCGCAGCACCTGCCCGTCGTGCAGCGACTGCATCGGCAGGCCAATGCGCAGGTCACCGCCATTGCCCTCAAACACGCCGAGCCGCCCGCCTACCACGTTGTGCAGCAGCTTGTTGCCGCTGCCGTAGCGGCGGTTGTCCACGGTCGAGGCGTGGTACTGCAGGTTGATCCAGTTCGTCACCACCATGGGCGCCGTCATGATGAGCGTGAGCACCGCGTTGTCTGGGTCCAGGCGGTGGTCGTAGTCGTGCAAGAACGCGCGGCCGCCCAAGTTCAGATGTTGGCTGCGCGCACGCGGCGCGACGATAAAGGCCGCGTTGTTGACCAGACCCCACTCAGGCCGCACCTGCGCCCAATCATTGGCGCGCTCGCGCAGCGATTGCAGCAAGGCCTGCGGGTTGCCTTCGAGGCTTGTCAGCCCCAGGCTGGCGGCCCGCTCTGCCCGCGCGCGCTGTCCCGCGGCATGCAGAGAGGCCCGCAGGCGCTCTAGCCGGGCGGTATGGCTGGGCGGCACCGCATCGGCATCCAACAGCACCAATTCATCGGTGGTGGTGTTGTGCAGGCCCGGCACAAAGTGCGTGCTGGAAGGGATGGTGATACCGAGCGGTGCCAGGTGCTCGCGCACCGCAGGAGTGTTGAGCAGGTCGGCCAGCGCCCGGGCGTTGACCTCGCCGGTTTGGCCGCCACAAGCACCGCAGTCCAGCCCGGCTGCGTGGGGATTGTTGGCGCTCTGGCTGCCGTGGCCGGCCACCAGCACCAGCGGGGCAAAATCGCGCACCAGGCCCATGGCAGTCAGCACGCGGTGGGCGATGGCAGCGCCCTCTTCGGGCGCGCTCAAGGCCTGGGGCATCTGGGGGCGCAGTTTGGCGGCCTCTGCGGGGGGCAGGCCCGCATCTTCCCAGCGCGCAGGCGTTGCGCCCGACGGCAGGCTTTGCCGGGCCAGCTGGGCACCGTACAGCAGCCCCAGCGATTCCACAAAGCTAAAACCCGACGCTGGTGCAGCGCGGAACTGGTCCCACCGTGCACGCCATTGCAGCGCACGGCGCCGCTGGCCCGCCAGCACCTGCGCCAGGTGGGCATCGCCCGCGCTTTCAGTCACACACAGCGCGGGCGACAGCAGACCCGGCAGCTGCGGGCGGGTCAGCGCACTGCCCACTGGCGCATAGGCGATGGGCAAGCCAAAGAACCCGGCAAAGCCACGGGTTTGCACACTCGCATCCACGCCTTCGAGCGCCCGGCGAAAGACTTCCGAGCGCACGTCGATGCAAAAAAGTGCCTGCACTTGGGGTGCTTTGGCGGGGGCCGCCGCAGCCTTCGACAACCCCGCCAGCAAGGGCTGCTGGTAGGCCGTCTCCAGCGCGTCCTGCAGCAGCCAGTCCAGCGCCTGGGCGCCCTCGCATTGCCGGGCCAGGGCATCGGCGGCACTCCACTGCGCGGCCCAGCCTGCGGGCACCGTACCCGTCGGCGCATCGTCGTGCAGCAACCATTCCCAGGTCAGGCGAATCGCCAAAAGCTGCTCCAGCTGGTCGTCGTCTTTGCCTGCCAACCGCGCCTGCCAGCGCTCATATGCGCACCAGGCGCCCCAGCCGCCGATCGCCATGAGCACTGCGCTCAGGTAAGCGGCCTGGCCGCGCGCATCCATGCCCAGCCCGGCCAGCGCCTGCGCAATCACCGCCCGCGCATCGCCGGGCAAAGCCGCCAGCCGCTGGGCCAGCGCCGCATGGCCGTGGTGCCACGGCAGGCCATGGTCGACTGCCAACTGCTGGCGCCAGGTGCCCCACAAGCCCGCCGACTGCGGCATGCCCCAGCTGGCCTGCTGCGTGTCAAAAAATGCCGCGCAGTGCTGGCTGACCTGGTGCGTGACCATCTCAGCCCACGACACCCCAGGGCGTGGGGGCACACCGGCATCGCGCAGATCCGTGATGAGGGGCAGCCGGTGCAAAGAGGGAGCAGTGGGCGCTTCCAGCGCAGCCACCAGGGCATTGACCTCCTGCTCCACACGGCCTGCAGCGGCGGTGTCGCCTGCGGCACGCTCTGCTGCTGCTTGCAGGTGCTGGCGCTGCAAATGCCCCGCTTGCCACTGCGCGGCGAACCAGTTGCGCGGCATGGTCAGGCGCGTGCCGCCCAAGGCCTCCAATGCCGCCGCCGCCTGTGGCATGGGCTTATCGACCCAGCCCCAGTAAGGGTTGACGGCAATGAACTGGTCCAGCGGCCAAGTGGGCGCAATGCAGGCGCAGGCCCGATCGATGTCCTGGGCAAGTGCGGTCATGGTGTCACTCCAGAGGCGGCGGGATGCAGGTGTGCGGGCGGGGCAGCCACCACGGACAGCATGGGCAAAGCGGTGGCCTGCTGCGCAGGTGCAGGCGGTGCCCACAGCGCAAAGGCCAGGCTGTTGAACTTTTCATCCAAAAACAGCCCGCCGTAGAACCACGGGTACAGACGCTGCGCCAGCACCCCCCCTGGGGCCAGGGTGACGACCGACTGCAACACGAACAGGACGACAAAAGCCAGCGCAGCGCCCACCCAGAGTGCGGTCACCGGCTGCGGCGCTGGCATACCCAGCCAACCGCCCAGCAGCACATGCAGTCCGAAATACGTCAGCGCCACACACAGCGCAGCACCCGCCAACGCGATCCACGAGGCGCTTTGTGCTTGCGCCCGCACCAGGGGCGTAAGCGCCAGCGACACCACACCCGCCAGCACCCACATCGCAGGCGATGCCACCAAACCCGGCATCCACAGGCTCCACAGAGCACCGGCGACAAGCACCATGGCCATGCCGGTGACAGCACCCACCAGCGTCGCGCCCAGCCCGCAGGCTGGCGCCTGCGGCGTCAGTTGCACCAGTTGCGCACGCCGCACGGCACCGCCTGCGCCCAAAAAGGCATGTGCCTTGTAGAGCGAGTGCGCCAGCAGGTGCAGCAGCGCCATGTCCCAGGCCCCCAGGCCGCACTGCATCAGCATGAAACCCATCTGCGCACAGGTGGACCAGGCCAGCATCACCTTGATGCTGATGCGCGTCGTCATCACCAGCGCCGCCAGTACGGCCGTGGCCGCACCAGCCACCACCAGCAGGGTTTGCGCAGCAGACACCTCAGACACCAGCGGGGCAAAACGCAGCAACACAAAGCCGCCCAGGTTCACGATGCCCGCATGCAGCAGGGCCGACACCGGCGTGGGTGCCTCCATTACCTGGATGAGCCAGCCATGGAACGGCAGTTGCGCACATTTGAGCACCGCCGTACATGCCAGCAGCACCACGGCCAACTGCACCGATCCCGGCAGGGGCGCTCCCGCAGCCTGCGCCACCATGGCGTGGATATGCGGCGTGCCGTAAGCCATCCACAGCAGCGCCACGGCACCCAGCATGCACACATCGGCCAGTCGGGCTACGATGAATTTCTTGTGCGCGGCCACCACTGCGGCGGGCCGGTCACCAAAGAAGGTCAACAAATGGTGCAGCGTGAGGCTGGTGGCCGTCCATGCCAAAGCCAGCACCAGCAGGTGGTCCGTGGCCAACACCACCAGCACGGTGGCCAGCGTGGCCAGGAGCCAGCGCACGTAATGCACTTCGCGCCGCTCGCCTTGCAGATAGGTTTGCGAGTAACGCACGATAACCCAGCCCACAAAGGCCACCAGCAGCATGGCAAGTGCCCCGACCACATCGGCGCGGACCCCGTAGCCCACGCCTGCCGAGCCCAGCGCCACCGCCAGCAGGCCTAAACCCGCAGCCACCAGAGCAGCCAGGCTGGCCACACCTGCGATGCGCCAGGCCACCACCGGGCTTGTGTCTTTGCGGGCCACGCCAGCCACCAGCGCTGCCGCCAGCCCGGCCCACAGCGCCGGGGCCCCCACCAGCGCGGCGTGCCACAAGGGCAAGTCCGCACTGCTCACCGAAAAAAATCCAGCCATCACAGTGTCCTTTCTCACGAATACTGTGACTTTGCCGATCTGGAATCATTCTGTAAAATGCATTTTTAAGCACATTTTGTACTGTTTAAAAGAACGTTCAACTGGTGTCACGCCTCAACTTCCACCACCTGCACTACTTCTGGGCGGTTGCCAAAGAGGGCAACCTCACGCGCGCAGCCACGCACCTGCATGTCTCGCAATCGGCGCTGTCGGCGCAGATCCGGCAGCTCGAAGAGCAGCTCGGCCAGCCGCTGTTTGCGCGCGTGGGCCGCAGCCTGCAGCTGACCGAGGCGGGGCAGCTCGCGCTGGGCTATGCCGAGTCGATTTTTGCCTCGGGCAACGAGCTCATGGCGCTCATGCGCGAGGGCCGCCGTGACGAGCGCCAGGTGCTGCGCATCGGCGCCGTAGCCACGTTGTCGCGCAATTTTCAAGAGAACTTTTTGCATCCGCTGCTCGAACGCGATGACGTCGAGTTGGTGCTGCACTCGGGCAACCTGCTGGAGTTGCTGGCCCGCCTGCGCGTGCACACGCTCGACCTGATCTTGTCAAACCAGCGCGTGCACGCGAGCACCGACAACCCCTGGCGCTGCCAGCGCATCGCGCGCCAGCCCGTGAGCCTGGTGGGCAAGGCGCGGCCTGGCGCCAAACCCTTTCGCTTTCCACAAGACCTGGCCGATACGCCGCTGCTGCTGCCCGGGCGTGACAACGACATCCGCGCCGCGTTCGACCTGATGTGCGAGCAGCGCGGCATCCGCTACCGGCTGCGCGCCGAGGTGGACGACATGGCGCTGATGCGCCTGCTGGCGCGCGACTCCGACAGCATCGCCCTGCTGCCCAGCGTGGTGGTGCAAGACGAGCTGCGCAGCGGCCGCCTGGTGAACCACGGCGTGGTGCCCGATTTGTACGAAAACTTCTACGCCATCTCGGTGCGCCGGCACTTCGAGCCTCCGCTGCTCAAGGCTCTGCTGCAGCGGCCCGAGGCGGTGGTGCTGGGAACCACAGCAGTGCAGCCCATGGACTGATCGGCGTGCTCCTGCGCTGCAACGCCTCCTGCAGCACCGGGGCACAGCATCTTGAACTGCATGGTTTCTGCCCACGCAACAGCACGCCCGCACCGCTGGGCCTACCATGGCGGCTTCGACTTTTGACCCAAGGAAACCGTTCATGAAGCTGTACTACTCTCCCGGCGCCTGTTCCATGTCACCGCACATCGTTCTGCACGAAGCGGGCTTGCCGCACGAAGCCATCGCCGCGCCCACCAAGACACACAAGCTGCCGGACGGTACCGACTTCTACACGATCAACCCCCTGGGCTACGTACCTTTCCTCGTGCTCGACGATGGCCGCACCCTGCGCGAAGGCCCAGCCATCGTGCAGTACCTGGCTGACCTGGTGCCTGACAAGCAGCTCGCCCCGCCCGCGGGAAGTTTCGAGCGCTACCAACTGCAGGAATGGCTGACCTTTATCGGCACCGAACTGCACAAGGGCTTCTCACCCCTGTTTGGCGGCAACGCGAACGAGGAATACAAGACCGCCGTCAAAGAGCGCCTGCTGGGCCGCCTGGCCTGGGTAGATGCGCAACTGGCCGGGCGCGACTACCTGATGGGCGGCCAGTTCACCGTGGCCGACGCCTACCTGTTCACCGTGAGCGGCTGGCCGCGCGTGGTGGGCATGGATCTGGCCCACCTCCCCCACCTCACCGCCTATCGCAAGCGCGTGGGCGAGCGCCCCGCCGTCGTGGCGACCATGAAAGCCGAAGGCCTGATCGCATAAGCACTCCGCTGCCCTGCGCGATGCACGGCCCATCGTGTGACCACGCAACGCGGGTAAGTGCGGGAAGTCTTACCCCTGCAGCGCCTGCTGGCGCCACGCCAGCAGCGCGCCCAGCCACAGCGCCCCGGCCGAAAACACCAACCCGCGTGCCAGCCCGCCCGGGCCGTCGGCAATCGCGCCGACCACCGTGGGCCCCATGATCTGCCCGGCCGCAAAAACAATGGTGAACGCACTGATACCGACCGCCCACTGCGAGGACGGCAGGTTGTGCCGCACCAGGGCCGTGGTCGAAGCGACGACCGACAAAAACACCCCGCCAAACAGCAGGCCCGAGGCGAGCGCCACCGGCCACGAGGCCGTCAAGGCCGGCAGCACCGTGGCCAGCCCCAGCAGGCCGCTCAGCAAAGCCAGCGCCTGTCCGCCCCGGCTGCGGTCGAGCAGACCGGCCCAGATGCGCGACGACAGCACCACCGCCAGCCCCAGCAACGCATAAAACAGCGTGATGGCCCCGCTGCCCACACCTTGTGTGCGCAGCAGCGCCACGACAAAGGTCATGTAGCCGATATAGCCCACGCCAAACATGGCATAACCTGCCAGCGCCGGGGCAAAGGCCCGCACCGTAAACAGCCGTGGCGCAACAGGCGCAAGCGTTGCAGGCGCGCCGGGGGCTGAAGCGACCGGCACCACGGCGGGCGCGGCGTCCAGGCGGCGCAGCACGCGCACCGGCCACACCATGCCCAGCGTGGCCACAGCGCAGGCCAGCGCCAGCGCCCACCAGGCCCAGGTCCAGTTGTGCGGGCCAGGGGCGGCCGCCAGCACCGCGGGCACCAAGAATGCTGACAGGCTGATCCCCCAGCCCGTGCCACCGTAGTACAGCCCCAGCAGCAAGCCGCTGCGTGGGGCATCCAGTGCCCCCAGGCGCGCAGCCATCAGCCCGCCGGCAATAAAGATCAGCGCGCTGGCCACACCCGCCAGCAAGCGCTGCAAAAGCAGCGAAGGCGCATCCAGAAAGAAACCGCACGAGCCCATGAACAGCGTGGCCAGCACAGCCCCGGCCAGCAGCAACGGCCCGGGGGCATAGCGCCGCAGCAGCAGCGGCGTGGCCAGAGCGCCCAGCAGGTAGCCCAGCGCATTGATCGTGTTCATGCCCCCCGCCAGCGTGTACGACCAACCCAGGTCTTCGCGCATCGGCGGCAGTAGCAGCGCGTAGGCAAAGCGCGTAATCCCCAGCGACACCGCAGCCCCCAGCGAAAGCGCCAGGGCCAGCCACACCACCTGGCCACGCGGCGCCGGAGCGGGAGAAGGACGTTCGTGCATCGCACAGATTGTGCCGCAGCAGCCCGGCGCGCCTGCCCCTGGGACAAGGCACTGTCTCGCAGCAAAATTTGCTATCACAACAATAGCTTCCACCGCTGGTGAAATTTGCCTTCAAGCCCCTTTTCAATCCATGATTGAGCCCCACCTACCAGAACCCTGCTGTCGCCTGCAGCATTGCACTGCGCCCACAGCAGCACTACGCTTGGCCGCAACGCTTTACCTTGAAGACCACTATGCCGACCCTTTTCGAACCCATCCACGCAGGCGACATCGCCCTGGACAACCGCATCGCCATGGCGCCGCTCACCCGCAACCGTGCCCCGGGCGCCATTCCCACGGCCCTCATGGCCCAGTACTACGCCCAGCGCGCCAGTGCCGGCCTGCTCATCAGCGAAGGGGTGGCCATCAGCCCGCAAGGCCAGGGCTATGCCGATGTGCCCGGCCTCTACAGCACAGAGCAACTCGACGGCTGGAAGCAAGTCACCAGCGCCGTGCACAAGGCAGGCGGCAAAATCGTCGCGCAGCTGTGGCATGTGGGCCGCGTCTCGCACACCTCGCTGCAGCCGGGCAATGTGTCGCCTGTCGGCCCTTCGGCTGTGCGCGCCAAGACCAAGACCGTACTCCTTCGCGACGGCGTTCCCACCTTCACCGAGACCTCCGAGCCGCGCGCGCTGGACGCATCCGAGCTGCCGGGCATCGTGCTGGACTTCCGGCACGCCGCACGCCACGCCATTGCCTGCGGGTTTGATGGCGTCGAGATCCACGGCGCCAATGGCTACCTGATCGACCAGTTCCTGAAAACGGGCGCCAACCAGCGCCAGGACGACTACGGCGGCAGCATCAAGAACCGGGCCCGCTTCGCACTGGAAGTGGTGCACGCCGTGGCCGACGAAATCGGTGCAGGCCGCACCGCGATCCGGCTCTCGCCCGTCACCCCCGCCAACGACATCGTCGACGACAACCCGCAGCAGCTGTTTGACTACCTGCTGCACCACCTGGCACCTTTGGGCCTGGCCTACATCCACATCATCGAAGGCTCCACGGGCGGCCCGCGCGAACTGCCCGAACGCCCTTTCGACTACGCCGCCCTCAAGGCCGTGTACCGCAACAGCGGCGGCAAGGGCGCCTGGATGGTGAACAACGGCTACGACCTGGCCATGGCGCAAAGCGCCGTGGCCGAAGGCGCCGACATCGTCTCGTTCGGCCGCCCCTACATCGCCAACCCCGACCTGGTAGAACGCCTGCAGCGCGGCGCCCCGCTCAACACCCCCGACCGCGCCACCTTCTACGGCGGCGGCGCCCAGGGCTACACCGACTACCCGGCGCTGGACTGAGCCTACCGCCGCCAGCGCTTGAGCAGCAGCGCATTGGTCATCACACTGACCGAGCTGAGCGCCATGGCGGCGCCTGCCACCACCGGGCTCAGGTAACCCAGCGCCGCCAGCGGGATACCGGCCACGTTGTAGGCAAACGCCCAAAACAGGTTCTGCCGGATCTTCAGCACCGTGCGGTGTGAAATATCGAGCGCCGCAGCCACCAGCGCCGGGTCGCCGCGCATCAGCGTGATGCCGGCCGCGTGCATGGCCACGTCGGTGCCGTTGCCCATGGCCATGCCCACATCGGCGGCGGCCAGCGCGGGCGCATCGTTCACGCCGTCGCCCACCATGGCAACAATGTGGCCCCCACGCTCCGCCGCTGCGCTGGGTCGCTGCCCCCCAAGGGGGCCTTCGCGCCTTGGGGCGGCCCGGCCGCGCTCATCGTCCCGTCCGTCCTCGCCCCGCTGCAATGCCACCACCTGCGCGGCCTTGTCGCCGGGCAGCACCTCGGCGCGCACATCGGCGGCATCCAGCCCCAGGCGGCGCGCCATGGCCTCGGCCGCACCGCGGTTGTCGCCCGAGATCATGACGGTGCGGATGCCCTTGGCCCGCAGCAGCGCCAGTGCCTCGCGTGCGCCGGGCTTGGGCTCGTCGCCAAAGGCCATCAGTGCGCGCACCACCAGGCCCTGCGCGCTGCGTTCGGCCACGGCCGATACCGTGGCGCCTTCGTTTTGCAACTGCTGCGCACGCACGCCCAGCGCGCCCAGGTCCACGCCCAGCTCATCCATCCAGCGCAGGCTGCCCACCAGATAGCTGCGCCCAGCCACCCCACCCTCGGTACCGCGCCCCGGCACGGCGCGCACACCGGCCGGCTCCGCCATCGTCAAGCCACGGTCTTGTGCCGCCTGCACCACCGCGCGCGCCAGCGGGTGTTCGCTGCCGCTTTGCACCGCCGCCACGGCCGCCAGCACGGCAGCGTCATCGGCGCCCGGTTCCACGTGAAACGCGGTCAGGCGTGGCTGGCCCACGGTCAGCGTTCCGGTCTTGTCAAACGCCACGGTGTCCACCCTGTGCGCCAGCTCCAGCGCCTGCGCGTCCTTGATCAAAATGCCGTTTTTTGCCGCCACGCCCGTGCCCGCCATGATGGCCGCCGGAGTCGCCAGACCCAGCGCACACGGGCAGGCAATCACCAGCACCGCCACGGCACGGATCAGCGCCACCTCGGCGCCCACACCCGCCCACAACCAGCCCAGCAGCGTGGCCAGCGCAATCAGCAGCACCACCGGCACAAACACGTTGGCCACCTTGTCCACGAGGCGCTGGATAGGCGCCTTGGCCGCCTGCGCGTCTTCCACCAGGCGGATGATGCGCGAGAGCACCGTCTCGGCCCCCACCGCGCGCACCTCCAGCACTACGCGGCCATCGCCGTTGATCGAGCCACCCGTCAACACCGCACCGGCCTCCTTGGTCACCGGCAACGGCTCTCCCGTCAGCATGGATTCGTCCACCTGCGTATCGCCGTCGAGCAGCGTGCCATCGACCGGAAAACGCTCGCCCGGGCGCACCACCAGGCGGTCGCCCACCATCACCTCGGCCACCGGCACATCGACTTCGCCACTTTTGCCCAGCAGGTGCGCCACATCGGGCCGCAGGCCGTGCAGCGCGCGGATCGCCGCCGTGGTCTGGTGCTTGGCGCGGGCTTCGAGCCACTTGCCCAGCAGCACCAGCGTGACCACCACGGCAGAAGCCTCAAAGTACAGGTGCGGCGCATGCCCGGGGTGCGCGGTCAACCACAGCCACATCGACAAACCCCAACCCGCGCTGGTGCCAATGGCGACGAGCAAATCCATGTTGCCCGACAGCGCCCTGGCCGCCGCCCAGCCCGCCTTGTAAAAGCGCGCTCCCAGAATGAACTGCACCGGCGTGGCCAGCACAAACTGCACCCAGGCCGGCAGCATCCAGTGCTGGCCGAACAGGTCGCCCAACATGGGCAGCACCAGCGGTGCAGACAGCACCAGACCAATGGCCACCGGTGTGAACCCCGTCCAGGGCGAGGTGTCTTCTTCGCGCGCCGCACTGGCCGCCGCCGTCAACGGTTCGTAGCCCGCATTGCGCACGGCACGGCGCAGCAAGGCGTCCATGGCGGTAGCGTCACCCCCATCCGGCGCAGAAAACTGAACGCGCGCCGTCTCCGTCGCCAGGTTCACCGTGGCGCTCTGCACGCCCGGCACCTTGCGCAGCGCGCGCTCCACACGGCCCGAGCAGGTCGCGCAGGTCATGCCGCCAATCGACAAGTCCAGCTCCTGGAAGGCGCCGTCGCTGGCGGGGGGGGGAAGAGCGGTGGTGGTGTTCATGGTCGCTACCCTAAACCCTGACGCCATGGCAAGGTCAAGCACCAGGCAAAAATAAAACAGCCGCCATGGCTTGACCTTGCCATGGCGTCAAGGTTCATGATGCAAACCTTCCCATTGCAAATCACCCTGAAAGGCTTTCCCCATGCAACACCAGTTTGACGTTCAAGGCATGACCTGCGGCCATTGCGAGCGCGCCGTCACCAACGCCGTGCAAGAGCTTGACCCGCAAGCCACCGTGCAGATCGACCGCGCGCACAACCGTGTGGACGTCACCAGCGAGCAGTCCCGCGCAGCCCTGGCCGCCGCCATCACCGAAGAAGGCTACACGGTCGCTGCATGACACAGCCCGCTGCCGTCCACTGGCCCGTGCCCATCGGCGTGGCCGCGCAACGCGCCGGCGTGTCAGCGCGCATGGTGCGGCACTACGAATCACTGGGTCTGCTGCCGCCCGTGGCACGCACCGACAGCGGCTATCGCCAGTACACCGAGGCCGACGTGCACGCCCTGCGTTTCATCCGCCGTGCGCGCGACCTGGGCTTCTCCATGGCCGAGATTGCCACCCTGCTCGGCCTGTGGCAAGACAAGGCGCGCGCCAGCAGCCAGGTCAAAAGCATTGCCCAGGCCCACATCGACGACCTGGCCACCCGCATCGCCGCCATGCAGGCCATGCAGCGCACCCTGCAGTCGCTGGTGCAGTGCTGCCATGGCGACCAGCGGCCTGACTGCCCCATCCTGGACGACCTGGCGGCTGCGGGCGATAGCACGGTACCTTTGGGCAAAAAACTATCAAAACAATAGCTATCGGCGCTTACCCATCAAGCGCTAGAGGCAAAAAAACCAAAAATAGATTGCAGCGCACAGTCCCGATCAGGGTTTAGCCACCACCACCCCCCGCTTGCGCGCGGGCTTGGCCGCCGGGGCGGGCAGCGTATCCGCCCGCCGCAGCACCCCATCGCACAGCGTCGCAATGCACTGCTGGGCGATCTGCTCGGGCGTGTACTCGCCGCCGGGCTGGTACCAGCGGCCGATCCAGCTCAGGGCGCCAGCGATCGCAAAGGCGGTCATCTTCGGGTCGCACGACTGCAGCGAGCCCTCCTGCACCCCCTGGGCCACCAGGCGCCTGAAAGCGAGGTCGATCTCAGATTTCATGCGGCGCAGCTCCGTGCGGCTGGGCTCGGGAACCTCCTCGTCGCCCACGCGGATCAGGCACATGCCAAAGGGCTGCATGACGATGTCGGCATACGCCTGCATGCAGGCACGCAACTGGTCCACCGCATTGCCTCCCGCCTGGCGTGAGGCCTCGATACCTTCGAGCGTCATCTCCAGCCCCTGGCGCACG
The DNA here is from genome assembly GCF_054783455.1 of Simplicispira piscis. Classification (NCBI taxonomy): domain Bacteria; kingdom Pseudomonadati; phylum Pseudomonadota; class Betaproteobacteria; order Burkholderiales; family Comamonadaceae; genus Simplicispira; species Simplicispira piscis. Next base: position 90,575 of record NZ_BAAGQN010000019.1, read on the forward strand.
CACTGCAGCAAGATCTCGTCCTTGTTCTTGACGTAGTAGTACAGCGTGGGCTTGCTCACGTTGAGGCGCGCGGCAATGTCGTCGAGCGAGGTGGCATGAAAACCGCGCTCGTTGAACAGCTGCGCAGCCGCTTGCAGCACGGCGCGGCGCTTGGCCTCGCGCTGTTGCATACGGTCGGGCGCACTGGCCCAGGGCGATGCTGCAGCAGACGGGGCGCGGGTCTTTCTGGCGGCGGTGGATTCAGTCATGGGGGGTATTACACCGGGAAACTACCAATGCAGGGCTAGGGCGAGACACTCAAAATACTACTCACAAGTAAACAGTTTACGCACGAGTAGTATTTTTCTGGACCGCACAAACCCCTAGAGAGCGATGGCGACACAACACCCTGGCGGAACCCCCGCCGCTCCCCTGCTGGAAGTCGATGGCGTCACGTTGGCGTTTGGCGGCGTCAAGGCGCTCTCGGGCGTAGGCTTTGGCGTGCAGCCGGGCTCCATTACCGCCGTGATCGGACCCAACGGCGCGGGCAAGACCTCGCTGTTCAACACCATTTCGGGCTTCTACCGGCCCACGGGGGGCAGCATCCGGTTCAAGGGCCAGGACATCACGCGCATTGCGGCACCGCAGCGAGCCAAGCTGGGCCTGGGCCGCAGCTTTCAGAACATCGCGCTGTTTCGCGGCATGACGGTGCTCGACAACATCAAGCTCGGGCGCCACGCGCACCTCAAGACCAACGTGTTTGACGCCCTGTTTTACATGGGCCGCGCACGCCGCGAAGAGGCCGAACTGCGCCGCGACATCGAGGAGCGCATCATCGATTTCCTGGAGATCGACCACATCCGCCACGCACCTGTCTCTGCCCTGCCCTACGGCCTGCAAAAGCGCGTGGAGATGGCCCGCGCGCTGGCCATGCAGCCGCAAATCCTGATGCTCGACGAGCCCGTGGCCGGCATGAACCGCGAAGAGACGGAAGACATGGCGCGCTTCATCCTCGATGTGCGGGCCGAGTGGGGCGTGACGGTATTGATGGTGGAGCACGACATGGGCATGGTGATGGATTTGTCGGACCACGTCGTGGTGCTCAACTTCGGACAGGTCATTGCCCAGGGCACACCCGCCGTGGTGCAGCAAGACCCTGAAGTCAACCGCGCCTACCTCGGCTCGGGCGACGTGGGCGATCTGCGCCGCAAGCTGCACGCCACCACCCACGCACAGGGAGTCGCATGATGGATTGGGCCTACCTGTTCGAGATCTGCCTCACCGGCATTGCCAGCGGCGGGCTGTACGCGCTGGCTGCGCTGGCCTTTGTGATCGTCTACAAAGCCACGCGCGTGGTGAACATCGCCATTGGCGAAATGCTCATGGCAGGCGCTTACCTGTTCTTCACCTTTGCCGCCATGTTCGCGCTGCCGCTGTGGCTGGCGATTCCGGCCGCGGTGCTGGGCAGCGGCGTGCTGGGCGCGGTGATCGAGCGCACCATGATCCGCCCGCTGCTGGGCGAGCCCCCGATCTCCGTGTTCATGGTCACGGTGGGCCTGGCCTCGGTGCTGGTGGGCCTGGTCGAAGTGATCTGGAGCGCCGACCAGCGCCGCCTGCCCGACTTCATGCCCAGCGACCCCATCATGGTGGGCGACGCCTTCCTGGCGCCCAAGGTGTTCTGGGGCGCCATGATCGCGGTGGTGCTCATTGCCGCCGTGCTGCTGCTGTTCCGCTTCTGGCGCGGGGGCGTGGCACTGCGGGCCACGGCCAGTGACCAGGCCGCCGCGTATTCCGTGGGCATCAACGTGCCGCGCGTGTTCTCGCTGTCCTGGGTGGTCTCGGCCATGATCGCCGCCGTCTCCGGAATCATCGTGGGCTCCATTGGCGGCATCTCGTCGAGCATGGGCGTGTTCGGCCTGTCGGTGCTGGTGGTGGTGATCGTGGGCGGGCTCGACAGCGTGCTCGGCGCGCTGGTGGGCGGCCTGTTCATTGGCCTGGTCGAAGCCCTGGCGGGCAGTTATCTGGGCGGCGAATACAAGCTGCTCGCCACCTTCATCGTGCTGGTGTGCATCCTCATGGTGCGCCCCTACGGCCTGTTCGGCACGCACGAAATAGAACGTCTGTAAAAACATGAACCCCCACGCTCATCACTTCGTGTATTCACTGCCCCATGGCGCAGCAACGCCCTGCGCCTTGCTGGCGCGTGGGGCGCAGGCCTCCCTTGGGGCGGCCCGGCGGGAGGCCTGACCTATGCGCATCGGAACCCTCAAGGAAACCTACACCGCCGACGCGGCGCTGTTCGACTCGCACACCCAAAAGGTGTGGCTGGCCGTGGGCGCCGCACTGCTGGTGCTGTTCCCCTTCATGGCCAGCGACTACTGGCTGTACCTGGCTTGCCTGGTCAGCATCAATGTGGCGAGCAGCGCGGGGCTGAACATCCTCACCGGCTACACCGGTCTCCTCAGCATGGGGCAGGCCGCCTTCATGGGGCTGGGCGCCTACACGGTGGCCATCATGCAAACGCGGTGGGGAACCCCTTTTTTATTGAACATCTTTTGCGGCGGCATGGTCGCCATGCTCGGCGGGCTGGTCGTGGGCATTCCGTCGCTGCGCGTCAAGGGGCTGTACCTGGCCATTGCCACGATTGCGGCCTCCTTCATCGCGCATTTTTTGTTTGCCAATTTCAACATCACCGGCGGCACAGGCGGCCTGAGCGTGCCCCCGGCCACCCTGTTCGGGTTGCCACTGGATACCTCGTTTCGCCTGTACTGGCTGGTCGTGCCCGTCACGATCCTCATGCTGCTGGGCGCGGCCAACCTGCTGCGCACGCGCGTGGGCCGCGCCTTTATTGCCATCCGCGACCGCGACATCTCGGCCGAGGTGCTGGGCATTCCGCTGCTGCGCTACAAACTGCTGTCGTTTGGCCTGTCGTCGTTTTACGCCGGGGTGGCGGGCGGCCTGTGGGCGTACTTCTTTCGCGTGGTCACGCCCGAGAGCTTTCCGCTGCTGATGTCGATCTTTTTCCTCGCCGCCATCATCGTCGGCGGCATGGGCTCCATCCTGGGCGGCATCCTGGGCGCGGTGTTCATGACCATGGTGCCCGAGCTGCTCAAGCTGGTGTTCGACTGGCTGCCCGGCGGGGCCAATCTCACGGTGTTTCTCTCACCCGTGCGCACCATCATTTTTGGTCTGCTGATCATTGGATTTCTGGTGTTCGAGCCACAAGGGCTCGCAGAAGTGTGGCGGCGCATTCGCCGTTTTTTCCACCTGTGGCCCTTCCGCAACTGACGCGGCGAGCCCCATTCACAACGCAAGAAGGAGACAAACATGCAGAAATCCCTGACGTCCCAACGCCGCCGCTCGCTGTTGCTGGCCGCGGGTGCCGCACTGGCCACGCCCTTGGCTGCACACGCCCAGGCGGGCGGTGAAGACATCGTCATCGGCGGCTCCATCCCCATGACGGGTGTGTTTGCCTTTGCCGGCATCGGCATCGACGCGGGCATGAAGGACTACGCCAAGATCATCAACGACGCCGGTGGCATCAAGGGCCGCAAGCTCAAGTACGTGCCCGAGGACACCGGCTACAAGGTCGATGCGTCGGTGGCGGCCTTCAAGAAAATCACCAGCCAGAACAAGGTGCACCTGTACTACGGCGACTCCACCGGTTTCGCCAAAACCATCAACCCCGAGCTGGACCGCACGGGCGAGATCATGATGGCCGGGGCCTCGTTTGCCACCGAGCTCAACGACCCCAAGAAATACCCCCACCAGTTCCTGGTCGGCCCCGACTACACCGAGATGTTCGGCATTTTGCTGAACCACATCGCCAAGGAAAAACCGGGCGCCAAGGTGGCCTTCGTCTACTCCGACTCCGAGTTTGGCCGCGACCCCATCGACTCCAGCGAAGCCCTGGCCAAGAAGCTGGGCCTGTCGGTGGCCGTCAAGATCATGACGCCCGCGGGCAGCGTGGACGTGTCCACCGAAGTCATCAAGCTGCGCCGCGCCGCGCCCGACTACACCATCTTCCACGGCTACATCCTCGCGCCCATTCCTGAGTTCATCACCCAGGGCAAGCAGCAAGGCATGAAGAGCAAGTGGATGGGGACGTTCTGGACCATGGACAGCTCCACCGTCATGAAGATGGGCGAAGTCGGCGACGGATTCATGGGCGTGATGCCCTACCGCTACTACTACGACACCGAAAAAGCACCCATGCTGGAGAAAATCCGCCAGATGCGCCCCGAGTACCAGAGCACGGCCTACATCCAGGGCTTTCTGGCGGCGATGCTGTTCACCGAATCGGCCAAGCGCTGCCTCGATGCGGGCAAGGAGCTCAACGGCAAGAACCTCAAGGCCGCGCTCAACACCATCAAGGACTTCGACACCGGTGGCCTGATTGGCGTGCCCATCACCATCAGCGGCAACTCCATTCCCGTGGGCCGCGTGTACCGGGCCGACATGAAGGCCCAGAAGATGGTCGCAGCGTCCGACTGGATCAAGCTGTGAACAACCCCCTGAGCGGCTGCGCCGCTTCCCCCTTCTCTCTCGCATCGCTGCGCGATGCGGGGAAGGGGGACACCGCCAGCGCGGCGGGGCGGCCCTTGCGCGGCGGTCGCTGGCCTGGACTGTGGCGGTTCCAGCGCCGCGAGCATTTTTGAACAGTGACACACATGACCGATAACGCCCGGGCCAACGTCCTCGAAGTCAACAACATCGAGGTCATCTACAACAAGGTCGTGCAGGCCCTGCGCGGCCTGTCGCTGGCCGTGCCGCGCGGCCACATCGTGGCGCTGCTGGGCAGCAACGGGGCGGGCAAATCGACCACGCTCAAAGCGGTGTCGGGGTTGCTGGCACTGGAAGACGGTGCACTGGAAAGCGGCAGCATCCTCTTCAACGGCCAAAGCACCGCACAGTACGCGCCGCAGCAGCTCGTGCGGCGCGGCCTCTCGCATGTAATGGAGGGGCGCCGCGTGTTTGAAGACCTCACGGTCGAGGAAAACCTGGTCGCCGCGACCTATGCGCTCACCGGGCGCGCAGGCGCCAAGCCTGACTTCGACCTCGTCTACCAGTATTTCCCCCGCCTGCACGAGCGCCGCAAAGGCTTGGCAGGCTACCTTTCGGGGGGCGAACAGCAGATGCTGGCCATTGGCCGCGCCCTCATCGCCCAGCCCGAGCTGATCTTGCTTGATGAGCCTTCGCTGGGCCTCTCTCCGAAGCTGGTGGAAGACATTTTCACCATCATTGCGCGCATCAACGCCGAGCGCGGTACCAGCATGCTGCTGGTCGAACAAAACGCCACCGTGGCCCTGGCCGTGGCACACAGCGGCTACATCATGGAGAACGGCAAGATCGTCATCGACGGCACGGCCGAACGCCTGGCGGGCGACCCCGACGTGCGCGAGTTCTACCTGGGCATGGGCGGCGGCGGCGAAGCGAAAAGCTTCAAAGACATCAAGCATTACAAGCGCCGGAAGAGGTGGCTGTCGTGAGCGCGAACAACCCCCTGTGGCGCTTCGCGCCTTCCCCCTTCTCTCGCCTCGCTGCGCGATGCGGGAAGAGGGACGCCGCCCGTGCGGCGGGGCGGCCCTTGCACGGCGGCCCTGGCTTTTGCCGCGCCAGTTTTGACGGCTATGGGTTCGCGATGCGCAATGGATCACTGATATGTTGAATCTCCCCGAACTCACCCTGCCCCAAATGCTGCGCGAACGCGCACGCACCGATGCGCAGCGCATTGCGCTGCGGCAAAAAGACTTCGGCATCTGGAAGCCCTTTACCTGGGCGCAGTACTACCAGCGCGCCTGCCATGTCGGCCTGGGCCTGCGCGCCCTGGGCCTGCCTGCGGACGGCCATGTGGGCGTGATCTCCGAGAACCGCACCGAATGGGTGCTGGCACAAATGGGCGCGGGCCTGGTGGGCGCCGTCACCGTGGGGGTGTACCCCACCAGCCCCTCGTCCGAGGTGGCCTATGTGGTGGGCCATGCCGACATCGAGATCATGGTCTGCGAGGACCAGGAGCAGACCGACAAGCTGATCGAGGCCCTCGACCAGCTGCCGCGCCTCAAGAAGATCGTCGTCATGGAAACCAAGGGCCTGCGCAGCTTTGCGCCCGAGGTGCGCGACCTGATCACCACCTTCGACGCACTGGAAAAACTGGGCGCCGCATCGGGCCAGCAGGCCCTGATCGACCAGGCGCTGGCGCAGCAGACGCTCGACGACATCGGCCTCATGATCTACACCTCGGGCTCGACCGGCAAGCCCAAGGGCGCGATGGTGTCATGGCGCAACATTCGCGGCGTGGTGCCCGGCATCGTCGATCGCCTGGAGCTCTCGCGCAGCACCACCCACCTGTCGTACCTGCCGCTGTGCCACGTGGCCGAGCAAATGCTCACCACCTTTTGCCCGGTGTACATCGGCTCGCAGGTCAACTTTGGCGAATCCATCCGCACCGTGCAGGAAGACCTGCGCGAAGTGGCGCCCACCATGTTCCTGGGCGTGCCGCGCATCTGGGAGAAGATGCACGCCTCCATCAGCATCAAGCTGCAGGAAACCGGCGGCCTGCGCCGCGCGCTGTTTGACAAAGCCTACGCCGCCTGCGAACCCCTGGCCGAAAAACCGCGCGCCGCGTGGAGCCTGGGCGAGCGGCTGCGCTTTGCTGCCAGCTACTGGTTGATGTTCCGTGCGTTGCAGAACTTTCTGGGCCTGCGCGATGTGCACGTGGCGCTGACTGGCGCCGCGCCCATTCCACCCGATGTGGTGCGGTTCTTTCGCGTACTGGGCGTGCCGCTGGTCGAGGTGTATGGCCTGACCGAGTCGAGCGGCATGGTCACCGGCCACCGGCTGAGCGACGTGGCCGTGGGCACCGTCGGCGTACCCACGCAGGGCGTGGAGTGGCGCATTGGCGAGGCGGGCGAGTTCCAGATCAAGGGCGACATGGTGTTCGCGGGCTACTACAAGAACCCCGAGGCCACGGCGCAAAGCATCCAGGACGGCTGGCTGCACACGGGCGACGTGGTGCGCGAAGAGCGCGGCCAGCTCAAAATTGTGGACCGCCTCAAGGACATCATGATCACGGCCGGTGGCAAGAACCTCACGCCGTCGGAGATCGAGAACACGATGAAGGGCAGCCCCTACATCAAGGAATGCGTCATCGTCGCCGAGGGCCGCAAGTTCGTCGGCGCGCTGGTCATGATCGACTATGAAACCGTGGGCAAATGGGCCGAGGCGCAGCGCCTGCCGTTCACGCATTTCCGCTCGCTGGTGGAAATGCCCCAGGTGCGCGCCCTCATCGACGACGCCATCCGCACCGGCAACGAGCGCCTGGCCCAGGTTTCGCAGATCCGCAAATTCCACCTGCTCACCAAAGAGCTGGACCACGACGATGGCGAAGTCACCGCCACCATGAAGGTGCGGCGCTCGAGCATCTACAAGACCTATGCCGAAGAGATCGAGGCCTTGTACCGCTAGCGCAGTGCACTATCAAAACGAGAGCTGCTAGCGCTTGATGGTATTGGTTTTTGAATACAAAAATATCTAAAAACCAATACTGTAAAGCGCTACCAGCTCTGAATTCAGGAGCATCCCCATGCACGCCCCCACCCCCCCGCCCCCCGTGCTGCTCGAGCGCCAGGGCGCCATCGCCACGCTGCGCTTCAACCGCCCCGAGGCGCTCAACGCCATTGACGTGTCCATGGCCGAGGCCTTTCTGGCCGCCGTGCAAGCCATCGCCGCCGACCCGGGCGTGCGCGCCGTGGTGCTGCGCGGCAACGGCAAGGGCTTCATGGCCGGGGGCGACCTGGCCACCCTGCGCGCCAACCCGGTGCAAGGCGCCGCCGACCTGCTGGCGCCGCTGAACGCCGCCGTGGCCTTGCTGGGCCAGATCAACGCCCCCGTCATCGCCCAGGTGCACGGGGTGGCTGCGGGCGCGGGCCTGTCGCTCATGCTGCAGGCCGACTTTGTGCTCGCCGCCGAGGGCACACGCCTGAACCTGGCCTACATCAACCTGGGCACCAGTTGCGACGTGGGCGCCTCCTGGGCGCTGCCGCGCCTGGTGGGCCTGCGCCGTGCGCTGGAAATCGCCCTGCTGGGCGAGGCCCTCAGCGCCAGCGAGGCCGAGCGCCTGGGCCTCATCAACCGGGTACTGCCCGCCGCCGAGCTGGACGCCGCCGTACAGCAACTGGCCCAGCGCCTGGCCGCCGGGCCCACCGTGGCCTATGGCCACATGCGCCGCCTGATGCGCGCCAGCTTCGACCACGACCTGCCCACACAACTGCAGGCCGAAGCCGCCGCTTTTGCACAATGTGGCCACACAGCCGACCTGCCCGAGGGCATCGAAGCCTTTTTCGCCAAACGCGCCCCTGCCTTCCAGGGCCGCTGATCCCGTTTTTCATCTCCGGAGAATTTCCATGACCCACCGTGACGTCTTCGTCGTCAGCACCGCCCGCACCGCCATCGGCACCTTCGGCGGCAGCCTGAAGGACGTGCCCAACACCCAGCTCGCCACCACCGCCGTCAAGGCCGCCATCGCCCGCTCGGGCCTGGCGCCCGACGCCGTGGGCCATGTCGTCATGGGCAACGTGATTCCCACCGACACCAAAGACGCGTACCTGAGCCGCGTGGCCGCCATCGACGCGGGCTGCCCCATCGAGACGCCCGCCTTCAACGTCAACCGCCTGTGCGGCTCGGGCCTGCAGGCCATCATTTCGGCCGCGCAGGCCATTGGCTACGGCGACTGCGACGTGGCCGTGGGTGGCGGGTCTGAGTCCATGAGCCGGGGCCCCTACTTCGATACCGCCGCGCGCTACGGCGCGCGCATGGGCGACGCCAAGAGCATCGACTACATGCTCGGCATCCTGCACGACCCCTGGCAGAAGATGCACATGGGCATCACCGCCGAGAACGTGGCCGAGCGTTACAAAATCAGCCGCGAGATGCAGGACCAGCTCGCGCTGGAAAGCCAGCGCCGCGCCGCCGCCGCCATCGCCGCCGGGTACTTCAAGGAACAGATCGTCCCGGTCGAAATTGCCACACGCAAAGGCACCGTGCTGTTCGACACCGACGAGCATGTGCGCGCCAGCACCACGCTGGAAGTGCTCGCTGGCATGAAGCCCGCTTTCCGCAAAGACGGCGGCAGTGTCACCGCAGGCAACGCCTCGGGCATCAACGACGGCGCCAGCGCCGTGGTGCTGGTGGCGGGCGACCGCATCAGCGCACTGGGCGTGAAACCCCTGGCCCGCCTAGTGGGCTACGCGCACGCCGGCGTGGACCCGGCCTACATGGGCATCGGCCCCGTGCCCGCCACGCAGAAGGTGCTGGCGCGCGCGGGCCTGAAGGTGCAGGACATGGACGTGATCGAGGCCAACGAAGCCTTCGCCGCCCAGGCCTGCGCCGTGGTGCAGGAGCTGGGCCTGGACCCGACCAAGGTCAACCCCAACGGCTCGGGCATTTCGCTCGGCCACCCGGTGGGCGCCACCGGTGCCATCATCACCACCAAGGCAATTGCCGAACTGCACCGCACGGGCGGGCGCTACGCGCTGGTGACCATGTGCATCGGCGGCGGCCAGGGCATTGCGGCCATCTACGAACGGGTTTGAGTCTTTTTGGCCTCCAGAGCTTTATGGTAAAGCGCTAATAGCTCTTATTTCAATAGCACCATGCTTCCCAACACATTTCTCACGGCCGACGAAAAAGCCGAACTGCAGCTCTTCACCGAATCGCTAGAGCGCTTCTGTGACGCCGAGATCGAACCCCATTACCGCGCCTGGGAAAAGGCAGGCCGCGTGCCGCGCGACCTGCTGCGCAAGATGGGCGAGAACGGCTACCTCTGCGCCGACGTGCCCGATGCCTACGGCGGCCCGGGCGCCAGCGTGCCCTTCTCGTTCGCCGTGGTCGAGGTGCTCTCGCGCCGGGGTTACGGCGGCTTTGTCGGCGGGCTGCAGGTGCACAACGACATCATCCCGCCCTACCTGCTGCACTGCGGCACCGAGGCGCAGCGCCAGTACTGGCTGCCGCGCATGGCCAGCGGCGAGGCCATCGCCGCCATCGGCATGACCGAGCCCGGCGCGGGCAGCGACCTCAAGGCCATCCGCACCACAGCGCGCAAGGACGGCGACCACTACGTCATCAACGGCAGCAAGATCTTCATCAGCAACGGCCAGAACTGCAACCTGCTGGTGCTCGCCGCCAAGACCGACCCGGCCGCGGGCGCCAAGGGCGTGAGCCTGTTCCTGGTGGACGCGGCCACGCCCGGCTTCACGCGCGGCCAGAACCTGGAAAAAATCGGCCAGCACGCGGGCGACACTTCCGAGCTGTTCTTCAACGACATGCGCGTGCCGGCGGATGCGCTGCTCGGCGGCGTGGAAGGCCAGGGCTTCGTGCAGATGATGCGCGAGCTGCCGCGCGAGCGCCTCATCATCGGCGTGCAGGCGGTGCACGGCGCCAAGGGCGCGCTCGATGCCACGCTGAAATACGTGCAGGAGCGCCAGGCGTTTGGTCAGGCGATCGGCCAGTTCCAGAACACGCGCTTCACGCTGGCGCAGTGCGCCGCCGACATCGCCGCCGCCGAGGCCTTCCTCAACGCCAGCGTGGCCGCCTACCAGCAAGGCCAGCTCACGCCCGAGGCGGTGAGCGCGCTCAAGCTGCACACCACCGAGCTGTTCAGCCGCGTGGCCGATGCCTGCCTTCAGCTTTTTGGCGGCTACGGCTACATGGCCGAATACCCCATCTCGCGCTTCTGGACCGACGCGCGCGTGCTGCGCATTTACGGCGGCACGTCGGAAATCATGAAGGAGCTGGTAGCGCGCTCGATATTGGGTCGCTGACGAAGTTCAACCGCCCTGCCCCTTTTGGCGCAGGGCTTCTTCCATGCGCGCGATCTCCGTGCGCGCCTCGTCACCTTCGGGAATCGGCCGTCCGGAGTCACGCCACTGCACCGCCGCCTTGAAGCCCTCGGTTTGCGCATAGCGGCGGAACCACAGGCCCTCCGGGTTGTGACGCGTGATGCCGTCGAACACCGTGGCCAGCATCTGGCCCTGCTCCAGCCCCGCGTTCAGCATGAACTGGTTCACCACCAGCTTGTGCATGGCCAGATGGCCGCGCGGCACGCCGGCAATGCGGGTGGCCAATTGCATCGTGGTTGCTTCCAGCTCGGCCTCGTCCACCGCATAGTTGGCCAGGCCCCACTCGGCCGCCTGTGCGCCCGAGATCACGTCGCCCGTGAACATCAACTGCTTGGCGCGCAGGGGGCCCAGGCGGTGCGTCCACATGGCAGTGGTGGGACAGCCCCACACCCGCGTGGGCATGTAGCCAATACGGGCGTTGTTGGCCATCACCAGTAAATCGCAGCACAGCGCAATATCGCTGCCGCCGGCCACGGCGGCGCCGTGCACCTTGGCGATGGTCGGCTTGCTGCAGCGCCACAAGCTCATGAAGTCCTCCGTGTTGCGCTTCATGAAGGCGTAATCCTCCATCGGGTCCCACGGGTA
>NZ_BAAGQN010000019.1:102135-125586 GCF_054783455.1 Simplicispira piscis
ATCCGGATTGGCTTGCGCCCATTCCACGGCTAGGCGGATTTCACGAGGGGTTTCGTTGTTGATGGCATTGAGCCGCTCGGGACGGTTGAGCAGCAGCCTGGCGACCCGCGGATTGCGGATGTCTGCTTCGATCTGAAGGGTGGTGTATTGCGGCATTGATTGCCTCCTTGGGATGTTGTCGGAACTTGGCTGCACTCTCCCGCACCACGGCCAATGCCTTGGCGTAAGAATTAACAGTCAGTGTTGACTGTATTTTCAAATCAACTTACAGTCAACACTGACTGTTAAATTGCTAAACCTCCATGCAAAACAAAGAATTGCCCACCGAAGAACTGAACCAGCGCGAACAACAAAAGCAAGCCACGCGCGCGCGCATTCTCTCTGCGGCCATGGGGTGCCTGATGGATCTGGGCGTGGCGCGAACCACCACGCTGGAAGTGCAGCGGCGCGCAGAAGTCAGCCGTGGTGCGCTGCTGCACCACTTCCCCACGCACGCGGATTTGATGTGCGCAGTGATTGAAGCCATCGTGGCGCGCAATGAACAGGCCGTGTCCAAACGGCTGCGCCGCAAATCCAGCGGCAACGACCCGGTGGCGCGCGCCATTCACATCCTCGCCGACAGCATGAAAGAACCCTCTTTCCTGGCTGAGATCGAGCTATGGGTAGTGGCCCGCACCGACAGCGAACTGCGTGCTGCATTGGTGGCCGCTGAGCGCAAGGCACTGCGCGACCGCAAGCGCGTTCTGGACGAAATTTTTGCGCCGCTGAGAGAGGCACCTGCCTACGACCTGGTCGTCAACACCAGCCTGGAATTCGTGCGCGGTCTGGCCATCTCGGGCATCTTGCGCAGCAATCCCGAATCCACCACTGCCTTGGTGCAGCAATGGATCTGGGCAATCAAGCAACTGCTTGCACTCGATCCCAACCGTTCCAACCCATGACTGGATAAAAAGGAGAAAACCATGGTCCAACCCGCAACACCGCTGCTGCATTCGTACTGGCCTGCGGACAGTTCGCGCCCCTTGCTGGAAAAAACCGAGGGCCAAGCCTTGCGCGAGGCTGCACAGAACGCGCCCGGCACATGGGCCATGGTGGAAAAACTACCCACCAGTTGGCCGTCACTCACCGGAGCCGAGAGCACGCGGCGGCGCTGGACCTACGCAGATCTCTACCAGGACGCCGTGACGTGCGCGCACTGGTTGCTGCAACGTTTCGAGCCAGGCCAGCACATCTGCGTGTGGGCTCCAAATGTTCCCGAATGGGTGGTACTGCAGTACGGTGCTTCGCTGGCGGGCTTGGTGTTGGTCACGGCCAATCCGGCATTGCGCAGCCAAGAGCTGGAGTACGTGCTGGAGAAGCCACGCGCCAGCGCGTTGTTTCACATCGATCAGTTCCGAGGCTCCGACATGGCGTCCATGGTTAACGCCTTGGCCCGTCCTGGACTTACAGTGGTGTCGTTGACCGGTTGGCTCGCACAAGTACGCGCATGCTCGGCCACCGCAGTTCTGCCAACGGTAGACCCACGCGGACCAGCGCAGATCCAATACACCTCCGGCACCACAGGAAACCCCAAAGGCGCGCTGCTGCACCACATGGGGCTGGTGACCAACGCCAGCTACATTGCCGCACGCGCCAGGCAGGGGCAGGAGGTTTACATCTGCCCCATGCCGTTATTCCACACCGCTGGTTCGGTGATGAGCGTGCTGGGCTGTGTGAACACCTTGTCCACCCTGGTGCTGGTAGCGGTGTTCGATCCCGATCTCGTGCTTCAGGCGATTGAAGACGAGCGCGGCACCCGCATGGGTGCGGTGCCCACGATGTTGCTGGCCATGCTGGAGCAACGCAAGGCTAAAAACTACGATATTTCCAGCCTGACTCTGGCCATGTCCGGCGGTGCCCCGGTCCCCGTGGCATTGACCGAGCGGGTGCGCAATGAACTCGGCTGCGACCTCGTCACGGTTTTCGGTCAAACGGAACTTAGTCCCATCATCTGCCAAACTTCCCCCGAGGACAGCAAGGAAGACAAGGCAAACACCGCAGGCAGACCCCTGTGGAACGTAGAGGTGCGCATCGTTGACACCAGCGGCACGGTGCTACCGATTGGTCAGGAGGGGGAAATCCAGGCCCGTGGCTACCAGACCATGATCGAATACTTCGAACAACCCGATGCAACGCAGCAGACACTCCTCGAAGATGGATGGCTACGCACAGGTGACCTCGGTACCATGGACGAACGCGGCTATTGCAAGGTTACCGGCCGCCTCAAGGACATGATCATCCGTGGAGGCGAGAACATTTACCCCGTCCAGGTCGAAACCGTCCTCATGAAGCACGAGGCCGTAGCCGACGCAGCGGTATTCGGCGTACCCGACGCCCACTGGGGCGAGCAGGTGGCCGCAGCCATCCGCTTCCGCCAAGGTGCTGCCCCCTGCACCGCAGAACAACTCAAACAGCATTGCCGCCAACACATCGCGCCCCACAAGGCCCCTGAACACTGGTTTGTGTGTGACGCGTTCCCGCTGACCGGCTCAGGCAAAGTGCAGAAATTCCGCCTCAAAAACTGGATTAACGAAGGCGATTTGTGCAAACTCTGAAAACGCACTCGCGTGCGGGCAGTAAACCCAAGCCGGCGGCCCTCATCATTTATAGAAAATCTCGACCACGCCCTTGAGCGTGATCATCAGCGGCTTGCCCTTGCGGTCCACTGTCTTGGGCGAAGGCACCTTCACCCAGCCTTCGCTGACGCAGTATTCCTCCACGTCGAAGCGTTCCTTGCCGTTGATGCGGATGCCGATGTCGTGGTCGAACACGGCGCGGACATGGTGGGGGCTGCGCGGGTCCACCGAGAGGCGGTCGGGCAGTGCGGGGCGGTCGGTGGCGGCTGTTGTGGCTTCGGTCACGGAAATTTTCCTGTCGGTCAAGGGGGTCAGAACGGCGCTGAATCGGGGTCGGTATCCACCGGCGCCGTGGCCGGTCCGGTCACGGTGTGGTTGGGGTCGGATGCCACCACAGCCATGGCGGCGCTGGCAATACCGCTCTCGGCCTCGCCGCCCAGCGCCTCGATGAGGTCGGGGATGAGCTTGCTCAGCTCACCCGTGGCAATGGCCACGTCGGTGTCAAAACCGCCGTCGTCTGCAGCCTTGTCCTCGAACACGGTGTCCAGAAAGGACACCTTCTTGAGCTGCAGCCCCTCGGTGAGCATGAACGACACGCGGTCGTCCCAGGTCAGCGCCAGCTTGGTGGGCAGCTTGCCCGCCGCAATGTGCGCCTGCACTTCCTCGATGTCGAGCGGGTGGCGCGCATAGCGCACCACGGCTTTTTCCTCGTCGGCGCTTTTCAGTTCGCACTCTCGGTCTACCGTAAATCCCACCGGCGGTTCCTGCTCCTTGAGCCAATGCGACATGGCAGCCTGGGGTGAAGTCTGCGTGTTCAGCAGTGCCACGGCAAAACCGGGCGGCAGCAACTCAACCAGGCTGCTGACCACCTCGTCGGCACGCGCCTGGCTGGAAGTATCGAGCACCAAGGTGCGCGCCGTGCAATCAATCCACACCCACATCGAACCCTGCTTGGTGAAGGCCATGGGCAGCAAATCGAGCTTGGCTTCTTCCTTGAGCTCCTTGCTCTCCTTCTTGCCGGGCTTGCGGCCTGTTTCCTGCTCGATGCGCTCGGCTTTTTCCTGCACACGGCGCGCCAAGACAGAGCCCGGCAGCACCTTGGCTTCGACCATGAAGCGCAGCACCCATTGCCCGCCCACCGATTCGACCAATGGCCCATGCAGCTCACCACGCGGCGGCACAAACCCCGCCGAACGCTCCTGCGTGGCACCACACTCCATGAAAACAGCCTTGCCCAAGGCTTCTTCCACCTGCTCCAGCCCCACCTGCCACTGCGGCGCGATGCGGTACACGATCATGTTCTTAAACAACGGAAACCCTTTACTTCAACAGTGAAACACCCACAGACTGCCATTGTCGGCCCTGACCATTAACAACTGGCTTGGTGCCATCCACATAAAACTACACATTTGATAGCTGCTTGCGCAATGCAGAAAAGCGATAGCGGCCATTTTTATCCAAAATATACAAGCTTGTGATCCACAGGCACAGACACAACTTTACATAGCATCACCCGACCTGCATCGCGGCGTTACACAGACAGAACATAGTTGATTCCAAGCCTGCACAACCGTACGGGCGCAACACCCTGAAAGGAATCCACCATGGCTCACTTCTCCCGCCGTCTGGCCGCCGCCACCTTCATTGCCGCCCTGGCCTTGCCGGTCCTGGCCCAAACCGCAGCCCCCGTGGCTGCTGGCGAAAACAGTGCCACAGCCACCAGCACACCCAGCGCCACCCAACAGCGCCAGGCACGCGACCCGGCACGCATGCAGCAACGCATGCAAAAACGCATGGACCAACTCAAAGCCCAGTTGAAACTGGCCCCGGCCCAGGAAGGTGCCTGGACCGATTTCACCAAAGCCATGCAAACCCGTATGCAGCCCAACGGCAACCAGCGCCAGGAAATGGCCGCGCTGACCACCCCTGAGCGCATCGACCGCATGCGCGCACTGCGCACCGAGCGCATGGCGGAAGCAGACCGCCGTGGCGAAGCCACCAAGGCCTTCTACGCCACGCTCACCCCCGAGCAGCAGAAGACCTTTGACGCACATACCCACCGCCAGCACCGCAAAGACGGCCACCGCGGCGGCCACCACGGCATGCACTGACCTCCAAAAACCGGGCGCAAAAACATGGGCAAAGTTACACTGGTACACACCCAACCTCTTGCCCGTGGAAGGACCGCCCATGTCTTTCGCCCTTGTTCTGCAACGCACTTTCACCGCCCTGGCCCTGGGCTCAGCCGGTTTGGCCCTGCACGCCCAAACCGTATTGCCACTGGAAACGCGCAGCCTGTACCTGCAAGCGGGCACTGACCAGCAAAGCACCCGCGCCTGGACCCTGGGCCTGACCCTGCCCTGGGTCGGCTGGCAGCGCTCGTGGTGGGGTGGGGTGTGGCAAGGCCACTGGGATCTGTATGCCAGCCAGTGGACATCGGACGGCTACACAGGCCGGGTGCACAGCACCGTGCTCGGCATCGGCCCCGCGCTGCGCCTGCGGCCTGATGGCGGCCATGGCCCCTGGTTTGTCGAAGGGGGCATGGGCGCCAGTTACGCCAGCCCGCGCTTTGTCACGCGCTACAAGGAAATGAGTACCCGCTTGAACTTTGTGTCGCACCTGGCCGTCGGTTTTAACCACGGAGAGGAGCACCAGCACGAATGGCAGCTGCGCCTGCAGCACAGCTCCAACGGCGGTATCAAAAAACCCAACCCCGGGCAGAACTACCTGCAGCTGCGCTACGCCCTGCATTTCTGACACGGGCGGTAGTGCCACGGCCTCCATTGCAGAAGGCCGAACCCTCTTTTACGAACGACTCCATACCCGTGGGATAGGCCATGCGCCGCGGTCGTTCAAGCGCCTTGTGGACAAGTCTGTGCAAATTGCTGGCACAAGTGGTCAGTTATCCACAGCCGCAGACCCATCGGGTAAGTTGTTCATCTCCGACCACGCCCCAAAGACCCCGCCGCCCACATACTTTGAGGCCGTGTAAATGCTTGTCCCTCAAGGAAAAAAGCAACTTGTTCACAAAAAAAGGCAGGCTCTACTACTACTGCTATTGAATTAAAGATACCTAAGAGAACAACACGAGTCCAGCCCCTTTTCTTGCGCCGGGATCAATCCGCTGATCTTGGGTGGTGGTCGCTGATTGAAAGCTGTATTCCCTGTTTTTTGACGGCGCAAACACCTTTGCCTGCCGCTGGAAGGCCTTGAAAAGCAAAACACAGGGGTCAGGGTACAAAACCGTTCGGCAGGGCTTCTAGCTTCGCTGGCTTGATCAACGGTTGCAGCCGATGACCCGAACCCTTTTTCCCGCCGTGCAGCCGTCCGGGACAAACCGGTGGATAAAAAAGGCATAACCTTCCTCTTGTCCACAGTCTGCAGGCCCGCCCGTTTTTTATCCCCATTTCAGAAGCACCAAACGGCAGGGCTTGCGCACAGTCATCGCAATGGTGCAAGTGCTTGCCGCAGCACAAGAAAACCGGCTTGTCCACAGACCAGCGCCGGGCTTACTACTACTACTATGTATTTATAGAAGAAAGAAAGAAAACAGGCCGCGCCCCTTGCCTGTCCCGGGTTCGGTCTGCGCGGGATCAGTTCCTGGGCAGGCGCAGCAGCCGCTCCAGCGTGCTCGATGCCATGGGCTTGCCGAACAAATAGCCCTGGAAGGCCATACAACCTGCCTTGAGCAGCAGTTCGTGCTGTTCTGCGGTCTCCACCCCTTCGGCGATCACTTCCAGCCCCAGGCTGCGGCTGAGCGCGATGATGGTTTCGACGATGGCGGCATCGTTCGGGTCGGTCAACAGGTCACGCACAAAGCTCTGATCAATTTTGAGCTGCTGCAGGGGCATGCGCTTGAGGTAGCTCAGGCTGGAATAGCCGGTGCCAAAATCGTCCAGGGCAAAAAGCACCCCCAGCTGGCGCAGCGCCGTCATGGTCGAAATGGCATCGTCCATGTCTTCCACCAGCAGGCTTTCGGTCAGTTCCAGCTTGAGCAGGTGGGCCGGTGCTTCGTTGAATGCCAGGGCACGGGCCACATCGTCCACAAAACTGTTGTTGCGAAACTGGCGTGAACTGACGTTGACGGCCATGGTCAAGTGGCACAGCTGTGCGTCGCTTTTCCACTGTGCCAGCAGTTTGCAGGCCGAATGCAGCACCCAGCGCCCCAGTGTCAGGATAAGACCGGTTTCTTCCGCCAACGGAATGAACTCTGCCGGCGAGACCAGACCGCGCTCAGGGTGCTGCCAGCGCACCAAGGCTTCCACGCCCACGTAGCGGTTGGCGTTGTTGACCTGGGGCTGGAAGTACAGGATGAACTGGTTGTGCGATAGCGCTGTGCGCAGGTCGGCCTCCAGCGCAGCGCGGGCGGTGACCACGGCCTGCATTTGCGGGTTGTAGAAACGCAAGGTACTTCGGCCTGCCGTCTTGGCCTGGTACATGGCCAGGTCGGCCTGCTTGAGCAGGTCGAGCACGCTGGTTTGCGTGCCCAGGAAAGGGGCCACGCCAATGCTGGGCGTGCTGCGGTACTGGTAACCGGCCAGCGCATAGGGCACCGAGAGCGCAGCGAGCACTTTTTCGCCCACGCGGCGCGCCTCCAGGGCCAGGCCTTCGGGGTCGGTGCCCAGGCCTTCGAGCATCACCACGAATTCGTCGCCACCGAGCCGCGCCACGGTGTCGACACTGCGCACGCTGGCGTTGAGGCGCTGGGCCACCTGCTGCAGCAGCAAATCGCCCTTGTCATGGCCCAGGGTGTCGTTGAGGGTTTTGAAGTTGTCCAGGTCAATGAACAGCAGGGCGCCCCCCAAATGGTGGCGCTGTGCGTTGCCCAGGGCCTGTTGCATGCGATCGAGCAGCAGCATGCGGTTGGGCAGGCCGGTCAGGGTGTCGTAGAACGCCAGGCGCTGGATTTCGCGGTCAGTGGCCTTGCGCTGGCGGATGTCGGTGTTGATCTCCAGGATGGAGCCCGGTTCGCGGTCCTGGCCGGGCACCAGTGTCCAGCGCCCTTCCATATCAATCGCCTGGCCGCTATGGTCGTACTGCACGATTTCACCGGCCCATTCGCCCTTGTCCAGCACGGCACGGGTCGCATTTTTGAATTCACCCGGGTCGCGGTACAGCAGCGTTTCGATGGGTTGGCCCAGGGCTTCCAGCCGGGGCCAGCCGTACAGGCGTTCGGCACTTTTGTTCCAGAAAGTGATGCGGTTCTTCAGGTCACGCACCACGATGGCGTCTTGCGCCTTGTCCAGGAGCGAGGCCTGGTGGCGGATATGGGCATCGGCGCTCTGGCGTTCAATTTCTGCCGAGGCGCGCGTGGCAAAAATTTGCAGCGTGCTGGCGACAAAATCGGCCTGCGTCAGCCGCTGGCGGAACAGTACAAAAATCACCCCCGTGGGGTTGCCTGCACTGTCATACAGCTGTTGTCCGGCATAGCCCTCGGCCTGCAGTTTTCCCACGATGGGCGACAGGGGGTATTGCGCGGCGAGGTCATGGGTCACCACATGCTGGCGTTGAGAGAGCAAAGCCATGCTGGGCGTGTGCTCCATTTCGTAGTCGACGTTGGGCACCAGGGTGTCGTTGACGACCAGTGCGAGGGTCATCAGGCGTTGTTTTTCCCCTTCATGGCAGGGCAGCAACCGACCCACGCAGCCCACTTGGGCTCCCAGGGCCTCCGCCATGTTGCGCGCCAGCTGCACAAAAAATTCGGTGCCGGTCGAGGCAGACACCGCCGCCGCCATTTTCAGGACGGAAGCCTGTAACTGCTGCTGCTCCTTGCGGGCGCGCAGGCTCATGATGCCAAAAGCCAGGTCATTGGCCAGCTCTTGCAGCAGGATGCTTTCCTCTGGCCCGATGTGCAGCACTTCAGGGGCGTACAGGTAGAGCAGACCAAAGGTGTGTTGTGCTGCGTGCAGCGGCAATGCAATCACGCCATGAAAGCCCAGGTCGTGCATGCGCTCGGCCAGGCCGGAAAATGAAGGATCTGTGTGCACATCGCGCACGATGACGGGCAGCCCGGTGCGCACGGTGGTGCCAGCCGGACCCAGGCCTTGCGGAGTGTCTTCTGACCAGGAGAGATTCAGCGTTTGCAGGTAGTCCGTATGGTCGCCGGCATGGGCCACGATTTCGATGGTTTTTCGCGCATCGTCGTGCGCAAAACCCACCCAGCCGAGCTCGTAGCCGCCAATCTCCACCACGATGCGGCAGACGGACTGCAGTAACGCCATTTCGGAGGTTGCGCGCACCAGGGTTTCGTTGCAACTGCTGAGCATGTGGCGGGCGCGTGCCATGCGGGCGAGTTCGCGCTGTGCGCGCAAGCGCTCGGTCACGTTGGTTGCCATCACCTGGCGCGCCGCAATGCCATTGAAAATAATGCCGCGCGAGGAAACCTCGATGTCCATCACCTCACCATTCTTCTTGCGATGGCGGTAGAGCACATTGTTGCGCGGGGCATCGTGCGGCATGGCCTGCATTTCGCCGTACAGACGCTGACGGTCCTGTGGTAACCACAGGTCGTGCATACCCATGCGCAAAAACTGTTCTTCGGTGTAGCCGTAGAGTTCTTGCATGGCCTGGTTGACGGCCAGAATGCGCAGGCTTTCGTCCTTCACATACACCCAGATGGGTTGGGGATGTGCATCAAACAGGTGTCTGTATTGCTGCTCCGACGCCCGAAGTTGCGCGGCCACCTGGCGCAACTGCACCATGGCACCCAGCGATTCCGAAAGAATCTGTAAATGTGCCAGGTCGCGCTGGTTGAAAACGCCGGTGTGCTCTGATGTGGCCTTGAGTGCGCCCACCACCTCGCCATTCACACGCAGCGGCACAGCCAATGCTGCACGCACCCCCGTGCGCTGGTAGGCGCTGCCCATTTCCCAGCCCTCGGCTGCGAGGTCGTTGCACAGCACCGGCTGGCCCGATTGCAGGTCGGACCACAACAGGCTGTCTTGCAGCGGCAGTGCCGTTCCAACGGGGCGCACCATCTGGCCCGCAGAAGCCCGCGACACCAGGGCATCGCCTTCTAGCATTTCCACCAGAGCGCCACTGGCGCCACTGGCTTTCTGCGCGGCCTGCGCCACCAGCATCAGCACTTCGGGCAGGGCCATGTCCAGGGATGAAATGCGTTGCTGCACATGCACCAGTTCGGCGTGCGTGTGGGCTTCGCGCTGCACCTCCAGTTCACCTTCCTTGCGCGTACTGATGTTGGCCATGCCACCCACCATGCGCAGGGATCTGCCTTGTGCATCGCGGGTGATGAAACCCCTGTCCAGAATCCACAGGTAGTGCCCGCCGCTGTGCTGAATGCGGTATTCGCCGCGCCAATGGGTTGCCGTTCCGGTGACTGCCGCACGCAGTGATTGGGCGATACGTTCGCGGTCTTCAGGGTGCAGCAGGCGGACAAAATCTTCGGGAGTGGAAAAGTCCTGTTCCAGTGGAATGCCCAGCATGGTCTGCAGGCTCCCGCCCCACCATATGCGGTTGGTTCGGAAATCCCAGTCCCACAGCGTGTCGGACGTTGCTTGGGCGATCAGTTGGAAGCGCTCTTCACTCAGGCGCAGGGCGGTTTCAGCCTGGTGCTGCTCCGTAATGTCCTGGAAAGCACCTTGCACGCGCAGGGCCCGGTTGTGCCGGTTGCGCACGGCTTGTCCAACGATGCGCAACCACAGCATCGATTCCGGAGACAGCTGTACCAGCACTTCGGCGTCAATGGGCTGGCCGTCCCGCACGCAGGCATGGAAGGCCTGCTGCAGAGCGCTGCGGTAGGGCTCCTTCACCAGGTCCAGCGCTTGTTGTGTCGTCCGGACCTTGTGCGCCAGGCCGTAGGGCGCCGCGATGTCCTGCGACCACGACAGCTGCTGGTCGGGCAGTTCGATGGACCAGCCCCCTACTTTGGCCATGTGCCCGGCCACGCGCAGGGTTTTGGCCTGTTCCAGCAAACGCACGCGGGTGTTCTTGCGCTCGTTCGCCATCGACGTGAGTTGTTGCTGTTGCTGGTGCAGTTCGATGTGTGCCAGCGCCAGACGGGCCAGTGCCTGCAGCGCTTGCAGTGGATCGGTCGTGGCGCTGCGCTCACGGGTGTCCATCACTGCCAGTGTGCCCAGGGTCTGCCCTTTGCGGTCCACCAGTGGAGTGCAGGCATAAAAACGGATACGGGGCGCCCCTTGAACCAGAGGGTGCTGGCCGAGCACTGGATGCTCTGCGGCGTTTTGCACCACGATTGCAGCGCTTTCGTTCTCTGCGCGGTGGGTGCAGAACGTCTCCAGCAGGTCGGCATGCGGGGCTGACAGACCGACCGAGGCTTTGAAGGGCGGGTGCACACCGTCCCTGCAGCGCAACACGGCCATGGGTGCGTCAAAAACATGGGTCGCCAGCAGCGCGATCTGTTCCAGCGTTTCCAGCCGGGCACAGTCCAGGGGCGCTGCGGAACCGGTCATGGCTGGTTCCGCTCCATGACAGTTGGCGCAGCGACTCTTGGCAGGAAGGGCGACCCGTGAAAGCGCATCAGCAAAAGGCGAGAAGGTAGCGCAGCGCGTGCGAAACAGAGACTATTGCGCCATGCTACACCGTTGTCACGCAATGTGTCAGGGTGTTTCCAGCGCCACCCACCGCAACACGCTTTAGCCGCCAGCGCGCCGCGTCCGCACGGCGCAGGCCAGGTTTTGCAGCACTGGCACCGTCTGCGCCAGGCTGATGCAGGCGTCGGTCACGGACACGCCATGCTGCAAAGGCTGGCCAGGCACGATGTCCTGGCGGCCCTCCTGCAGGTGGCTCTCGATCATCAGCCCGGTGATGCGTGCATCGCCTGTGGCGATTTGCTGTGCCACCTCGGCAGCCACCGTGATCTGGCGCTGGTGCTGTTTGCTGCTGTTGGCGTGCGACACGTCGATCATCACCTGCTCGCGCAGGCCCGATGCGCGCAGCAGTGCACACGCGGCCTCCACATCGGCAGCGCTGTAGTTGGGGTGCTTGCCGCCGCGCAGGATGACATGGCAATCCTGGTTGCCGCGCGTCTCGAAAATCGCGGCCTGGCCCATCTTCGTCATGCCCATGAAAGCGTGCGAGGCCTGGGCCGCCTGGATGGCATCGGCCGCCACCTTCACACCGCCGTCGGTGCCGTTCTTGAAGCCCACAGGGCACGACAGACCGCTGGCCAGCTGGCGGTGGCTCTGGCTTTCGGTGGTGCGCGCACCAATGGCGCCCCAGCTCACCAGGTCGCTGATGAACTGCGGCGAGAGCAGGTCGAGAAACTCGGTGCCCACCGGCAGGCCCAGCGCCAGCACATCCAGCAGCAGCTGGCGCGCCATCTCCAGCCCTTCGTTGATGGCAAAACTGCCGTCCAGGTGCGGGTCGTTGATGTAGCCCTTCCAGCCCACGGTGGTGCGGGGCTTCTCGAAATAAACGCGCATCACCACCAGCAGGTCGTTTGCATGGGTATCGGCCAGGGCTTTGAGCGCGCGTGCATATTCCATGGCCTGGCCATGGTCGTGGATGGAGCAGGGCCCCACCACCACGATGAGCCGGTCGTCTAGGCCCTGCAGCACGCGCGAGAGGGCGACGCGGCTGCCCTCCACCAGCGCCTGGGCAGCGTCGGGGGCGGGCAGCCATTCCTGCAGAAGCGCGGGGGTGATCAGGGGTCGCACGGCTTTGATGCGGGTGTCGTCAATGCGGGTAGTGTCCAGGGTGGACAGAGGGGTGTCGGGGCGATGGGCATGGGTGGTCATGCCCCCGATTGTCGCGCGGCCGCGGCGCGCGTCGGCCTGCCTCGAATTTCAGTGATCTATTGCGCTGCAAAACACCCACAGCGCATGCGATTGGCGCGGCCCAGCCCAGCGACGCAAGGGGTGTTTCACTTCAAGGCCGCCGGAACGACGGATTCTGGCGTGACCAGTGGCGCGACTGCAACTGGTCCAGCCGCACGTCGCCGCCGCTCGAAGGCGCATGCACAAAACGCCCTTCGCCCACATAGATACCGGCATGCGTGGGCCTGCGGCCCTTGCCAAACACCACCAGGTCTCCGGTGCGCAACTCGCCTGCATCCACAGGCTGGCCCCAGTCGTTCAGTTGTGCGACGGTGCGCGGGGGTGCCGTGCCCACGCGGTGGCGGTACACATAGCCAATCAGGCCGCTGCAGTCAAAACCGGTGTCGGGGGTGTTGCCGCCATAGCGGTAGGGCGTGCCCACCAGGCCCAGTGCGTGGATGGCAATGTCGTGCGCCTGCTCGTCCGACAGCTGCGCGGCCCGGGTGGGTGCGGGGCGGTACGGCGGCGTGGTGCTGCAGCCGCTTAGCAACAGGGCACAAACGAGTACCAGGCCTTGCAGGGCCCGCATCCGGGCGTGCGGTGGGGGCATGGGAAAATACATCAAAAGTGCTTCTGGCGATTGATGGATAAGCGGTAACAGCTATTAAATCAAGAGCATTCTATTTCTTCAACCGGTCTGGCGTAAGAAACAGGCCCACGCCCACCGCAATCAGAATGAGCGGCCACCAGGTGCGCAGCAGTTCGCGCAGGCTGATGTCGATCACGCCCAGGTTGGTCAGCAGCATGAAGCCGCCCGCCAGGATCAGCACAATGGCTGCAATATTGCCGCGCATGGAGAAACTCCTCAAGGTTGAGTGTTGATAGCTTACCGGCCCATGGGCGAGACACCGATCAGCAGCGCATGGCCCCAGAAGGCAAACGCCGCCCAGGCCACCAGGCCCAGCACCACCGTCATGGCCGTACCGGCCAGCGTGCCACTGGGGTAGGCGGTGCCCTGGGCGCGGTCGCGCAGGCGGGCGGCGCGAAAGTCCAGCACGGCCCACAGCAAAAAGCCGCCAAACAACAGCACATCGGCCAGGTTGCCGTTGGACAGCAGGTGCGCCAGTGCCCATACCTTCACCGAGAGCACCATGGGGTGGTGCAGACGGGCCTTGAAGGTATTGCGTGGAACATAAGCGGCGACCAGCAGGATGAAGGCCGCCAGTGTCAGCAGCGAGGCCGCATGGCGCATGGCCACGGGCGGCGACCACAGCAGCACGGGGTCCTGGCGTGCCAGGCCGTAGCCCCACACGATAAAGATCAGGCCAGCAAACGAGAGCAGCGAATACAGTCCTTTCCAGCGGCCTTCGCCCAGGCGCTCCCGCATGCGCGTGCGCCAGCCGTCGGCCACGATGCGCACGGAATGCACGCCGAGAAAAAGAACCAGTCCAAGGATCAGCAACGACATGGGGGGAAACCTTTGCAGTGGGTAGAGGCGGCCCATTATCGGCAGATGGCGCAAGGCGTGCAGCCTTGCTGCGCAGTGCACGCGCATAATGGCCGCCCACCCCGCACCCCTCCGAAGCCACTCAAGCAGGCTTCGCACCCCCCCACCATGCCCGGCTATGAAACCAAGCAAGAGAGCATTGCCGTGGCGGGCGTGGACAACCTGCATATTCGCTCCCTGCTCGACCGCCAGCAGTTCGCCGACCCGCTGGGCCTGGCCGAGCGCCTGGGCATCTCGTCGGCCACCTGGCCTTTGTTTGGCTTGCTCTGGCCTTCGGGCGGGCAGCTGGCCACGCGCCTGGCGCAGCGCACCGTGCGGTTGGGCGAACGGGTGCTGGAGATGGGCTGCGGCCTGGCCCTGCCCAGCCTGGTGGCGCACCGCCTGGGCATGGACATCACCGCCAGCGACAGCCACCCGCTGACCGCGCGTTTTTTGCGCAACAACCTGCGCCTCAATGGTCTGGCTCCCATGAAATACCGGCATGGCGCGTGGGACGCTGCCGAATCCAGCGCCGGGTTTGGCGCCCACTCCACCACCTTGCGTGGGCGTTACGACCTGCTCGTTGGCAGCGACCTGCTGTACGACCGTGACGCCAGCATGGCGCTGGCAGGCTTCATTGGTCGCCATGCACAGGCCGACGCCGAGGTGTGGATCGTGGACCCCGACCGCGGGAACCGGCCAGCCTTTTCACGGCAGATGCTGGCCATGGGTTTTGCCCTGACGGAGCGGCGGCTCGATACCGCTGCCACCGCGCACCGCCCCCTGTACAAAGGCCGCCTGCTGGTCTATCGCCGCACGGCTTGAGCGGCGCCGTGCTGGGCCATAAAGCCCGGCAGCCGTGCCTTGGCGCAGGCCTGCAGCGCCATCAGAAAATCATGCCCCGGCGCGGCCACGCCCCAGCGCTCACCCAGGTCTTGCTGGATGCGCAGCAGCAGCGCGGCCGTCACCTGCGCATCGGCCAGCGCCCGGTGCGCGCGGCCCGCGCTGGGCAGGCGGTGAAAGCGCGCCAGCGTGCCCAACTGGTGGTTGGGCGCATCCGGGTAGAGGCGGCGCGAGAGCCGCACCGTGCAGGCAAAAGGCTGCTCCGCTGCACACCCGGCACGTGCCAGTTCGGCTTGCCAGAAGCCCCGGTCAAACGGGGCGTTGTGGGCCACCAGCGGCGTGTCGCCCACAAAGCGGCTGGCCTGCGCCATGACCTCTTCGGCGGGGGGCGCTTGCGAAACCATGGCGTTGGTGATGCCGGTGAGCTGGGTGATGAAGGGCGGCACCCACACCCCACCGTTCATCAGGCTCTGGTAACTGTCCACCACCACGCCGTGCTCGACGATCACGATGGCCACCTCGGTCGCGCGCGCACCCTGGCCGGGCGAACTGCCCGTGGTTTCAAAATCGATAACGGCGATGCGATCTGGCACGAGCGTGTGGAAAGATTGATAAAAATGGTTGCTAACGCTTATCTATCAAGCGCTGGTAGCTATTGAATATAGAGCAAAACCAGCGCTCATCGGTCAAAGACTGCTTTTGTCCACCCGTGGGCGCTCCATGAAGAAGCGCAGCATCTCCTGTGAGGCATTCACCCCCGTGGCGCTGGCGTGGCTGCCGCGTGCATCACCGCCGGACCAGGCGTGGCCTGCGCCGTGCAGCAGCCAGTGTTCGGCCTGTACGGTCTTTGTGTCCGAAGAACGAACAAGGGTTCGTGTGTAGCGCTGCCCATCTCCGCTGTGGCCGGATTGGGTTTCTGTCATTCCACGGAGCACCGCAGCGCCGAGCAGCTGCTCGCCGTTGCGTGGGTGCACGGTGGTGTCGCGGTCGCCATGGAAGACGATGAGTGGCACGGCAGGGTCGCCACCACCCTGCGTGCCGGGCGCATCCCCCTTGGCTCCACTTCTCATTGCCGAGAGTGCGCCCATCATGTTGTGTGCCGCCCCGGCCGCCAGCCCTGAATGCACGCCGACCGCAGCAAACACCTCTGGGTACTCGCGCGCCAGCACTGCCGCCATGGCACCGCCTGCGGAAAGCCCGGCCACATAAGCGCGCCGCGGGTCCACCGCCTCGGTCGCCATCACATGCCCAAGCATGGCCAGCAGCAAGGCAGGCTCTCCTGCCCCGGCGCGTTGATCTTCGGGGCGAAACCAGTTCCAACAGCCGTTGTGGTTTGCTGCGCGCTGCTGCGTGGGGTAGAGCACCAGTGCGCCCGTCCGCTCCGCTTGGGCATTCATGCGCGTGCCTTGGGCGAAATCTTGAGCGTCCTGTGTGCAGCCGTGCAGCATCAGAATGACAGCGCGACCGGCGGGCGGCGCGGCGCTCGCTGGCACGTACAAATGAAACGGGTGATCGGCGCCGCCATGCCGAAACGCGACGCTGGAGAAGCGCGCACGCCCTTGCGTGTGGGCCGGAGCACGTGGCCACACCTGTGCCGTTGAGGTGGCACGAATGTCGTCCACGTCCTCGATGTCGCTGCGGTTAAAGCGCGCCGCGGCGGTGTGGGGGCCGCTTGCGGGCTCGGCGCGCTCAGCACCGCCGTGCAAACCCTTCATCAGCAGGCTACTGGCGCGTTGCAACTCACCACGGCGCACCAGCGCCAACGCCTCGGCCATGGACGCGGGCAATACAGGGGCGCCGCGCTGCGCAAAGGGAAGTCCGTTCATGTTTGCATCCTCCCGCGCAAGGCGGATTTGACTTCGGCACTCGCCTGAAAAGCCCCCAGCACGGTCAGCGAAGCAATGGTGGCGCTGGCCAGGTCCGCACTCACATCGGCCTCGATCACGGCCAGGCCCAGCACGCGAATGTCCAGCGCCTCACCGGCGCGGCGCACCGCCTCAAGCTCGGCGCGGCCAAAGCGCTGCAAGCCCAGAACCAGCGCTTTGCGCGTGACGACTTGCCGCACGGCTTCTTGTTGCGCAGCGAGCTGGTTACGGATGGCGGTGCGGATGAAATCCGTGCGGTTGCTGTAAAAGCCCTCGGCCACCAGCAAATCAATGTGGCCCAGGTCCACGTAGCCGAGGTTGACGGTGACTTTTTCGTTATCGGGTACGCGCAGCTTGGGTGCGTCTGTGGGAGAGATTTCGCTCATTTAACTCCATAAACCATCTAAATGGATGGTGTGTGGAGTATATACCGGATGAAAGCGCCAGAACGATTGGGATTTTTTTGGGCCGCTCTTATTCCAATAGGGCCCGGTGCGCCTGCACCGATTGCAGCACCAGCGGGTGCAGCCCCGCGCCGCCGGCGTCCACATGGGCCAGAAAGCGCTGGCGCATGCGCGGCACCCAGAACTTGCGGATGTGCTGGGCGATGCCTTCGAGCGCTTCGGCGCGGTTGGGCATGGCACCAAAAAAATCGGCAATCTGGTTGGCCATCTTGACCAGGGGATCAGTGTGCATGGGGTGTGGTTTCGTTCAAAGGGGACGTGGCCAGCGGGGCCCAGCCCAGGCGTTCGGGGCGGCAGTACACCACCAGGTCTTGCTGGCGTGCAAAGCCCACCAGGGTGAGACCGGCGCGCTCGGCGGTGGTCACGGCAAACGACGTGGGGGCCGACACGGCGGCCAGCAGGGGCACACCGGCAGCGGCGGTTTTTTGCACCATTTCAAAGCTGGCGCGGCTGGTGACGGCGATGAAGCCCTGCGCCGCGTTCACCCCGTTCAGCGCCAGGGCGCCGATGAGCTTGTCGAGCGCGTTGTGGCGGCCCACGTCCTCGCGCAGCCAGCGCACCTCGCCGCCCGCGCTGCACCAGGCGGCCGCGTGCACGGCGCCCGTGGCCTGTTGCAGGGTTTGCAGCTCACAGAACTGCGACATGGCGCGGGCAATGGCGGCGCGGTCGAGTGGGCCTGTTTCGGCCATCGATGGCAGGGGCGGCAGCGTGCGCGCCACATGGGCCAGGCTTTCGGTGCCGCACAGACCGCAGCCGGTGCGGCCCGTCATGGAGCGGCGGCGCTCTTTGAGGCGCGCAAACGCCCCGGCCGCGACCGACAGGTGCAGCGTGATGCCCAGCGCGGAGGCTTCTTCCTCCACGCCATAGAGCTCGCTGGCGTCCGACAGGATGCCCTCGCTGAGCGAAAAACCCAGTGCGAAATCGGCCAGATCGAGCGGCGTGGCCAGCATCACGGTGTGCGAGATGCCGTTGTATTCCAGCGCCACGGGCACCTCATCGGCCACCCAGTCGTCCACGCTGTAGTCGTTGCCGCCGCGCACGCCGCGCACGGGCAGCGCACGCGCGCCTTCGCAGAAGGCAACCGTCTGTGGTGGGGGCATCAGGGGGCGGTGTGTTTTGCGTCGTTGCATGGGGGGTCTCTGCCTCATTATTCCTGTGCTGCCCCAACCGTGCGCGCGGCCAGCAATTGCTGCTGCACCTGGTCAAAGCGCTGGTGCTCCTTTTGCCAGGCCGAGGGCTGCATCACCGGCATCACCTGCACGGCCGTCACCTTGTACTCGGGGCAATTGGTGGCCCAGTCGGAGTTGTCGGTGGTGATCACGTTGGCGCCCGATTCGGGGAAGTGGAAAGTGGTGTAGACCACGCCCGGCTGCATGCGCGCAGACACCTCGGCGCGCAGCACGGTCTCGCCCGCGCGGCTCTGGATGCCGACCCAGTCGCCGTTGCGGATGCCGCGCTCCTCGGCGTCGTGCGGGTGGATCTCCAGCAGGTCTTCGTGGTGCCACAACACGTTGTCGGTGCGCCGCGTCTGCGCGCCCACGTTGTACTGCGACAGGATGCGTCCGGTGGTCAGCAGCAGCGGAAACCGCCGCGTGACCTTCTCGTCGGTCGCCACATACTGCGTGACCATGAAACGCCCCTTGCCGCGCACAAACTGGTCCACGTGCATGGTCACCGTGCCTTCAGGTGGCGTGTGCTCGTTGCAGGGCCACTGCACGCTGCCCAGCGCGTCGAGCTTGGTGTAGTTCACGCCGGAAAAGCTGGGTGTGAGCGCGGCGATCTCGTCCATGATCTGCGACGGGTGCGTATACGGCATCTCATACCCCAGCGCACGCGCCAGCAGCACCGTCACCTCCCAGTCGGCATAGCCGCCCAGCGGCGCCATGACCTTGCGCACGCGCGAGATGCGGCGCTCGGAGTTGGTGAAGGTGCCGTCTTTTTCAAGGAACGACGAGCCCGGCAAAAATACATGCGCGTACTTGGCGGTTTCGTTCAGGAAGATGTCCTGCACCACGATGCAGTCCATCGCCATCAGCGCGGCGGCCACATGCTGGGTGTTGGGGTCGGACTGCGCGATGTCCTCGCCCTGGCAATACAGGCCCTTGAATTCGCCCGCCATGGCGGCGTCGAACATGTTGGGAATGCGCAGGCCCGGCTCGGGGTCGATGGCGACACCCCAGGCGGCCTCGAAGGCGCCGCGCACCGTGCTGTCCGACACATGGCGGTAGCCCGGCAGCTCGTGCGGAAAGGCGCCCATGTCGCACGAGCCCTGCACGTTGTTCTGCCCACGCAGCGGGTTCACGCCCACACCCTCGCGGCCCACGTTGCCGGTGGCCATGGCTAGGTTGGCAATGCCGATGACCATGGTCGAACCCTGGCTGTGTTCGGTCACGCCCAGGCCGTAATAGATGGCGGCATTGCCTGCCGTGGCATACAGGCGGGCGGCGCCGCGCACATCAAAGGCGGGCACGCCGGTGATAGCCTCGGTGGCTTCGGGCGAATGTTCGGGTTGCGCCACAAAAGCGCGCCAGTCGTTGAACGACTGGGTGTCGCAGCGCTCGGCCACAAAAGCCTCATCCACCAGGCCTTCGGTGACCACCACATGCGCCAGTGCTGTAATGAGGGCCACGTTGGTGCCGGGCTTGAGCGGCAGGTGGTGCGTGGCGTGCACGTGGGGTGACTTGACCAGATCGATACGGCGCGGGTCGGCCACGATGAGTTGGGCGCCCTGGCGCAGGCGCTTTTTCATGCGCGAGCCGAATACCGGGTGCCCGTCGGTCGGGTTGGCGCCAATCACCATGATGACGTCGGCCTTCTCCACCGACTGGAAGGTCTGCGTGCCGGCCGAGGTGCCCAGCGTTACGCCCAGGCCATAGCCGGTAGGCGAGTGGCACACGCGCGCACAGGTGTCCACGTTGTTGTTGCCAAAGGCAGCGCGCACCATTTTCTGCACCAGATAGCCCTCCTCGTTGGTGCAGCGCGACGACACCAGGCCGCCAATCGAATCCTTGCCATGCTTGGCCTGGATGCGGCGAAACGCACCCGCCGCGTGCGCCAGGGCTTCTTCCCAGCCCACCTCACGCCACGGGTCGGTGATTTTTTCGCGCACCATGGGGGTGGTGATGCGGTCCTTGTGCGTGGCGTAGCCCCAGGCAAAACGGCCCTTCACACAGGAATGGCCTTCGTTGGCCTTGCCGTCTTTCCACGGCACCATGCGGATGACTTCGCTGCCCTTCATCTCGGCTTTGAAGCCGCAGCCCACGCCGCAATACGCGCAGGTGGTGATCACGCTGTGCTCGGGCTGGCCGAGCAGGATGACCTTCTTTTCTTCCAGCGTGGCCGTGGGGCAGGCCTGCACGCAGGCGCCGCAGCTCACGCAGTCCGACTCCATGAAGCTGCCGCCCTGCCCCGCCGTGACACGCGATTCAAAGCCGCGCCCGGTGATGGTCAGCGCAAAAGTGCCCTGGGTTTCTTCACACGCGCGCACGCAGCGGTTGCACACAATGCATTTGGCCGGGTCGTAGGTGAAGTACGGGTTGGACTCGTCCTTTGGGTTGTCGAAGTGGTTGGCGCCCTCAAACCCGTAGCGCACGTTGCGCAGGCCCACCACACCGGCCTGGGTCTGCAGCTCGCAGTCGCCGTTGGAGGCGCAGGTCAGGCAGTCGAGCGGGTGGTCGGAGATATACAGCTCCATCACGCCCTTGCGCAGGTCTTGCAGCTTGGGCGTTTGGGTGCGTACCTTCATGCCGGGCTCGGCCGGGGTGGTGCACGAGGCCGGGTAGCCCTTGCGCCCTTCAATTTCAACGAGGCACAGGCGGCACGAGCCAAAGGGCTCCAGGCTGTCGGTGGCGCACAGTTTGGGCACCTGGATGCCCGCGTCCACGGCGGCGCGCATGAGCGAGGTGCCGCGCGGCACGGTGACCTGGGCGCCGTCGATCTCCAGCGTGACAAGTTCGGCCGATGTGCTGGCGGGCGTGCCGTAGTCGATTTCAGTGTGTTGGCTCAGCATGGGTGTCCTCTCAGATCACGTTCTCAGTTTTTGCACGGTGCGTTGCAGCGCCGCCGATGCATGGCACCGACGCGGCCCCCCACCAGGGCTCCCGCGCAAGGGCCGCCCCGCCGCGCTGGGAGCGTTCCCCTGCCCGCAGCGCGCAGCGCTGCGAGAGCGGGGGGAAGGAGTGAAGCGACATAGGGGGGTGTTTCATTTCAGTCCGGCGCGGCAAGACCGAAGTCCTGCGGGAAATGTTTCAGGGCCGAAGTGACGGGAATCGGCGTCATGCTGCCCATGGCGCACAGCGAGCCGTGCACCATGGTGTCGCACAGGTCGCGCAAAAGCGCCACCTGCTGCGGGCGCTGCTGGTTGGCGCGGATCTTGTCGATCACCTCCACGCCGCGCGTCGAGCCGATGCGGCACGGCGTGCATTTGCCGCACGATTCGAGCGCGCAAAACTCCATGGCGTAGCGCGCCAGCTGCGACAGGTTGGCGGTGTCGTCGTGCACCACGATGCCGCCGTGGCCAATGCCTGCGCCGATGGCGGCGTAGGCTTCATAGTCGAGCGGAATGTCCCACTGCGATTCGGGCAGATAAGCGCCCAGCGGCCCGCCCACCTGCACCGCCTTGATCGGCCGACCCGTGGCCGAGCCGCCGCCGTAGTCATACAGCAGCTCGCGCAGTGTCAGGCCAAAGGCCGTCTCCACCAGCCCGCCATGTTTGACGTTGCCCGCCAGCTGAAACGGCAGCGTGCCATGCGAGCGGCCCACGCCAAAGTCGCGGTAAAACGGCGCGCCCCGCGCCAGGATGATGGGCACGCTGGCCAGCGTGATGACGTTGTTGATGACGGTGGGCTGCCCAAACAAACCGGCCAGTGCAGGCAGCGGCGGCTTGGCGCGCACGATGCCGCGTTTGCCCTCGATGCTCTCTAACAACGCGGTTTCTTCGCCGCACACGTACGAGCCCGCGCCCTTGCGCACCTGCAGGTGAAACGCCTTGCCCGAGCCGAGCACATTGGTGCCCAAAAAGCCGCCCGCTTCGGCCAGCGCAATCGCGGCGTTGAGCGTGGCGATGGCGTGTGGGTATTCCGAGCGCACATAGACATAGCCCTGCGTGGCGCCCACGGCCAGCGCTGCAATCGCCATGCCTTCGATCAGCATGAAGGGGTCGCCCTCCATGGTCATGCGGTCCGAGAAGGTGCCCGAGTCGCCCTCGTCGGCATTGCAGACGATGTACTTTTGCACTGCCTGCGCGCCCGCCACCGTCTTCCACTTGATACCCGCCGGAAACGCCGCACCGCCGCGCCCGCGCAGGCCCGACTCGATCAGCGTCTGCACGATGGCTTCGGGGGGCATGGCGATGGCGTTGCGCAGGCCGTCAAAGCCGCCATAGGCCTGGTAGTCGGCCAGCGAGCGCGGGTCGGTCATGCCCATGCGCGCAAAGGTCAGGCGCTGCTGGCGCGCCAGGTAAGGAATAGCGCCGGTCGGCCCATGGCACAGCGGGTGCGCGCCGCCCGTGGCCAGGCCGGCGTCGAACAGCCCCGCCACATCGCTGGGGGCCACTGGGCCATAGGCCACGCGCCCGGCGGGGGTGGCCACTTCGACCAGGGGTTCGAGCCAGAACAGGCCGCGCGAACCGTTGCGCACGATGTGTACATCCAGGCCCCGCGCTGCCGCTTCTTGTGCGATGCATTGGGCCACCGCGTCGGCACCCACGGCCAGCGCGGCCGAGTCGCAGGGAACATAAACGGTGACAACGCTCATGCGGCCTCCCGTGCCTGCGCCACCAGCGCGTCCAACTTGTGCGGTGTCATGCGCGCGTGTGCCTGCCCATCCACCGTGATGGCGGGCGACGAGGCGCATAGGCCCAGGCAGTAGGCGGGTTCGACCGTGAAGGCGCCGTCGCCCGACTGCGCGTGCAGCCCGCAGCCCAGGTGCTGGCGTGCGTGCGCCAGCAGCGCCTCGGCACCCATCGCCTGGCAGGCCTCTGCCCGGCAGACCTGCACCGTGTGCGGCGTCGGCGGGCTGCTGCGAAAGTGGTGGTAGTAGCTGATGACGCCATGCACCTCGGCGCGCGAGAGGTTCAGCGCGTCGGCAATCATGGGTACGGCGTCGGGCGGCACGTAGCCCAGCGTGTCCTGCAGCGCATGCAGGATGGGCAGCAGTGCGCCGGGTTCGCTGGCCAGCCGTGCCAGCACGTCCTGCACCGCGCTGTCCACGCTGGGCCGCGGGGCGGCGGAGTGGTGGATGGGGCTCGTCGTCATCGTGGGAATCCTGTGTTGTCTTTGGATCATTGCTTCAAAAAAGAGAGCTGGTAGCGCTTTTTGTGTATGGGTTTTGAATACTTTTTTCTTCAAAATTCAATCAAATCAGGCGCTGGCAGCTATCAAATTTGCTTGATTAGCAAGAAGTCTCAGGCTGTCTAAGTTGCGAGATAGCGATAGGTGGTGTGAG
>NZ_BAAGQN010000020.1:0-581 GCF_054783455.1 Simplicispira piscis
GATCATCTGGATCGTGTGGGCGGGCGCGGGCAATCCGTTCAAGATTGCCGACATGGACTTGAAGCGCTACGGCATCGAGATCTCGACGGGCGGCAACATCCTGCCCGCCATGGCTTCCTACAAGAATTTCCCGGGCATGGAAGGCGCGACGTATTACTACTTCGGCATTCCCAAGAACCCGGTGAACGATGCCATGGTGGCAGCGCACTACAAAGAGTTCAAGACCCCGCCAGACTTCTTCACGGCGGGTGGTTTCTCGTCGGCCATGGCGCTGGTCACGGCGCTCAAGGCCACCAATGGCGACACGAACACCAACAAGCTCATCAAGACCATGGAAGGCATGAGCTTTGACACGCCCAAGGGCAAGATGACTTTCCGCAAGGAGGACCACCAGGCCATGCAGAGCATGTACCACTTCAAGATCAAGGTCGATCCGGCTTTCGCCTGGGGCGTGCCGGAGTTGGTGCGTGAAATCAAGCCTGAAGAGATGCAGGTGCCGATCCGCAACACGCGGTAAGCAGGGTTGGCGAGGCCCGGTGCCAGTGCGCGCCGGGGTTCATCCCGCAGGGGCGGCCGCCCCT
>NZ_BAAGQN010000020.1:670-29068 GCF_054783455.1 Simplicispira piscis
CATGGACTTCAAATTGATTCGGTCGGCCGCCGCAGTTGCAGCATGGGCCGTGGTGGGTGCAGCGCCTGCGTGGGCCGCAGTGGACCTTCCCGCACTCAAGATCGACAAAACCCAGACCACCGTGTCTGGTCTCTCATCGGGTGGCTTCATGGCGGTCCAGCTGC
Source organism: Simplicispira piscis (assembly GCF_054783455.1). Taxonomy (NCBI): domain Bacteria; kingdom Pseudomonadati; phylum Pseudomonadota; class Betaproteobacteria; order Burkholderiales; family Comamonadaceae; genus Simplicispira; species Simplicispira piscis. The sequence goes on from NZ_BAAGQN010000020.1 coordinate 835, forward strand.
ACGTGGCTTATTCGTCCGTGTTCGGCAAAGGCGCCGGCATTGTGGCCGGTGGCCCGTTTTATTGCGCCGAGGGCTCTGTCGTCAGCGCCACGGGGCGCTGCATGGTCAGTCCGGCCAGTATTCCTACCAGCACGCTGGTGAACACGACCAACACCTGGGCCAGCCAGGGGCATGTGGACCCGGTGTCCAACCTGCAAAATTCCAAGGTGTATCTGTTCTCGGGTTCGGTGGACAGCGTGGTCAAAACGGGCGTGATGGACGCCCTCAAGACCTACTACAGCAGCTTCGTTCCCGCCGCCAATGTGGTTTACAAGAAGGACCTGGCGGCCGAGCATTCCATGGTGACGGATGACTACGGTAGCGCTTGCTCGGCCAAGGGCGCGCCCTATATCAACAACTGCAATTTCGATCTGGCTGGGGCCATGTTGCAGCACCTGTATGGCCCGCTCAATGCACGCAGCACGGCCACCTTGCCCGAGGGCAATTTTGTCGAATTCAAGCAAAGCCAGTTCATCACCAACCATGGCATGGCCAGCACCGGCTGGGCCTATATTCCACAGGCTTGCAAGGCGGGGGGCGACGCCACCTGCCGCCTGCACGTGGCGCTGCACGGTTGCAAGCAAAACGTGAGCGATGTGCAGCAGAAATACGTGCGCAACACGGGTTACAACCGCTGGGCAGACAGCAACAACATCGTGGTGCTGTACCCGCAGACCAGCACCGCAGCCACCAACAGCTGCTGGGACTGGTGGGGTTATGACAGCGCCAACTATTCCAAGAAATCCGGCCCGCAGATGGCGGCCATCAAGGCCATGGTGGACCGCCTGACCAGTGGCGGTGGCACGACCACCGTGCCCGATCCCGATCCCGTGGCCTTGCCCGCACCCACGGGTGTGAGCGCCTCGGGCGCCACCGCCAGCAGCATGGCCATCGGCTGGAACAGTGTGGCGGGTGCCGCGGGTTACAACGTCTATCGCAATGGCAACAAGGCCAACGCACTGACCGTGTATGGCACCAGCTACACCGACAGCGGCCTCGCAGCCTCCACCACCTATCACTGGACCGTGCGCGCCGCCGATGCCAATGGCGCAGAAGGCGCTGCCTCGAGCCCCGCTTCGGGCACCACGCTGGCTGCTGCCGGTGGTGACGCGCCCACCTGCACCACTGCCAGCAACTATGCCCACACGATGGCCGGCCGTGCCTATGCCCTGTATGGCTTCACCTATGCCAATGGCTCAGGGAACAGCATGGGCCTGTGGAACATCTTTTCGACAACGACACTGAAGAAGACAGGCCCGAACTACTACGTGATCGGCACCTGTCCCTGAAACGCGGCACCCCCCGCTGGGCGTGGTGCAAGGATGAAGACTGTGAAAGCGAGCAAGAACCCATGAGTACCCTGGCCACCCGGGACTTGACCATCCGCTTTGGCGGCCACGTGGCGGTCAACGCCGTGACCTGCTCTTTCGAGCCGGGCACGCTGACCGCCATCGTGGGCCCCAACGGCGCGGGCAAGACCACTTATTTCAACCTGATTTCTGGCCAGCTCAAGGCCAGCAGCGGTAGCGTGACCCTGGGCGGGCGTGAGCTGACCGGCCAGTCCGTCTCGCAGCGCACGCACGCCGGGCTGGGCCGGGCGTTCCAGCTGACCAACCTGTTTCCCAACCTCAGTGTGCTGGAAAACGTGCGCCTGGCCGTGCAGGCCACGCGGGGCGGAAAACACCGCCGGGGTTTGAACCTGTGGAGCATCTGGAGCGACCACCGCCAGCTCACCGCGCGGGCCGAGGAAATCTTGCAGTCCGTGGCCATGTTCGAGCGCCGCGACACCCCCGTGGCCAGCCTGCCGCACGGCGACCAGCGCAAGCTCGAAGTGGCGCTGCTGATGGCGCTGGAGCCGCAGGTGTACATGTTTGACGAGCCCACCGCGGGCATGAGCCACGACGAGGCGCCCGTGATCCTGAACCTGATCCGTGAACTCAAAAAAGACAAGACCAAGATCATTTTGCTGGTGGAACACAAGATGGACGTGGTGCGCGAGCTGGCCGACCGCATCATCGTGCTGACCAATGGCACGCTGGTGGCCGACGGGCTGCCGGCCGACGTGATTGCATCGCCTGTGGTGCAAGAGGCCTATCTGGGCGTATCGAAGGAGGCCGCATGAACACCAACCTTCTCGAACTCAAGGGTGTGCATACCCACATTGGGGCGTACCACATCCTGCACGGCGTGGACCTGGCTATTCCCCGGGGCCAGCTCACCATGCTGCTCGGGCGCAACGGCGCGGGCAAGACGACCACGCTGCGCACCATCATGGGTTTGTGGCATGCCTCCAAAGGGTCTATTCACTTTGCCGGCAAAGACATCACGGCGATGAACACGCCGCAGATTGCCGGCCTGAACATTGCCTACGTGCCCGAGAACATGGGCATTTTTTCTGACCTGACGGTGAAAGAGAACATGCTGCTGGCTGCGCGCAACGCCAGCACGGCGGCGCAGATGGATGCATCGCGGCTGGAATGGATTTTCAAGCTCTTCCCGGCGGTCGAGAAGTTCTGGGACTACCCCGCCGGCAAGCTCTCGGGCGGCCAGAAACAGATGGTGGCGGTGAGCCGCGCCATCGTCGAGCCGCGCGACCTGCTCATCGTGGACGAACCCAGCAAGGGCCTGGCGCCCGCCATCATCAACAACATGATCGACGCCTTCGACCAGCTCAAGAAGAGTGGCGTGACCATTTTGCTGGTCGAGCAGAACATCAACTTCGCCAAACGTCTGGGCGACACCGTGGCCGTGATGGACAACGGCGCCGTCGTGCATGCGGGCAGCATGGCCGCCCTGGCACAAGACGAGGCCCTGCAGAAATCGCTGTTGGGATTGTCGCTATGAAATTTATAAAAAAACAGCCTCTAGCGCTTGCGCATCAAGCGCAAGCAGCTATCAAAAATAGAGCAAATTCCCTTTCTGGAAAGGCACGCCATGATCTCCCGTGACTTTGACTGGAAGCCGCTGGCACTGGTGCCGCTGCTGGCGCTCATCGTGCTGCCCTTGATCGGCTCGCCCTCGACCTGGCTCACGCTCACCGTGGCGGGGCTGGCCATGGGCATGATCATTTTCATCATCGCCTCGGGCCTCACGCTGGTGTTCGGCCTGATGGATGTGCTCAACTTCGGCCACGGCGTGTTCATTGCCCTGGGCGCCTTTGTGGCCACCAGCGTGCTGGGCGCCATGGGTGACTGGACGGGTTCGGACCAACTGTGGCGCAACATGGTGGCCGTGCTGCCCGCCATGCTGGTGGCCATGGCAGTGGCCGGTGCCGTGGGCCTGGCATTTGAGCGCTTCATCGTGCGGCCGGTGTACGGCCAGCACCTCAAGCAGATCCTGATCACCATGGGCGGCATGATCATTGGTGAAGAACTCATCAAGGTGGTCTGGGGCCCGGCGCAGATTCCGCTGCCATTGCCCGACGGCATGCGCGGTTCGCTGCTGATTGGCGACGCTGCCATCGAAAAATACCGCCTGGTGGCCGTGGTCGTGGGCCTGCTGGTGTTTGGTGTGCTGGCCTGGGTGCTGGCGCGCACCAAGGTGGGCCTGCTGATCCGTGCTGGTGTGCAGGACCGCGAGATGGTCGAGTCGCTGGGCTACCGCATCCGCCGCCTGTTTGTCGGCGTGTTCGTGGTGGGCTCGGCCCTGGCCGGCCTGGGCGGGGTGATGTGGGGCCTGTACCAGCAAAGCGTGATCCCGCAGATGGGCGCGCAGGTCAATGTGCTGATCTTCATCGTCATCATCATCGGCGGCCTGGGCTCGACCGGCGGCGCGCTCATCGGCGCCTTGCTGGTGGGCCTGATGGCCAACTACACGGGCTTTTTGGCACCCAAGGTGGCCCTGTTCTCCAACATTGCACTCATGGTGGCCATCTTGCTGTGGCGCCCGCAGGGTGTGTACCCGGTGGCTAATCGATGACCCCCCTGAAGTCGCTCCGCGCCTTCCCCCGTGGGGGACGCCGCCCGTGCGGCGGGGCGGCCCTTGCACGGCGGCCGCTGGCAGCGGCTGCGCCGGTTGCAGGCGCAGTGATTCTCAAAAAACACGGTGAATAGCGGAAAGGTTTTGTATGTTCCAACGACTGCTTTCCAATGACTTCCCGCGCAGCAAGGTGCTGGCGGTGATTTTGGTGGCCATCTTTTTGGGCCTGGCGTTCGCGCCCTTCTTGTTCCCGGGTGTCAAGGCGCTTTCGGTGGCGGCCAAGGTGCTGATCTTCGTGGTGCTGGTGGCCAGCTTTGACCTGCTGCTGGGTTACACCGGCATCGTCAGCTTTGCACACACCATGTTTTTCGGCATTGGTGCCTACGGCATCGCTGTAGCCTCCACGCGGCTGGGCGCCACCTGGACGGCGCTGGGCGTGGGTATTGGCGGCGCATTGTTGCTGTCGCTATTGCTCTCCTTGGCCGTGGGCTTGTTCTCGCTGCGGGTGCGCGCCATTTTCTTCGCCATGATTACCCTGGCGGTGGCGGCGGCGTTCCAGACGCTGGCCTCGCAGCTGTCCGAGATCACCGGCGGTGAGGACGGCCTGAGCTTCAAGCTGCCGGCGCTTCTGTCGCCCTCGTTCGAGTTTGCCGAAGAGCCGTTCCTGGGCGTCTTGCTCGACGGGCGCCTGCTGACCTATTACCTGTTGTTCGTGGTGGCGGTGGCGCTGGTGCTGGCGCTGCTGCGCATCGTCAACTCGCCGTTTGGCCGGGTGCTGCAGGCCATCCGCGAGAACGAGTTCCGCGCCGAGGCCATCGGCTACCGCGTGGTGGTGTACCGCACCACGTCGAGCGTGCTGTCGGCGCTGTTTGCCACGCTCGCGGGCTGCATGCTGGCCATCTGGCTGCGCTACAACGGGCCGGACACGTCGCTCAGTTTTGAAATCATGATGGACTGCCTGCTCATCGTGGTGATTGGGGGCATGGGCACGATCTACGGCTCGGCCATTGGTGCTGTGCTGTTTCTATTGGCACAAAGCTATCTGCAGGATCTGCTGCGCCTGGGCAGCGATGCGGCAGCAGGCAGCGTGCCCTGGCTGTCGGCGTTGCTCTCGCCCGACCGCTGGCTGCTGTGGCTCGGCGTGCTGTTCGTCCTCTCGGTCTATTACTTTCCCACCGGTGTGGTGGGTCGCCTGCGCGCGGCGGCGGCGCGCAAGGCGGGCTGAATTTCCCCCTGGTATCCCTGCACAACAAAGCATTCTCTGGAGACAAACGCATGAAACTCGGTATCCGTCCCTTCGTTCCTGCAGCCCTCGCGGCTGCGGTGCTGGCCGCCTGTGGTGGTAGCGATAACAACGCCAACGTCAACACCAAGCCGGCTTACCTGGGCGCCATCAAGGTGACCACGTATGACGGCAGCACCGACGACCTGCTCACCGCCGGTTTGGGCAAAACAGGCCTGGCCGCAGCCGCGGCCCCTGCTTATGCCGACCCGCTCAAGCCCACGGCGGCCGAGCTGCGTCGCACGGTTATCCACACCAGCTACCGCGGCATGCTCGACATGACGGCGGATGGGGGCTACGGCACGCTGTATGGCCCCAATGTGGACGCCAAGGGCGTCGTGACCGCTGGCGAGGGCAAGGTGCCCGGCACCGAATACATCGCCTTTGCCGACGACGGCAGTGGCCGCCAGAACGTTACGCTGATGGTGCAGGTACCCGCCAGTTTCGACGCGAAGAAACCCTGCGTGATCACGGCCACGGCCTCGGGCTCGCGCGGTGTCTATGGCGCGATTTCTACGGGGGAATGGGGCCTCAAGCGCGGCTGCGCCGTGGCCTATTCGGACAAGGGCACGGGCGCGGCGCCGCACGACCTGGAGAACGACACCGTGCCGTTGATCGACGGTACGCGCACCAGCGCTGCGGCGGCGGGCAAGAATGCGGCCTTCAACGCCGGTTTGAGCGCCGCGGAACTGACCGCCTTCAACGCTGCCACGCCCCAGCGCTTTGCCTTCAAGCACGCGCACTCGGGCCAGAACGCCGAGAAGGATTGGGGCAAGACCACGCTGCAGGCCGTGGAGTTTGCCTATTACGTGCTGAACGAACGCTTTGGTGCGCTGGACAACGGCCAGCGCCTGAAGTCTCTCACTCCGGCCAACACCATCGTCATCGCGTCCAGCATCTCCAACGGCGGCGGCGCTGCCATCGCCGCAGCCGAGCAGGATACGCAGGGCCTCATCAGCGGCGTGGCCGTGTCCGAACCCGCCATCGAGATGCCGGCCAACCCCGGCGTGACGGTGCAGCGCGGCGGCGTGGCCCTGGCGGTAACGGGCAAGACCTTGGTTGATTTCACCACCTACGCCAATCTTTACCAGTCGTGTGCTGCGCTGGCGCCTTCCATCAGCAGCTCGCCCTATGCGGCGGCCTTTGGTGCGGGCTTTGCGGGCGCTGCACTGCCGATCGCGCCCAACCGCTGCGCGGCCCTGGTGACCGCAGGCCTGCTCTCGGGCAGTACCGTGGCGGCGCAGGCCGAAGAGTCCTTGCAAAAGCTGCGCAGCTACGGCTGGGAGCCGGAGTCGAACGACTTGCACGCCTCGCTGGCGGCCTTTGAAGTGGCCCCTGCTGTGGCGGTGACTTTTGCCAATTCGCTCTCGCGCGCCAGCGTGAAGGACCACCTGTGCGGCTTCAGCTACGCTGCCATCACGTCCACCGGCGCGGTCGGGCCGCTGGCCCCTGCGGCTCTGGCGGGCATGTTCGCCACAGGCAATGGTGTGCCGCCCAGCAGCGGCGTGCAACTCATCAACAATGCAGGCAAATTTGGCGCAGCACGTGACTTCCTGTCGTTCAATGCCGCAGGCGTGGCCGACTGGAACACCGCAGGCGCGCTGTGCCTGCGCAATCTGGTCACGGGCACCGACACGGCCGCCAAAAAGCTGCAGGCGGGCGTCGATGAGACCCGCCGCAACGGCAACCTGCGCGGCAAGCCGACGCTCATCGTGCACGGCCGGGCCGATGCGCTGCTGCCCGTCAGCCACACCTCGCGCCCGTATGCTGCGTTGAACAAAAAGGTCGAAGGTGCGTCCAGCAAGCTCAGCTACCTGGAAGTCACCAACGCCCAGCACTTTGACAGCTTCATTGGCCTGCCTGCCGTGCTGCCCGGCTACGACACCCGCTACGTGCCACTGCATGTCTACCTGAACCGTGCCCTGGACGCCATGTACGACCACCTTGCCGGCGGCAAGGCGCTGCCCGCCAGCCAGGTGGTGCGCACCGTGCCACGCGGTGGCCTGCCAGGCAAAGCACCGGCCATCACCGCTGCCAACGTGCCGCCGCTGGCAATGGTGCCTGCAGCGGGTGATGCCATTGCCGTCACGGCGGGGGCTATTGCCATCCCGGATTGACGGGGGCCACCCGAAGGGCGCGGCCCATGGGCCGCGCCAATGCCTTCCCATGCTTCACCAGACCACGCACCATGTCTCCCACCTCTTGCTACGCTACCTGTGCCGGTTATGAAATCCACTACACCGAGTGGGGTGCGCCCGATGCCCCCGTGGTGATTGCCTGGCACGGCCTGGCGCGCACCGGGCGCGACATGGACGACCTGGCCGCGCACCTGGCGCCGCGCTACCGCGTGATCTGCCCCGACACCATCGGGCGCGGGCTGAGCCAGTGGAGCCGCCAACCGGCGCAGGACTACCAGCTTTCGTTCTATGCGCGCGTTGCGGCGTCGCTGTTTGAGCAACTGGCCATCGACAAGGCCCACTGGATCGGTACCTCCATGGGGGGCGCGATTGGCACGGTGTGCGCGTCCGGCCTGTTCGAGCCTGCACTGCGGGGGCGCATTGCCAGCCTGCTGCTCAACGACAACGCCCCGCAGCTGGCAGATGCTGCGCTGCAGCGCATCAAGGCCTATGCGGGGCAGCCTCCGGTGTTTGACACCGTGGCGGAGCTGGAAGCCTTTTTTCGGCAGGTGTACCGGCCCTATGGCTGGCTGAGCGACGCTCAGTGGCGCCGCCTGACAGAGACCTCCACCCGCCGCTTGCCCGATGGACGTGTCACGCCGCACTACGACCCGGCCATGGTGCAGCAGTTCACGCAGCATGCAAACGATTACCTGATCTGGGACCACTACGACCAGCTGGACATTCCGGTGCTGTGCCTGCGCGGCGTCGATTCCGACCTGGTGTTGCCCGAAACCACGGTCGAAATGATGCAGCGTGGCCCGGCGCTGCGCGGCCTGGCGCAGGTGGTTGAGGTGGCCGGTTGCGGCCATGCCCCGGCGCTGAATGTGCCGGAGCACTACGCGCTGGTGGATCAGTTTCTGGCGCGCGCAGAGGCGCTCAGCGGCGAAAGCGCTCGCCGTTGAAGTAAGTCAGCTCGACAAAATCAGTGCCGCTGTGGTCGTTCGGGCCGTAGCGCACCTCGAAGCCGCCCATGTCGTAGGGCCGCATGGAGTGCATGGCTTCTACGAGCTTCTCGCGCGTGCCATTGCGGCCTGCACGGCGCAGGGCTTCGAGCAGGATGCGGGCATTCACATAGCCTTCCAGCGACGAATATCCCACTTCGACGCCACCGAGTTTCTTGATCGCTTCCTGGTAGGCCCGCACCACGGGAATGGATGGGTTGCTGGGGTTGGGCACGACCTGCGCCACAGTGATGCCGGTGGCCGCCTCGCCCAGCGCTGCCAGCAGCGGGCGCGAACCCAGGAACGAGATCGAGAAGGCCGGGGCCTTCCAGCGCAGGCGCAAGCCTTTGTAGAACGGAATGCCGCTGGCACCAATGGCCAGCGAAATCACGGCGGTAGGCTGCCATTGCACGATTTCATCGATGCCCTTGGCGACGCCTTCGGGGGTTTCGGCAATGAGAAAGGCCTTCCAGTCGGTGTTTTTGTGCTCGCGCGCTGCAGCCTCGAAGGCGGCCAGCGTGGCTTTGCCAAAGGGGTTGTCGAAATAAGCCACGGCGCACTTGGTAAAGCCCGTGGAGCCCAGCTGGCGCACGATCTTGTTCAGCTCCTGTCCGTAGGTCGCGCGGGTATGGAACACCAGCGGGTTGTAGGGGCGCAGCGCGTCTGAGCCGGTGGCGGGGGCAATCAGCGGCACCTTGGCCTGCTCCAGTACCTTGAGCGCACCCATCACGCTGGTGGTGCCGCCACAGGCAAACATGCTGAAAACCTGGTTCTTCTGGACCAGTTGCAGGGTGTTGGCGGCGGCCTTTTCAGGCGAGCCACCATCATCGAGGCTGTTGAATTCAACGACCCGGCCCTCAATGCCGCCCTTATCGTTGACCTCCTTGAAGGCGGCGGCGATGCCCTTGTTCATCTCCACGAACGGAAAGGCCAGAGGGCCCGTCAGCGCGGCCGTCTGGCCAATGCGCCAAGGCTCGGATTGGGCACGCACCCAGGCCGGAGCGCCCAGGGCGGCAACGGCGGCAGTGGTCTGGAGAACGTGGCGGCGGGTGGTGGACATGGGCAGGGTCTCGGTAAGTTGGAGGACGGGAGGCAGGGGATGCCCGGCGTGTGCGCCAGGAAGTATCTGTCTGTCACAGGACGCGCCGCGTTCAGGCAAACCCGCATGCAGGGCTGTATTCGTCACAACGGTGACACCGCAGGATACGTCTGGATACCCGCTGGTTTTTAGGGCGGCGGCTCTTGTTACCAGTGCAGCAGCCTCTTTGTTTGCTATGTAAATAATAGCTTTTAACGCTCTCCAGGTAAGCGCTAGAGCCACTTTTTAGTGAAAATTTACGCTAGGCGACGTAGAGCGCCCGGAAATCGTTCACATTGGTGAAGGTGGGGCCCGTCACCAGCAAATCGCCCAGCGTGGCAAAAAAACCGTAGGCATCGTGGCGGTCAAGGTGGGCGGCGGGGCTGATGCCCTGTGCGTGGGCGCGGGCCAAAGTGTCTGGGCAGATGAGTGCCCCGGCGTTGTCTTCCACGCCATCGATGCCGTCGGTATCGGCCGCCAGGCCATACACGCCGGGGGCGCCCTGCAGCGCCACCGCGCAGGCCAGCAAAAATTCGCTGGCGCGGCCGCCCCGGCCAGGCTGGGCAGCGCCGGGAGGGGGCAGGGTAACGGTGGTTTCGCCGCCCGAGAGGATGACGCAGGGCCGTGCAAACGGCTGGCCGTGCCGCGCCACCTGGCGGGCCAGGGCGGCGTGCACCTTCGCTACTTCGCGGCTCTCGCCTTCGATGGCATCGGACAGGATATAAGCCGCGACACCTTGCGAACGTGCCTGTGCGGCAGCGGCCTCCAGGCTTTGTTGCGGCGTGGCGACCAGGTGCATGGCGTGGTTTGCAAAAAGTGCGTCGCCGGGTTTGGGTGTTTCAAACGCGCCGCTGCGCAGCCCGGCCAGGGCGGCCGGAGGCAGGGCGATGCGGTAGCGCTCGCAAATCGCCAAGGCCTGCGCGCAGGTCGTGGGGTCGGGCACGGTGGGTCCGCTGGCGATCACGGCCGGGTCGTCGCCGGGGACGTCGCTGATGAGCAGCGTGACCATGCGCGCCGGTGCGGCGAGCTGCGCCAGGCGCCCACCCTTGATGGCCGAGAGGTGCTTGCGCACACAGTTCATCTCGTCGATGGCGGCGCCGCTGCGCAGCAGGGCTTGGTGGATGGCCTGTTTGTCGGCCAACGCCAGGCCTTCGGCGGGTTGTGACAGCAGCGCAGAGCCACCGCCGGAGACCAGGGCAATCACCAGGTCGCCCGCACCCAGGCCCTGCAGCAGCGCGGCCATGCGCTGGGCCGCGCGTTGGCCTGCGGCGTCGGGTACGGGGTGGGCCGCCTCCACCACTTCAATGCGGCCGGGTGCGCTGCGGTAGGCGGTGGGCACATGGCCGTAGCGGGTGACCACCAGGCCGCTCAGGCGTGCCTGCGGCGGCCACAGGGCATCGAGTGCCGCGGCCATGGCGCCGCTGGCCTTGCCTGCGCCGATGACCACGGTGCGCCCGGTCGGCGGCGGTGGCAGAAAGGGTGCCAGGGTGTGTGCGGGCTGCGCACGCGCCACGGCGGCGGCGAACAGCCCGCGCAGAAAGGCCTGGGGGTCCTGCGCGGGTGTTGCGGTGGTCATGGCGTGTCGCTGCTTTCGCGCTGTAGGGGGCTGCGCAGGCGGCCCGGGCTGCGTGCGCGGGTGCGGCCAGCGGCCTGGCAGGCGTGGCGGAAGGCGCGCAAGGTGTGCTCGGCGCGTGCCACCACGCTGCCTTCTTCGCCGGTGGCCACGCCGGCCTGCATGCCGGGCGCCTGGCCGGTGAGCAGTGCGATGCCGTCGCTGACATGGGCAGCCGTCCAGATGTGGAAGCGCCCCTGTGCCACGGCATCGATCACGCGCTGGTCGAGCATCAGGTGCTGCTGGTTGCGTGCCGGGATCAGCGCGCCTTGCGTGCCGTCCAGGCCCGCGGCTTCGCAGGCGCTAAACCACCCTTCGATCTTCTCGTTGATGCCGCCCACGGGCAGCACATCGCCGTGCTGGTTGAGCGCGCCGGTGACGGCAATGCCCTGGCGCAGGGCCAGGCCCGAGAGCGAGGAGAGCAGCGCATACAGCTCGGCGCACGAGGCCGAATCGCCCTCCACGCCGCTGTATTCCTGCTCGAACACGATGGAGGCATTGAGCGCCAGCGGCGCGATGTGGCCAAACAGCGCCATCAGGTAGCTGTGCAGGATGAGCACGCCCTTGTCGTGGATGGGGCCCGACATCTCGACTTCGCGCTCGATGTTGAGCAGCCCCTCGTGCCCGGCAAAGGCGCGCGCGGTGATGCGCACCGGAAAACCGAAGCGGTAGTCGCCCAGGTCGATCTGGGTCAGGGCGTTGATCTGGCCCACATGCATGCCGTGCAGGGACAGCAGGCGTTCGCCATCGGTGATGGTTTCGTGCAGGCGCTGCTCGGGGTAGTTGTGGCGCAGGGTGCGGGCCTGCAGGGCGGCTTCAATGTCGGCGGCCTCGACCCAGGTGCCGCTACGGGCACGGCACAGGGCCGCGCTTTCGATGGCCAGGGCCTCGGTGTGGGCAAACAGGGCGCTCTGGCGGCGTTGGTCGTCGGCTTCGCGGTGCGCTTGCTCCAGCATGCGCGCTACGGCTCCGGCAGAAAAATCGGGCAGGCCGCGCTTCTTGCCGGTGTGGGCAATGAACACGGCGGTGGTCTGGCGGGTCTCGGGCGTGGCGTTGAAGGCCTCGGCAAAGTCCACCTTGACCCGAAAGCGCCGTGCCACTTCGGGGTCGGCTTCTTGCAGGGCGTAATACTCTTCGACCGAGCCGATCAGCACGATCTTGACCTGCACGTCCACCGGTTCGGGTTGCAGGGAAACGGTGGCCATGCTGCTGTGCGAGGACGTTGATTCTTCGATCTGCAGGCGGCTGCAGCGCAGAAAGCGGCGCAGCCGCTCCCACAGCCCCTCGTTGCCCAGCAGATCGCGCAGGTGCAGCATGAGAAACCCCCCATGCGCCTTGAGCAGGCTGCCCGCATGGATGCACGAAAAGTCGGCCAGCAGGGCGTCGGCCTCGGCCTGGTATTCGATGCTGCCGAACAGGTTGCGCAGCTGCGGGTTGTCTTCGATGAGCACGGGCGCACTGGTCAGGCCGTCGTTGTCCACCGCCAGGTTCACGCGGCAGCGGGCGAGCAGTTCGTCAAGCTCGTCCTTGCGTTCGTCGTCGGCACCGTCTGTACCCTCGATGGGGATGAACAGCGCCAGGTGGTCGAGTACCTGTTGGTGCATCTGGTCGAGCCACTGGCCCAGCTTGACGGTGTCCTTGATCTGCTTGCGCAGGCTGTTGCGCACTTCTTGCAGCTCATGGTCGAGCAGCGGTTTGGTGACCTGGCGGCGCAGTTGCTCCAGGGCCTCATCGCGCTGGCGTTCCAGCGGGCGGGTCGCATCGAGAAAGCGGGCGATCTCGGCGCGCAGCTGCTGCTCTGCGGTCTCGATTTCGGCACGGCGCTCACGCGAGAGCGCGTGGGCGTCGGCCTCGGTCAGGGGTTGGCCCTCGGGACCGATGAGCGTGAACACCATGTGCCCGCCGTCGCGCGTCAGGCGAAACTGCAGCCCTTCGGCCAGGGCGTCCAGGGCGGCAAAGGCCTGGGACTCCTGGGTTTCGTAGGCCTTTTCGATGCGCTCGCTCTCGGCCCGAAAGTCGGCGCCGTCCAGGCGTTTGGGGATTTCGGTGAGCAGCATGCGCGTGATCTTCTCCATGCCCTGGCGCAGCAGGCGCCCCTGTCCCGCAGGCAGGCGCAGGGCGCGCGGGCGCTCGGGGGCGTCAAAGTTGTGCAGGTAGCACAGGTCCGGGGGGACCGTGCGCAGCGCCGCTGCCTGCTGCATGGCCTGGTGCAGCAACGATGTGCGGCCGCTGCCGACCTCGCCCAGCACGAACAGGTTGTAGTCCGGCTGCTCCATGCCCAGCCCAAAGCGCGCGGCGGCCTCGGCACGCTCCTGGCCAATCCAGGGCAAGGACAGGCCCTGCAGTTCGGCGGTACTGGCAAAGCCCAGGCTGGTGGGAGCGATGGTCAGGCGCAACTGGGCGGGGACAAGCGGGGTGGCAGGCATAGGCAAAAATATTTGTATGTTTTTAGGCTCTAACGCTTACTGGGTAAGCGCTGAAAGCTATCAAAAATAGAGTTTTCGTTCAGGAGGGTGCGCCACCGTCGAGCGCATGGGCGCGGGCGTCGGCCAGGGTGCGGTCGCTGTCCACCTGCACGGGCCAGCCCGCAAGGTGCTGCTGCGCAATGCGGCTCAGGGCCGTAATCCATTCCGGGCTATCGTTCAGGCAGGGGATGTAGTGGAACTCTTTGCCGCCTGCGTGCAGGAAGGCTTCGCGCGCTTCCTGGGCAATTTCTTCCAGGGTTTCCAGGCAGTCGCCGGTAAAGCCCGGGCACACCACATCGACCCGGCCCACGCCGGACTGGGCCATTTTGATGAGCGTGGGCTCGGTATAGGGTTCGAGCCACTTGGCCTTGCCAAAGCGTGATTGAAAGGTGAGCTGGTAGCGGCCTTTGCGCAGGCCCAGGCGCTCGGCCAGCAGGCGGGCCGTCTTGTGGCTTTCGCAGTGGTAAGGGTCGCCCAGGTGCAGGGTGCGTTCTGGCACACCGTGAAAGCTCATCACCAATTGATCGGGCTGACCGTGCGTGCGCCAGTGTGCCTCGATGCGGCGGGCCAGGGCGTCGATGTAGCCGGGATCGTCGTGGTAGCGGTTGACGAAGCGCAGCTCAGGCACATGGCGCTGGCGCCCCGCCCAGGCATACACGGCGTCAAACACGCTGGCCGTGGTGGTGCCCGAGTACTGCGGGTACAGCGGCAGGATCAGGATGCGCGTTGCTCCTGCAGCCTTGAGGGCGTCGAGCTGGCTGGCGATGGATGGGTTGCCGTAGCGCATGGCGGGGCGTACCAGCACGTTGTAGCCCGCCTCGCCCAGCCAGCCGCGCAGCAGCTTGGCCTGCTTTTCTGTCCACACGGCCAGGGGAGAGCCCTCGGGCGTCCAGATGCTGGCGTACTTGGCGGCCGATTTGGCAGGGCGGGTGCGCAGGATGATGCCGTGCAGAATGAGCCACCACACGGCCTTGGGAATCTCGACCACGCGCTGGTCCGACAGAAACTGCCCCAGGTAGCGGCGCAGCGCGGGTGCGGTGGGCGCATCGGGTGTGCCCAGGTTGCACAGCAAGATGGCGGTGCGGGTGGCTTGCCCGTGGGTGTAGGCGGGTTCGGTTTGAAAAGGCATGCCGCATTCTCGCGCACACGGCATGGCCTGCGGGGCGTGCAGGCCATGCGGGGATCAATGCGTTCAGTGGTGCGTGCCGGCCTGCCCTGCCGATTTTTCCCAGCGGGACTTGCAGGCCACGCAGTGCTGCGTCTGGGGTTCGATCTTCAGGCGCTCGAATGGGATGGCGCAGCCGCATTCACCGCAATGGCCATAACTGCCGTCGGCCAGGGCTTCGAGGGCGCGGTCGATACGCGCCAGGTCGCCTGCATCGATGTCGGTGAGGGCCTGGTCCACTTCGCGTGCCACATTGCGCTGCACCATGCCGCCTTCATCGGACGTCGGAGGCGCGAGGTTTTCGCGGTTTTGCAGCATCTGCCCCTGGAGTTCGTTGCGGCGCGCCAGCAGCAATGCCTTGATTTCTTCGTGCTGGGCGGGGGTCAGTTCCTTGCTCATGGGAATTCCTTGATCGATGGTGTCGCTATCGTTCTGCGGGTGCTGGCGGGGCGGGGGCAGCGCGCACAGGGCTTGTGTCTAGCGTACCAGTTTACGGGGTGTAAAACGGCCTGCGCACCAAGGCCCTGTTCTCGTGCGAGAGCACGGTTTTCTCCAGAGGTACCGAGATGATGGCCATGGCTTTGCCGGGTTTGGCATGTCCTGTATCGGTGCAGGGGCATGGCACCCTGGCCAGGCAGAGGGCCTTTGTTGAAGCGACGCAATTCCATGGGGGGCTGTAATGGTCTTTCAACATAAAAAAAGCACCTGGCGCTTGATTGGAAAGCGCGAGGTGCTATGAATATTGGAGTAACTTGGCGGCGGTCAAGGGCCCCGCCGCCTTGGCCCTTGGTGCGTTAGAACTTCACGGTCACGCCCACGTTGAACGAACGGCCCATGCCGGGCACACGCACGCCCCATGGCACGGCGGTGCCTGCCATGGTTTGGCCCTGGCCCACATAGGCGCCGCCCTGGGGGTGGTTGTAGAAGCGGTCGAACAGGTTGTCGATGCCGAAGTCCAGGCGCACCTGCTTCCATTCGTAGCTGCCGCGCAGGTTGACCAGGCCGTATCCGGCCGTGGGCAGCTCGTTGCGCACGGCGGAGACGCGGGTCTTGGCGGTGACCATGACCAGTTCGGCGGTCCCCGTCCAGGCGCCCAGGCGCTGGCTAAGGGCAGCGCGCGCATTGAGCGGCATGGTGCCGTAGAGCTTGTCGCCGGTGGTGCGGTTGGTGCCGTGCACATAGCTGACCACGCCGCTCAGTGCGAACTGGCCCCAGTTCGCCGTGCGGCCCAGGTCGGTAAAGCCCGAGAGATCAAAACCGTGCAGGCGTGCGTCCTGGTTGGCAAACTGCAGGTAGACAAAACCGGTCGTGGCCGTCTGGTTGGCGGGTGTGCATGCCGACATGGCCCCGCTGCCGCTGCAGCGCCGCGCGTCGATGTAATTGTTCACATAGGTCAGGTAGGGGGTGAACTTCACTCCCCACTGCTCGCCTGTGGCGTCGTGCCAGTCGGCGGTGGCGCTCAAGGTGTTGGCGGTTTCAGGTTTGAGGTCCATGTTGCCCACATAGCCATTGCCATCGCCCGCCAGGTTGATCATGCGCATGGCCATGCCGCCGGTGGACCAGGTGTAGCGCTCGTACAGGTTGGGCGAGCGTGTCTTGTGCGCAAAGCCGAACTCGTAACTGGCGTTGGCGCTGGGGGTGTAGCGCGCCAGGGCGGTCATATCGACGTTGCTGTCGCTGCGTTTGCGGTCACGGGCGTTGAAGGCGTTGGCCTCCATGTTGTAGTTGGCGTTGTAGCCCTGCACGGCGCCGCTGTTGCTGCGCACATGGCTGCCGCGCAGGCCGATTTGCGAGAGCCATTGCGGGGTCCAGCGGGCTTCCCATTCGCCATACACATCCGCGCGGTCGCGCTGGCCCTCGCGGATGTTCCAGAACGTGTTGGGCGCCATGCCGCCGCCGGACGGCAGCCACCAGTCGTCCAGGCGGTAGTTTTGCAGCTCGGCGCCCACGCGCAGGGTGTCACGCGCAGACAGGGCGATGTCGCCCTTGACCTGCAGGCCCGTGGTCTTGCCTTCGGTGTCCATGGGCATGCCGGGTACGTTGCCGGCGGGGCCGTACCAAAATTGCTTGTCCTCGCCAAAGTTCATGCTGTGGCGGGTTTTCTCGTGGTAAGCCCGTGCCTGGAGCTGGCCCCAGGCGTATTGGCCCTGGTAGCGCAGGTTGAACTGGTGGCTGTCGTTGCCGGTCATGTCCATGCGCTGGTTGGGGTAGTTCTGGTAGGGGATGTCCTGCAGGCCCAGGCGCATCTCGACCAGGTGTTCGTCGCTGCGCAGTGCATAGGCTAGCGAATGGTTGCGGGTCTTGTAGCTCGACGATCCCACCTCGTCACCGCCCAGCCACTGCGTGGGCTTGTTGCTGGCGGCGGGGCCTGCCGCCTTGAAGTCGCGCGCGGCCTTGTAGTTGTCGGATTGGGCGGTGGAGCCGTCGTAGCGCAGGCCCATTTGTTCGGTGGCGTAGGTGGCCGAGAGGTTGGCGCCCATGCCGTTGCCGTTGCTGCGGTAGAAGGTGCCTGCCTGTCCCTTGAGCAGACGGCCCTGGCCGGGCGCAGCAAATTCGGGGGCGGGGGAGTCAACCTGGATGGTGGCGCCAATGCTGTCGCCGCCGACGCTCACCGGGGTGACGCCGGCAAACAGGCGCACGCTGCCCACGCGCGTGGGGTCGATGTACGACAGCGGCGGGTTCATGTGGTTGCCGCAGGACGAGACCAGGTCCATGCCATCCACCTGGATGCGCAGGCGGTCGTCGGACAGGCCGTGCACGCTGGGCAGGCTGGAGACGCCACCGGCGCCAAACAGGCTCACACCGGGCAGGTTGCGCAGCAGGCTGGCGGTGTCGCTGCTGGAGGCCCGGCCCGATTGCAGGGCCTCGGCATCGGCCGCTGCGGCGCCCACGGGCTGTACGGCGGCCTTGGGTGCCTTGACGGTAATGGTTTGCAGTGCGGCATCTTGTGCCAGGGCGGCGAAGGGCAGGGCAGCGAGCAG
This sequence comes from Simplicispira piscis, assembly GCF_054783455.1. Taxonomy (NCBI): domain Bacteria; kingdom Pseudomonadati; phylum Pseudomonadota; class Betaproteobacteria; order Burkholderiales; family Comamonadaceae; genus Simplicispira; species Simplicispira piscis. The sequence goes on from NZ_BAAGQN010000020.1 coordinate 18,496, forward strand.
GGCGCACAGGGGGCGCAGGGACAGGGTGGGCGCACGGCCGTGGTGGGCGCGGGTACAGATGTGGGAGGTCATGGCAATGGAGCAAAAAGAGGGGGCGGGCCCAGGCCCAGGCGGCTATGCCCGCGGCTGGAGGGCCGCGGGCAAACCAAGTGAGTAAGACAGCAGTTCAGGCCGCCGGAGGGGCCTGCGCTGGCGGTCGCACATTGCTGTGCCGCAGCGCCCGTGGGGTCGCGGATGTGAAACGGGAGCCGTAATTCGCCAGCAGGGGCGGTGGCTCTTGCACGACAGGGTTGCTACCCGCCGTGAAACTGGCGGCGGCCACGCTGCACACCGGGCAGCCCAGGGTGCCGCCCATGGTGTGGTCTGAGGGGAGGCTGCCGGGCAACTCACCGGCCATGGTTTGCGCGCTGCAGACGTCGCCCAGCATGAACTGCTCGGAGAGCATTTGCGCCATGTGCCCGGCGCTGACCTGCCCCATCCAGAGCTGGGCAAACAGCGCCACCATGGACAAAACCATGGACAGCTGTAGCTTGCGGGAGCGAGGGGCGCGGAACGTCACGGCGAAATTATCGAGGTAACGATCGGTGTTTTTCTTGTCGAGTGTCAAGGGCCATCCATTGCGATGGGCCGACCGTGCGGCATCCTGCGCCCTGCAAGGGCTTGTGCCGTGGGGTATTCTTGTTTCACCATGTCTTGTAACCCCCTCGATCTCTCCCGCATCCGTGCCATTACGCTGGATCTGGACGACACCTTGTGGCCCATCTGGCCCACGATCGCGCGTGCCGAGTCGGTCCTGCAATCCTGGTTGGCCGAGCATGCGCCCGCCACCCATGCGCTGTATGCCATGCCCGGGGCGCTGCGCGCCATTCGCAACCGCATGGAACAGTTGCGCCCCGATCTGCGGCACGACCTGAGCGCGCTGCGCCGCGAGTCCATCCGTATGGCGCTCACGCAGGCGGGCGATGATCCTGCGCTGGCCGAGCCTGCGTTCGAAGTGTTTTTTGATGAGCGCCAGCGCGTAGATTTGTTCGAGGATGCGTTGCCCGCACTCGAATACCTCAGCAGCCGCTGGCCCGTGGTCGCGCTGTCCAACGGCAATGCCGACCTGCAGCGGGTGGGTCTGGGGCGCTATTTTCATGCGGCCATCAGCGCGCGCGAGGTCGGTGCCGCCAAGCCCGATGCGCGCATCTTTCACCATGGGGCCCAGGCGGCGGGGGTGTCTGCGGCCCAGGTCCTGCACATCGGCGATGATGCCCATCTCGACGGTCTGGGCGCCTTGCGTGCAGGCATGCAGACCGTGTGGCTCAACCGCGAAGGTGCAGACTGGCCGCACCCGGGCCCAAAGCCCCATGCCGTGGTGGCCAGCCTGCATGCGCTCGTCCCGCTGCTGGCCCCTGTCCCCGTCACCTCTTCCCTTTGATTGCGTTATGCCCAAACCCTCCGCTGTGCTGCCCCAGGTGCGTTCCGTTGCCTTCACCCAGCCATTGACCTGGCTGGTGCTGGGCTGGCGCGACATGTTGCACTCGGGCGCTGCCAGCCTGGTGCATGGGCTGGTGCTGGCGGTGCTGGGCATGCTGATCGCTGTGGTGGCCCATGACCGCTTTTGGCTGCTGGCCGGGGCAATGTCGGGTTTTCTGGTGGTGGCGCCCGTGCTGGCTACCAGCTTTTATGTGCTGAGCCGGACGCTGGAGCGCGGCGAACCCGCTGGCTTGGCCGTGGTGGTGCGCACCTGGCTGTTCTGGCAGAACAGCCACCGCAGCAAGTGGGGCAACGATTACTGGTGCCTTGTGCAGTTTGGCGCCCTGCTGGCGCTGGCGGGCACGGGCTGGGTGCTCGTGTCGTCCGCGCTCATCACGCTGCTGGCACCGGTGCCCATACTCAGCCCCATCGATTTCATCACGCATGTGGTGCTGGCGCCGGACAACACACTTTTCGTACTCTGGCTGGCGCTGGGCAGCCTGCTGGCAGCGCCCATTTTTGCCTCCAGTGTGGTGGCCATGCCGCTGCTGCTCGACCGCCGTGTGGGCCTGTGGCAGGCCGTGCTTACGAGCTGGCAGACTGTGCTGGCCAACCCGGCCACGATGGCCCTGTGGACGGCCTTGATCCTGGCGCTGACCTTGTTCGGTATGGCGCCCATGATGCTGGGCCTGGCCGTGGTCATGCCTGTACTGGGCCATGCCAGCTGGCACGCGTACCGCGATCTGGTGGATGTCTCCAGCCTGCCGCTGCGCGAGCCAGGCGTATGGCCCCCAGAGGCGGATGCGAAGCAACGCAACGGAGCAGCATCGTGATTTTTGGCTATACCGAGGCGCAGATCGCGGGATTTTTTCTCACCTACGGGGTGGGGGCGTTCATCCTGTTCATGGTTTTCATCATCGGACACCTGGCCTGGGAGTCCAAGGCAGGCCGCTTTGGCACGTTTGTGATTTTCCTGGGCCTGGGCGTGGGTTTCCTGGGTTTTTTGGCCAAGTATGTGATCCAGTGGTGGCTGGAAAAACGATGACTGGTGCCGCCACGTATCAAAGGAGCCCGGTTCCATGCCTTTGACGATTTACGGTATTGCCGCATCCCGCGCCGTGCGCCCGCTGTGGGTGGCCGCCGAGCTGGGCCTGGCGTTTGACCTTGTAGAAACCCCTTACCAGGGCGGCGCCACGCGCACGCCCGCCTTTCTGGCGCTCAATCCCAATGGCCGCATTCCGGTGCTGGTGGACCACCGGCCCGAGGGCGAGGTCGTGGTGTGGGAAAGCATGGCCTGCGCCCTGTACCTGGCGCGGCACCATGGCAAGGGCGATGGCAGCGACCTTGCACCGGCCACGCCGCGCGAAGACGCGCAGGCGCTGCGCTGGAGTTTCTGGTCGGTGACCGAAGTGGAAAAAGACGCCTTGACCGTGCTGATGCACCGCGTGGCCATGCCGCCCGAGCAGCGCAAGAGCGACTTGGCCGAGGCCGCTGAAAAACGCCTGCGTGTGCCGCTGCGGGTGCTCGAGCAGCACCTGGCGCAGCAAAGCGAGCAGGGCCAGCCTTTTCTAGCGGCCGGTCGGTTTACCGTGGCCGACCTGTGCGTGGCCAGCGTGCTGGGCTGGGCGCGGCCTGCGCGCGCGTTGATGGATGCCTTTCCAGTCACCCGGGAGTGGCTGGCGCGCTGCCTGGAGCGACCCGCCCACCACGCCCTGCGGGCACAGGCACGCAAACACTGACACTGGGGCCCAAAGGCCGGCCATCGAACCTGTGAATGGACCTGTTTGCGGTGGCGAAGGTCTTTACACAGACTTCACCTGCGTGCAGCCAGCACGACAAGACGCCCCGGCACAATGCTTTCATGTGGTGTGCCCTACGGGTGTTTTTTGATTGTTCTTCCAAGGCCATGAATTTTTCCTACCGTTATTTCCGTGAGCCGATGGCTGCGGCCGGCCTGGCTGCCGTACTGGCCGTACTGGCGGGATGCGCGTCCACGGTGCCGCCTGGTACGGCGCTGCCCACGCCGCCTGTTCCCGCTGCGTGGTCCGCGTCCGACACCCGAACCGCACCCGCTGCTGCTGCCACCTCCCTGGCCCAGTGGTGGGAACGTTTTGGTGACCCGCAGATGACGGACCTGGTTGCGCAGGCATTGCAGGCCCATACCAGTGTGCGAAGCGCGCAGGCCGCCTTGCAGCAAGCGCGGGCGCAGGCGCAGGTGCAGCAGGCGGGCCTGCTGCCCAGCGTGAATGCTTCGGGCTCGGCGCAGCGCAGCCGCTCGGGGGGTAGCACGGGCAATAGTTTTCAGCTGGGTTTTGATGCAGCCTGGGAGCCTGATGTGTTTGGGCGCCAGCACGCGGGCGTCGATGCCAGCGAGGCCGACGCCCGTGCCGCGCAAGCCAGCCTGGAGCAGGTGCAGGTGTCGTTGGCGGCCGAAGTGGCCCTCAACTACATCACCCTGCGGGGCCAGCAAGAGCGGCTGTCCATTGCGCGGCGCAACCTGGCCAGCCAAAGTGAGACCCTGCAAATGACCGACTGGCGCGTGCAGGCCGGCTTGACCACATCGCTGGTGTCTGAGCAGGCCCGCGCCGCCGCAGAGCAGACTGCGGCGCAGATTCCGCAGCTCGAAGCCAGCCTGGCGCAAAGCCGCCACGCGCTGGCGGTGCTGACCGGCAGGGCGCCAGGCGCCCTCGATGCGCTGCTTGCCAGCCAGCGCCCCGTGCCCCAGCCATCCGACGATCTGGTGCTGGCTATTCCCGCGGAAACGCTGCGCCAGCGGCCGGATGTACGCCAGGCCGAAGAGCGCATCGCTGCTGCGCTGGCGCGTGTTGCGCAGGCGGATGCCGCGCGCTACCCCAGCTTTCGCATCAGTGGCTCTTTGGGCCTGCGGGCACTGACCTTGGGGGCAATGGGCGATGGCGCCTCTGTGGCCCAGGCCTTGTTGGCCGGTATTTCGGTGCCCCTGTTCGATGGAGGTGCCGCCCGCGCACAGGTGCGTGTGCAGGAGGCGGCGCTGGAGCAGGCCCGTGTGGGCTACGAAGCCACGGTGCTGACCGCCCTCCAGGACGTGGAAGACGCGCTGGTCGCCCTGCGCGGCGAGCGCGCACGCCTGGTGCGCCTGCAGGCCGCCGCCGATGCGGCTGGCAATGCCGCGCTCCTGGCGCAGAACCGCTACGAAAGTGGTTTGATCGACTTCCAGGCGGTGCTGGACACCCAGCGCACTCTGCTCTCCACGCAGGACAGCGTGGCCACTTCCATCGCCAATGCGGGGGCCGACCATGTGCGTCTGTACAAGGCGCTGGGGGGCGGCTGGCAGTGACTTTTACTGTAATGCAGCGCAGCGTGCACGGGCTGTGCGTGACCTCTTTGATATTCATGCCATGACCACATCCAACAAAAACACCGACAACCCTTCCAGCAGTGCAGTCGCCGATTTGCAGGCCTTGCTGGGCGACAAGCTGGCGCGCCGCTGGTGGCAGCGCCCCGCGCTGTGGCTGGCACTGGTTTGCGCCGCACTGCTGGCCGGCGGGCTGTATTACTGGCAGATGCAAAAGCGCAGCAAGGCGGCGCCGACCTATGTGACCGCAGAGGTGCGGCGCGGCAATCTCACCCTCACGGTGTCGGCCAACGGCACGCTGCAGCCCACCCGCTCGGTGAACGTGGGTAGCGAGTTGTCGGGCACGGTGCGCAGCGTTCTGGTGGACGTGAATGACAAGATCAAAAAAGGCCAGGTCTTGGTGGAGCTGGACACGGCCAAGCTTTCGTCCCAGGTGCTGCGCTCGCGCGCCTCGCTCGCTTCGGCGCATGCCCGGCTGGCCCAATCGGGAGCGACGACGCGCGAGGCGCAGGCAAACCTGGCACGGCTGGAAGAAGTGGCCCGCTTGTCGGGCGGCAAGGTGCCATCGGCCGCCGAACTGGACACCGGCCGCGCCAATGTGGAGCGTGCGCGGGCTGACGAGACCAGCGCCCGTGCCAGCGTGGAGGACGCCAAGGCCGCGCTGTCCACCGATGAGACCAACCTGTCCAAGGCGTCCATCCGTTCGCCCATCGATGGCGTGGTGCTCACGCGCACCGTGGACCCCGGCAACGCGGTGGCCGCGTCGCTGCAGGCCGTCACCTTGTTCACCGTGGCCGAAGACCTGGCCCAGCTGCAATTGCAGGTGAATGTGGACGAAGCCGACGTGGGCGCCGTGCGCGAAGGACAGAAGGCCAGTTTTACGGTCAGCGCCTACCCGTCCCGCAAGTACCCGGCCACCATCACCCGCGTGGCCTATGGTTCGACCAAGACCGACAACGTGGTCACCTACATTGCCTGGTTGCAGGTGGACAACTCCGACCTCAGCCTGCGCCCCGGTATGACGGCCGCCGCCACCATCACCTCGACCGAGCGCAACGATGTGCTCATGGTGCCCAACACGGCGCTGCGCTTTGTCCCCGTGTCTGCGGCCGGGGCCGCCGCTGGGGCCCGTCCCGCCGCATCGTCTGGCGGCATCATGACGCAGTTGATGCCGCGCATGCCGCGCAGCGGTTCCCGCCGCCCGAGCGGCGGCGACAAGACCGATACGGCAGTGAAAACCCGCCAGATCTGGATACTCAAGGATGGATCGCCCGAGGCCGTGGATGTGACCACGGGCATCAGCGATGGCCGCATGACCGAAGTGGCCAGCGAACAGCTGGCGCCCGGCATGGCGGTCATTACGGACCAGCGCAGCGCGGGGGCGGCTCCATGAGCGAGCCCGGCATCACAACGCGCACCGCCGCTGGCGCGGCCGCGGATGTTCCCCTGATCCGCTTGCGGGGGGTGACCAAGGTGTACGGCGAAGGTGCGCTGGCGTTTGCGGCCCTCAAGGGCGTGGACCTGGACATTGCGCGTGGCGACTTCGTGGCCATCATGGGGCCGAGTGGCTCGGGCAAGTCCACCGCCATGAACACGCTGGGCTGCCTGGACCGGCCCACCGCGGGCGAATACCTGTTTCAGGGCGTGCGCGTGGAGTCGCTTTCGCGCGACGAGCGGGCGCGCCTGCGGCGGCGCTATTTCGGTTTTGTGTTCCAGGGGTTCAACCTGCTGGCACGCACCTCGGCGCAGGAAAACGTCGAACTACCCCTGCTGTACCGCGGCGAGTCGGCCCGCGCCCGCCATGCTGCAGCGGCGCGCGCTCTCGATGCGGTGGGCCTCAAAGGCTGGGAACACCATACGCCGGGCGAACTGTCGGGCGGGCAGCAACAGCGCGTGGCCATTGCCCGCGCCATCGTTACCGAACCGGCCGTGCTGCTGGCCGATGAGCCCACCGGCAACCTCGATACGCAGCGCAGCCACGAGATCATGGAATTGATCTGGAAGCTCAACTACGACCTGGGCATCACCGTGCTCATGGTGACCCACGAGACCGACATGGCGCAGTACGCCCGCCGCATCGTGCGCTTTGTGGATGGCGTGGTGGACAGCGACACCCTCAACCCGCACCCGGTAGACCTGCGCGCTGCGGCGCTGGAGGCGTCCTGATGTTGTTCAACACCTTGCTGCTGGCGCTGCGCTCCATTCGGCGCAACCTGATGCGCTCGTTTCTGACCATTCTGGGCATCGTGATTGGTGTGAGCGCCGTTATCACCATGGTCACGCTGGGCAATGGCGCCACCATGGCCGTGCAGAACCAGATCTCCGGTCTGGGCACCAATTTGCTGCAGGTGCGGCCCGGCCAGCGCATGGGGCCGGGCAGTGGCGGGGCGCCCGCCTTCAAGGATGTGGATGCCGATGCCATTGCCCAGCAGATCGGTGGCGTTCGCGCCGTGGCGCCCGAGGGGCGTACCGGCGCCACCGTGGTCGCCGGTGGACGCAACTGGACGTCCAGCGTCATTGGCAGCACCAACGCCTGGCTGCAGACGGGCAACTGGGTGGTCAGCCAGGGCCGTGAGTTCACCGATGACGAGCTGCGTGCCGGGGCGGCCGTGTGCCTGATCGGCGCAACCGTGCAGCGCGAGCTGTTTGGCACAAGCGACGCCTTGGGCCAGCAAGTGCGTGTGAAGGCGTTTTCGTGCGAAGTGGTGGGCGTGCTCGGCTCCAAAGGGCAGGGCGCTTTTGGCAATGACCAGGACGACCTGGTGCTGGTGCCGCTCAAGACCTTGCAGCGCCGCGTGACCGGCAGCACGCGGGTGCAGACCTTGCTGGTGTCCATGCAGGACGGCAGCGACCCCGACCGTGTGAAAGCCAGCCTGACCCAATTGCTGCGCGAGCGGCGCAAGCTGGCTGACGCAGACGAAGACAACTTCAACGTGCTTGACACCAAGCAGCTGGCCGACACGCTCTCAGGTACCACCAAGGTCATGACCATGCTGCTGGGCGCCGTGGCGGCCGTGAGCCTGCTGGTGGGCGGCATCGGCATCATGAACATCATGCTGGTGAGCGTGACCGAGCGCACACGCGAGATCGGGCTGCGCCTGGCCATTGGCGCGCTGGAACGCGAGGTGCTGCTGCAATTCCTGATCGAGGCCGTCGTGCTGGCCGCGCTGGGCGGGCTGCTGGGCATTGTGCTGGCCACGGGGGCATCGATCGTTCTATCGAAGGTCATGGGGGTGCCCTACCTGTTTAACCCGGGGGTGAATCTGCTGTCCTTCGTGTTCTCGGCGGGTATTGGCGTGCTGTTTGGTTACTTTCCGGCGCGGCGCGCGGCGCGCATGGACCCGATCGATGCCTTGCGGCATGAATGAAAAACCACCGCAGCACCGGTCTGCCTGGGGGCGCGCAGATTCAGGCGCAGTTGCAGGCCTTGCCTGTGCATGAGGACGGACCGGCTGCGGGCGCGCCCGCAATGCATCGAAGCTTGATCTGCGCACGCAGCTTTTTCGTCGTCCCTGATTGATTCATTTTCAAGTCAAGCCCAAGTGAGATGCTGACCTGATGAGCGCGAGGTCGAGCCGTTTGCGCAGCGCCAGCAACCACGTTGGCGATAGACCCGCGATCTGGCACAGGCGCAAGGCGCAAACTGCGAAAAAGCACTGTGCCACGGAGGTGGGCAATGCTTGCAAAATGATAGCTGGTAGCGCTTACTGAGCAAGCGCTAGAGGCCAAAAAAGCTTGAAACCAGCGCAGCGCTGCCAGGCAAAACCCGGAACACGGCAAAACACCCAGCGAATTAACGCTTGCGAAGGTGAATGCTGGTGAATAAAACAAGGCCTGAATACAGCGATTACTGAGCGGGCTAACGCCCGAACTAATCCGCGCCGCGAAGCGGCGTCGGCTTGGATGAATTGTTATGCCGCATGTGCCTTGCGCCCTATGCTTGTCAGCACTGCTGGCGTGATAAGCCGGTGCATAGGTTTGACAGGCAGCATGTAGATGCTGCCAAGCATGTTTTTGACATGGACAACGGTTGTGACAGTGATGGAAACCAGCTTTCCGTCCAGATGCTTCTTGCGGTGGATGCTGAGAACAACGTTCAGGTGTTTGTCTTCATCGCCGATCAGCGCCTCGTCGAAAGTGTTCTCGATGATCGTGAAGATGCCTACCCGCTCGCCCGGCTGATAGGCGGACGCTGGTTTGCCATTAACTACCTCAGACAATGTGCCAAGATCTTTAAGTCCTACGATCCGACCAATGCGGTTGCGAGCAGTCATGCACATATCAATCCAGCGAGGTGTCTGCTTGGCTGTGGCGATAAAGTGACCGAGTGCGGACAGGCTCGTGTCGCTTGATGTGACGCACCAAGAGTCATGAAAGCTGGCGCCCTCCAATAGTGAAGCAATGCGACTATTGGGTGGGACTGTAGATTCGAAAGGGCTGTTTTTCATGCGGCATAACGGCCAAGGTAAGCCGCCCGTTAGAAGGTTTCATTGTGGACGCTCAATCTTTGCCAAGGATGAATGGTGCATAAGCCAATATGCCAGCAGACCCAATACCCCAGTAGGAATGCATACCAGCGCCCAAACTAAAGGTGGAATATCAAGTGCGAGCACTTTTTGCCTTGAGGCATCCTTGAATGCAAAATATGCGGACGCAGTTGCAGGGATGAAATACCAGACAAATCCCCACAAAATAGTAGGGCCCCAGGAAAGTTAGAGAGTCGAACTTGTTGAGCTATCCATGATTTTCTAACTCTTGAGTTAAGCCGCGCCACGAAGTGGCGTCGGCTTGAAGAATTGTTAGGTGCCAACTCGGATAGCGGTACCCATTGACTCATCGTACTCCCAGAACTCAATGTCGCTGGGAACAAGATGCCCGTAAGTGCGCAGGTAATAAGCAGTGAGGCTTTCACCGGTACCACGACGCTGGTCTTTGAGGACGAACAATATCTTTCTGTACTCCGGAGGAGCAGCATAAAAATAGTACATAGCCTCGTTCCAGACCGTCAGCTTTGCACTAGGTACGTTGTGACCGGATGTCCAGCGATGGGATTTGCACTCCACCAAGATCTTCTGTTCGGAGCAACCCAAATCAAAAGCATGAGATTTCTTGGTGGCTCCGATGCCAACATAGACGTGGTGACATATTTGAAGGTCCACGCCCTGCAGTGCAAAGAATCGCTGAGCGATCAGCTCGAACTCGCGGCCAACATGAGTGTTGGAGATTGAACCTACGCGTTGGAATGGGCTGTCCACTGGCACCTAACTACTTAAATTTGGCCGCCCTGAGAGCGGTTGGCTGGAGACGGCATGGAATTACGAAATGAGCTGAAAAGGCGGATTCTGTACAAATATTCCGCTATTGCATCTTGGACATTGTTTGCCATCAAGTTCTGTTGTCTCGACGAGTGTTTGTTGAGCACACTGGGGACACATACGATGAGCAAATCGAGAGTCGATTTCGACTTGCGCAGCGCAAGCCAGACAGATGTTGGGCACATCGTTACCGACGCACAGCCGAAGTCTCTCGTCGGGATGGTGCGCGTACTTTTTCTCGTAATCCTCGTCAATGTAATAGGGGTTGCCATCGGACCAGGCGACGACTTCGAACGAACAGGAAGAGCAAAGGAACTGGGTAGCTATTGACATTGCGTTATTTTCTAATGGCCTAACGGCCAAGGTAAGCCGCCCGCCGTAGGCGGGTCGGCTTGAGTGATGGGATGGACTCCCCCGTCTTTTTGCGCAACATTTGCGTCCTGGTTTTCATTGGCGTGGAGATCAG
>NZ_BAAGQN010000021.1:0-761 GCF_054783455.1 Simplicispira piscis
GATCATCTGGATCGTGTGGGCGGGCGCGGGCAATCCGTTCAAGATTGCCGACATGGACTTGAAGCGCTATGGCATAGAGATTGCCACGGGTGGCAATATTTTGCCGGCCATGGTGGCCTACAACCAGTTTCCTGGCATGGAAGGCGCTACCTACTACTATTTTGGTTTCTCGCGCAACCAGGCCAACCTGTGGCTGGTGACGCAGCACTACCTGAAGCACAAGTCTCCGCCCGACTTCTTCACGGCCGGTGGTTTTTCATCGGCCATGGCGCTGGTCACCGCCTTGAAAAAAACCGGGGGCGACACCAATACCAACCGCCTCATCAAGACCATGGAGGGCATGAGCTTTGACACCCCCAAGGGCCCAATGACCTTTCGGGCCGAGGACCACCAGGCCCTGCAGAGCATGTACCACTTTCGCGTGGCTCCGGGCGCACGGCCGGGCACCATGGCCGATCTTTACCTTGTGCGCGAAATCAAGCCGCACGAAATGGATCTGCCCATCCGCAATCGCCGTTGAGAAGCCGTATTAACCCTGATAAAAACCAAGACAATTGCCTGAAATTCAGACAATTTAATTGTCTGAATTTCAAGCGATAGTTGCTGATTGTAGATAAAAATCTTTACAAATCAATAACTTGCAGATTGGCACGAACTGTGCAATAGACAGCCATCACAACAGGAGACCTTCTCATGCAACGACGCACCCTTGTAGCCCTGGCCGCACTGGCCACCCTCGCAGCCCCCGCCTTTGCACAAAC
>NZ_BAAGQN010000022.1:0-76931 GCF_054783455.1 Simplicispira piscis
CAACACCACCCCCGCGCCAGTGCTGGGTTTGCGTACCGCCAGTTATTGCACTGAAAACGAGGGGACCCCTTGATGCGCTCGTGGTTGTAGTAATTGACGTAATCTGCCCGCCCGCTTCGAGCAGATCGACAGTGATGGGTGCCGCAAGTGGGAAACACTCGGCCTTGAGTGCGCCAAGCGATGGGGGCTTGATGCCGACTTGCCCTGTCGCACGGTATCAAGCTAACGTCGTTCACAAGTGGCGCTGCGAAGTGGGTTGAGTGCTCCCTGCACTCAAGGCTCCTGAGTCATTCCCGTTTTCACTCCGAAATTTGCAGCGCTGGGGGATATTTGTTGGTCTTTTTAGGGAGATGGACCGACGATAACGTATGGTTTTTGACGGTTTCATCTACTCGGCAGCACCGCGACATTTCCCTTGCTGAGCTTATTCAGTTCTCGGCGTAGCTCCTTATTGTCTTTGATCAGTTGCTGGACCTTCTCCTCGGCTTCTGCGAGCAAACGGCGTGCGTCATGCCAGTCTAGTTCACCGAGGCGATAGGTTGTGAGCAGATCGTTATAAAGCTCGCGCCACTGGGAGACACGATCAGCTGCACTTCTCTTTGCATCGGGCCGAGATCCCGCATCTCCACCTTTTGCACTCAACAACCAGGGATCAACAATGTTCTTCTTGAAGCTGTGTTTATAGTTGGCACCAAAAAGCGTTTTCGGCCCGACGCCTGAGCGACGCACGAGTTCACTGAGGGTCAAAGCGCCACCATTTGCAGGATAGAGACCGTTGTGCGCTTGGATTTCTTGTTCGATTGTTCTTATGGCGTTAGTGACTTTCTTCACAACCTCGTCATAACGTTGCTCTCCACGCGCAACTGCACTGGCACGGATTTGCTGCCTAGCGGCGTCCGAGAACTTTGAAGGCGCTTTACTATTCATGTTCTCACTGCCCTGCAGAGCCGACCAACAGTTCAACCCGTGGATCTAGTCGCCACTTCTTCTCCAGGTCTGGAAAGCGACCGAGATGCATGCGAACTTGTCCAGCCCAGAACTCAGCGACTAATTCTTGCTGACTTGCGATCTCGAATTCCCAATGCTCTAAGGCCTGCGAAATGCAATCATCTACCTCCTCACGCAGCCAGGCCTGCTCGAGGCGGTGATCACACGAGGTTTGGCAGCTCGATGGATCGGGATGTCCCCGCTTTCTATTGCAAGGACCAAACTGGTTCAAGGACTTCGTGCACATAACGCCGGGGCGGACCAGGTTCCAGGTTGTTCCGCCTAGTGTCAGAATTTCTGCCAAGTCGCGAATGCTCTCCGCTCCCCAATCTTCAGAGCGTCGGTGAGCCGTTTGCCTTTGTTCCGCTACAGCACGACGAATACTGGCAGCCGCAGGTCCTCCAAAACCATCGCTATGGAGTCGGTGGGCGGTGGGTGGATTGGGGCCCTCAAACGAGATCAAATCTCCTAGGGATGACTGGGTCTCGCCTTCAGTGACAAATTTCGTCAAGTCGTCCGAACAGCGGATGATGCGCAGTTCGCGGACGATCTCGTCAATCTCTGCGGAAAGTGCCTTATCTGTCAGGATGTAGTAGAGGGTCATCTCAATATTCTTATGCCCAAAAACATCCTGAAGCAGCTTAGGGGCTTGGACGATGGCGAGGGCCACAAGTCTGGCCAGAGTTTTTCTCAACCGATGTAGTCGAATTGCCTGTCCACCAGGTTGCTGTTCTAGTCCCAACGACCGCGAGTAATGTCTTAACAACTCAGCCAAAATCGTTGATGTCGCTGGCCTGCCGCGGTTTCCGGATCCAAACCACAGATTACTTCGGTAGGTTGTCTCAGCAGGGCTCCACATCGGTTTGGCGGGATTGATCGGAGACAACCGTTCCATAAGAGCTATTAGCTTCGCTTGCTGTACGAATGCACGCACTGCAAGATCCGGTATGGGCCAGTCGCGCCATTCGCCGTTGTGGCGGCGCACAAGTTTATATGTGCGTCCATTCACGAATGCAGTGCCATCGGGCGCGTTGCGGATAGCGCCTCGCTCTATTGTCAGAATTTCACCGTTGCGGCTCCCAGTCGACAAGCCGGCAACGAACAGATGTGCTCCTTGTAAGACCTTAGCCAAGCCGAATAATTGAGCCGCGCGGCGTGGAGGCCATGCTTCCGTTCGAGTGCTATGTTCAGGGCCCGAAACGTCGGCGTCTATTTCGCCGCGACTAATTGCGGTCTCGTCGTTTGAAGTCTTCTTGCTATGGCTCCCCCTCTGGCTTAGCTTCAGGGGAAACGGCAACTTTTCAATGACTTGACCAGTCGCATCGATCCACACTTCGTTTTTTAGGATTGCAGCGCATCGGTCGCTAACTGTACGAATATCATCTTTCGATTCATGGGCCTCCTGCCAAAGGTTCTGAAAATTCGACAAAACACGCAGGATGTTTGGGCCCAGATTCTCAATGATCCAGTGGGACTTCGTCCCAATTTCCTCAACATAGGCATCAGGCAGTGGTAAATGCGGTTCGCAATGCGCCGCCGACGTAGGGGTATCGAAGTCACCTGACACACGGGTGAGTATTTTTGGGTCCACACCCCACAGCGGAGCATCGGTCCACAAACCTCTATCAGATGCCGCATGCATCCGCTTGAGTTCGTTTTTAATGTTCAACTTCACCGAGTTAGAGAGCGGTAGAGCATCTACATTCTCTCTGGACACCGAGGCGAAGCGAACGAGGGGTAGGCTTGGATTTTTTCCCTCTCCAAACCCTGTATCTACTTCATCTAAAGCAACCATTGCATTGGCGACCGCGATCGCCGCAATGAACGCAACGCTCTGGTGGGCCATCATAGCGAGCACCGACGGGTCTAAGCTATCACGACCGTTACGTAAGCTAACAGGGGCGATACGACACAAGACGAGGTAGCGATTGCAATTTAAAACCGCGCTATCAACTAAGCCTTGTATTACCGGCTCTACGTCACTTCCTCGCGATACAGGCTGCTTAAGATGAACCCGTAAATTGGCCAAAACTCTTTCTTCGATTCGAACATTCCAATGCGATCGGGATCCGACTGGGAACCACTCTCGTGGAGTCATCCATGTCGTCCAGTCGTCGCCATGCCCGAGCAAGTACTTCACGTGCTGAAGCTCCAACTGCCCCATCCGTTGTACATCCTCGGCGGCATATTTGGCCAGAACCACGTCCGGTGAGGCTTCAAACGCGGCTCTGACCTCCCGTTGAATGACGTGTCCCCTAGCCATTTTCAGGCTTTGTTGTAGAACCCACGCCATTGAATTCAGGCACCCGGTGCAGGCCCTTTTCAATGCTGAGTGTCCAAGCGTCGAACGTCGCCTTAACCAAATCACCTTCAAAACCGAACAGCGCCGCCTCGGTATTCCTAAGTTCGGTGTGCAAAGAAACTTCTCCACCGCGATGGAAATGCTCTGCGGGTATTCGGCTTTGAAGGTGCTGCAATTCGGCGAGCCGCATTGCAAGCCCTCTTAACGCCTCCGGCGCTATCACTGCATTTTCAGTGCATAGGGTGCAGCGATGTACGGTGCAAAGTGACTGCCCGTTAACGACAAATTGAGGGTCAAGCCGGCTCGGAGGTTGGCGCGGATCTTTGCAACCTATTCCCAGCCTGCTCTTCTTGAGCTTGCGGTACTCGGCCAGTCTCATTTTTTGGTCCGAGGTAATACCCCCGGTTTCCACAACTTGCCGCAGAGCAGTGTGATCAAGCCGTCCGGAAGAAACAACCATCGCCCACATTTCGTTTGTATACGTGACGAAGATGCGTGCGTGTTGCTCTTTAATGATGTTGCTTTCCAAGTATTTCGCCGTCATGGAGGGCGAGCGATGTCCTAGCGCCTTCTGAACGGCCAATACTGATCCGCCCGAAATTCGATACGCATATTCGGCAAAAATGCTTCTGAAGTCGCTGGCGTTTACTGCTGGGATCAGGTTCTCGCGTGCAGCGCGGTTCTCATTGACGCTCGTAACGACAATTCGCAGAACTGGCGTGTTTCGTTCATATTTATCGTAGTTTTTATCGTCTAGTGCGTGAATACCGTTTCTGGTGCGATAGAGCCAAACGCTTTCAGATTTCCGCTGCAGTTCCATGACCGTCAGCCGGGCTTCTGTAAGCGATACGAGATCGGCGTTCGCCACCAGTAACTGATTAAGTTTTATTTTTGCAATACGGAGGAGACGAACAAGTTCCTGCCGTAATGGCCAAGTTCGTTCAACTATTGTGCGAACTATTTTCCCTGGGGACCGATCTGCCTTCCAATCACCGTGCAAAAAGTGGTCCGACGAGCCTCGCTCTTTAAAGCCAGTCATGATGTAGCGATTGGAATCCTGCGGGTGATCTCGCAAAAAAGGCATACTTTCGGAGGTGGGAGCAGATGCTTTGACACGTAAGTCCAGTAGCGTTTGCACGTTCCACCCGCCACCAATTAGCGCTAAGTGGAAACCCATACGGATCTCAAAGGCTGTGGGAAAAAGTGTGGCAAACATCGTGTCTGTCGATAGCCCATGGCGCGAAAGTGTCTTCTCTGCTTTTCCTGTTTCTCTACTCCAAAATTTCCTGATGGCACTGGCAGTCGGAAAAGCATCCATTTCAAGAAAAGGAAGCAAGTACTCTGCGTTGCGAAGCCAATCAACCTGCTCCTCGTTGACAGGTGCCCGCTTCTTAGCAAGCATGTCATCCACCATGGCCCAGCGATCAATTGCTCCGAACCAAAAGCGCTTTATTTGAGTAAACAGGTCGCGCGACTGTGCTTGAGTAGGTATTTCTCGAGATGACTGCAGGAACTCAGGTCCGATCCATGGAAGGGGCCGCATCCCTTGAGCCCGTCGGGTCATGTCTGCAACAGACCTGAAGGATGAAAATATGCCAGGTGAAAAGCGTTGCACTGCGAGTTGCTGGTGGAGGTGCGTCAAATCCTTGACACTGCGAACAGGCGTGACGGCGATTCCAGATTGTGGAGACAGCGCTTCCATCTCGTCGAAAAGACGCCACCACATTTTTAAGTCCGCCACTCGACCCCGACACGTTTTTTCTGTGGCAAACATCAGTTTCTCTTTAATTGCTGGCAGCAGTTCATGGATCAAAGTAGGCCGGCCGCTATAGCCACCAAGCCAGCGGTCCTCAAGTCCTGGTTTTTTCGGCTTGTCCTGCCCTAATTCGAGGTCTGACAGGTCAACGAGGCACGCCTTTCTAGCGTGTTGTGTCCAGAATCTTAGAGGGCTGTCAGTGCGTCGCAGAAGGTCTGGTGAATAGATTGGTTCCGGATCCGCGCCTTGCCGTGGAAGATGGTCTTTCGAGATCTTTCTGAGCGTCATTAATGATCCTCAGACCAATCAACCATCGTTGATTGATACCGTTCGGGTAGAGCTTCATCGAGCTGGTTGCAGACCCAACGAACGTACAGGCTCGTGGTGGTGCTACTGATGTGCCCAAGCTGCGGAACAATTTTCAGCTCTATAACGCCCTTCATCAAAATCGCAGTCAATGTTCCCGGTCCTGTGTAATTGGGCTCTCGGTGCTCCCTACCATCCCGAATTTCCTTGACAAGCGTGGAGCAGGCCCACCAATGCCTCCCGAGGTGAGGAGACCATGCCGGATACGGGAGCGCTCCAGACTTCCAGGCGGAGTAGAAGCTTGAGGCAGATTGACGAATGCCCTCGGGATTCAGAAACAGGTGTACAGACCTGTTCAATCTCTCTCGCTGAGCCTCCGGGCCGCGCGCCCCGCCAACCCACTTTTTAAGGAGTCGGGGCCGTATTTTTGTGCGGTACGCGTGCAACTTTTCAGCGAAGTGAAGGGGGATCTTGATCTGCCGCTCGGGTCCAATCTTGTCGCTGTGAACCTCGTCTATCCCACTGTCTTTCCCCTTAGTACCGTAACGTAGGCGTACAGACACTAGCTGGTGCTTAAGATCTGCTGTCGGGTTGACGATGACCCATTTTTGAGGGTCCAGCGGCAGGGTATCGTTACGCCAACACGCAACCTCTTGCCGCCGAGCCGCCGACATCAGGACCGTTTCACACATGAGCCCTAGAGTTTGGCCTCGTAACGTATAGACAGACTCGAGCCAGATGTCTACTTGGTGATCAGTCGGCATCTGCAGTTCCCCGGGCGACTCTCTACGACGTCCTTGTCGTACATCGTAGGTCCGTGGCCGAGAATTTCCTGCGCTATGAGACCTGCCTGGGTAGGCGGTGCGCGTGACATACGGGACTGCGAAATGCGAACGCTTGCCCTTCCAAGTCATCCACTGGAGATAGTCCGTAGCAGTGTCGACATAGCTGTTGACCGTCTTGTCGCTCAATGGCCTGCCATCCTTGCCCCACTTCCCGGAGACTAAATCAGACTGAAATCCGTCAAGGACGTGTGCAACATAGTCGGCTCTGGCGGGGTCGATTGTTTTTTCTTCACACCACTCCAAGAAGTTGCAAAGCCACCACCCGTAAGACCGAATGCTCGTAGCTGCGGGGCGGCTTCCTTGTGTACCCGGGTGGGCTCGATTCCACATTCCCAAACCGAGATCGACCAAGTACTCGGAGCCATCGCGGTGGATGCCAGGACGTGCGTCGAGGATGAACGGAAGGTGCGCAACCCGGCCATACCCTGCCCGTGTCAATTCCACAGACCTTGGTTTTACTAGTTTGAAGTTGTACTTTCCCATAGATGACCGAAGTTGTAGGGTTGCAGGGTTGTTAGGAATACCGATCGGCGTTTTGTACTATAAAGGTGCACATCGTGGCCTATTGCACCGACCTGGGTTTTGGTGCGGCGCGCGGGGCCGAAATGTTGTCGCTGATGCTGGCGTGCGGCATTGTCAGCCGCCTGGTGTCGGGCGTGATCTGCGACCGCATTGGCGGCGTGCGCACGCTGCTGCTGGGCTCGGCGTTGCAGGGCGTGGGGCTGATGCTGTTTCTGCCGTTTGACGGGCTGGTGCCGCTGTACGTCATCTCGGCCATGTTCGGGCTGTTCCAGGGCGGCATCGTGCCGGCGTACGCCATCATCATCCGCGAGTATTTCGCGCTGCAGGAGGCGGGCGCCCGGGTGGGCGCGGTGATCATGGCCACGCTGATCGGCATGGCGCTGGGGGGCTGGATGTCGGGCTGGATTTTTGACGTGACGGGCAGCTACCAGGCGGCATTCATCAACGGCATGGGGTGGAATCTGCTGAATCTGTCGATCATGGGCTGGCTGTATTGGCGCATACGCCACCAGCGTGGCGTGGTGGGCCGGGTGCAACCCAGTGCGGGGTGAGCGCAGCGCGCGACGCACCTGCTAACAACGGGCGCGCCAGCGCTGAGAGAAAATTCGAGTAAAAATGGGCTGTAACGCTTATGTGTAAAGCGCCAATAGCTATTAAAATAATAGCAATTATGCTGAGGTAAACTGCCTCGATAGAGGGGGCTAGCGGGGCACGATCACCATCCAGCCCACGCCAAAGCGGTCGGCCACCATGCCAAACGCGGTGGCAAAAAACGTGGGGCCGAAGGGCATCTGGATTTGGCCGCCGTCGGCCAGGGCGTCGAACAGGCGCTGGGCTTCAGTGTCGGTGGCGGCGGTGATCGAGAGCGCGAAGCCTTTGAACAGGCCTTCGCCCGAGCGCTGCCCGTCTGAGGCCATGATCTGCGCCGCGCCGATCTGCAGGTTGGCGTGCATGATTTTGTCCCCCGCCATGGTGTTGCCGGGCGGTGGTGGCTCGGGGTTGTCCTGGTAGCGCATCAGGGCGGTGACCTGGCCGCCCAGGGCCTTGCAGTAAAAGTCCAGCGCCTCTTCGCAGCGGCCGTCAAAGAACAGGTAGGGCTGCACTTGCATGGGGTATCTCCTGCGGTATGGAGGTGCAGGTATACAACTTTTCGTAGCGGCTGTCGCGCACCGCCGGGGGTGCGCAACCAGTGCTTACAACGCTTGCAGATAGCGCTGCGCCAGTTCCTTGCGGGCCGCATCGTCCAGCCCCAGCACATCCACCAGGTAGGTATCGATGCCGCCAAAGTCAGCATCCACGCGGTGTAGCGCAGCATTGAGAAAATCTTCCTGCACGCGCCACAGCACGGCCAGTACCTCTGAGGGGGCCAGGCTGCCCAGGCCTTCGGGGCGGCGGTAGAGGCCGTTGGTGAGCAGGTAGTCCTCCATGACGGTGGCGCGCGGCACGCCCAGCGCCAGCAGGATGAGCGCAGCCGCAAAACCGGTGCGGTCTTTGCCCGCCGTGCAGTGGAAGACGATGGGGCTGTCGTTGTCGAGCAGCAGGCGAAACATTTCAGCAAAGCGCGGTGCGTTGTCGTGCACAAAGCCCCGGTAGGTCTCCTGCATCAGGCCCACGGCGTCTTGCGCGGTCAGGGCGTGGCCTTGCTGTTGCAGGGCCAGTGCACGGTGGATGACGGTGGGTTCAATGGTGAGCGGGTGGTAGGCCACGCCGGGCAGCGCATAGGCCTGGGCAGCGCGTTCGCTGGCGCCCCGGAAGTCAATCGCGCGCGTAATGCCCAGCGCCTGCAGCCTGGCCTGGTCGTCCGGGGTCAGGTCCGCCAGGTGGTCTGAGCGGAACAGGCGCCGCCAGCGCAGCGTTTGGCCCCCCAGGCCCTGGTAGCCGCCCAGGTCACGGAAGTTGCTGGCACCGGCCAAGGGCAGAGAGCGGGTGGGGTTAGTGGAAGGCGTAGGGGGGTGCTGCTGTTGCATGGCCAGTGGGTGGGTACGGTGCGAAGAGTGCGAATGCGCGATGACCCAGCTTAGCCCATGCGGGTGACGGTCCGTGTCACGCGGGTATCGGGGGCCTGGTGTATGCCCTGGGTACCCGCAAGTCAATGCGGCAGCGTGGTGACTGCGCCATCCACCGGCAACTCCTGGCTGCCCTTGGGGCAGGGCAGGTCGGTGTAGGTGGTGCGGCCGTCTTTCAGGCATTTGCGCGACTGCGGGCGTGCGGGCTCTGAGGCACCGGGCTGGGCCGGGTGGGCCTGTGTGGGGCGTTTCATTGTGGGCGGCAGGGTATCGGCTCCGGGGCGGGTGATTTTCTTCCAGGCCTGTTCAGTCCAGGGCCCGGCCTGCGGCCACCACTGGTCGGCCGTCCACCAAGCGGCAGCCGCAGCGGCCACCAGGGCTGCTGCCAGGGCGGTAAGGATGGTGCGCTCTCTGCGGCTGCGCATAGGCTACCGGTTAGCCCAGGTGATTGCCCAGAATGCCCGCCAGCTCGAACATGCCCGCGCTGTCTTTGCCAAACACGGCGCGCAGCCTGTCGTCGGCAACGATGGTGCGCTTGTCCTTGGGGTCTTGCAGGTTGTGGGCCTTGATGTATTCCCACATCTTCTTGACGGCTTCGGGGCGGGCTACGGGGTCGGTACCAATCACAGCGGCCAGGGCGGCACTGGGCGTTTTGCCAGCGGCGGGTTTGCGCGGTGCCTTGGCGGCCGCTGTTTTGCTGGCGGGGGCTTTTTTGGCAGCAGCAGGTTTTGCAGTCTTTTTGGCTGCGGCGCTTGTCTTGCCTGCCTTGGCAGCTATCGTTTTAGCGGCAGCACCCGGGCGTGGCGGGAACTTGCTGGGGGCAAATTCAAAATTGACCTTGCCCGCCTCTTTGTCCCACGCCAGGTGGGCCTTGAAGGCGCGGCGGGTGCGCATGCTGACAAACTTGTCGAGCAGGTCGGTCTTGCCGGTGGCCAGCAGCTTGTGCATCTGCTCGCGTTCCACGGGCTGCTGCAGGATGATCTTGCCGCTCTTGAAAGTGCAACTCGGTGTGGGCTGCGCGGCGGTGGGCACGGCCTTGCTGCACACATAGTTGCTGCCGTGTTCGTGCACGTCGGAGCCGCAGAGGGGGCAAGGGCCGAGGGCAGCGTCTTCAAACGCCACCAGCTCGCCCGATTCCTCGCCTTTTTTGTCGTCGCCAAAATCGAATTCGAGCTTGTAGTTGTGTGCCTCGTCGTCGTATTTGATGACGATCTCGGACGTGAACGGCCAGCCCGCCTTGGAGCGAAAGCCCTCCAGCGGGCCGATCTTCTTGTCGCGCAGCAATGCGTTGGCCTCGGCGGTTTCAAACGTGCGGCCTGCGGGCGATTTGCCAAAGCTGAAGCCGCAGCCTTCGCTGCCTGCCTTGCCCACGCAGGCAAAGCGGCGGTAGTTTTCTTTGACGACACCGCCGCAGTTGGGGCAGGGTGATTCGAGCGTGGCGTAGTCGCCGGGGATGGTGTCGCGGTCGTATTCCTTGGCCTTTTTCACCATGCGCTCGGTCATGCTGGCAATGCCGGACATGAAGGCCTCGCGACTGAGCAGGCCTTTTTCCATTTGCGAGAGCTTGAACTCCCATTCGCCGGTCAGGTCGGCACGCGAGAGTTCTTCCACCCCCAGCCCGCGCAGCAGCGTCATGAGCTGGAACGCCTTGGCCGTGGGGATGATTTCACGGCCTTCGCGCAGCATGTATTTTTCGGTCAGCAGGCCTTCGATGGTGGCCGCGCGCGTGGCGGGCGTGCCCAGGCCTTTCTCTTGCATGGCGCTGCGCAGCTCTTCATCGTCGATCTGCTTGCCCGCGCTTTCCATGGCGCCCAGCAGCGTGGCTTCGGAGTAGCGGGCGGGGGGCTTGGTCTTGAGGCCCTTGGCGTCCACCGGCGCGGCCAGGGGCCTTTCGCCCGGCTGCACGGCCACCAGGTTCTGGCCCTTGTCACCGTCTTTGCCGCCTTCCACCTCGCCCGCGGCTTCTTTGCCGTAAATGGCCAGCCAGCCGGGCTTGACCAGCACCTTGCCCTCGGTCTTGAAGTGGTGCTGTGCGCCCGCTGCATCGATGCGGCTGATGCGTGTCGTGACCTGGTATTCGGCGCTGGGGAAAAACACCGCCATGAAGCGGCGCACCACCAGGTCGTAGAGTTTTTGTTCGGCTTCGGACAGGCCGCTGGGGGCTTGCAGTGTGGGGATGATGGCGAAGTGATCGCTGACCTTGCTGTTGTCAAAGATGCGCTTGGTCGGCCGGATGTAGTTGCCATCGAGCGCCGTGCGCGCATGCGGCGCCAGGTGCGCCATGCCGCTGTGGGCCAGCATTTCAAAGGTCTCGCGGGCCACCGGCACATAGTCCTCGGGCAGGGCGCGCGCGTCGGTACGCGGGTAGGTCAGCGCCTTGTGGCGCTCGTACAGCGACTGGGCCAGCGCCAGCGTCGTCTTGGCCGAGAAGCCGAACTTGCCGTTGGCCTCGCGCTGCAGGCTGGTCAGGTCGAACAGCAGTCCGCTGGCCTGGGTGGTGGGCTTGCTTTCTTCGGTGACGGTGGCCGGCTGGTTGCGTGCGGCGTTGGCGATGTCCTCGGCTTCGCGTGCAGACCATACGCGGTCGGCGCGCATCTCTGCGTCGTCGGGGTTCTTCTTCCACTGCGGGTTGAACCACTTGCCGGGGTAGCGGCCGGCCTGGGCGGTGAACTCGGCGTGGATTTCCCAGTAGTCGCGGCTGATGAACTTGCGGATTTTTTCCTCGCGCTCGACCACCAGCGACAACGTGGGCGTCTGCACCCGGCCCACGGTGGTCAGG
Source organism: Simplicispira piscis (assembly GCF_054783455.1). Taxonomy (NCBI): domain Bacteria; kingdom Pseudomonadati; phylum Pseudomonadota; class Betaproteobacteria; order Burkholderiales; family Comamonadaceae; genus Simplicispira; species Simplicispira piscis. Next base: position 11,504 of record NZ_BAAGQN010000022.1, read on the forward strand.
AAGAAGCCGCCGCCTTGCGAGTTGAACGCCGTCATGGCGCGCGTGCCGTTGATGCCGACCAGCCAGTCGGCTTCAGATCGGCTGCGGGCGGCGTCGTGCAGGCCCTGCATTTGCTGTTCGCTGCGCAACTGGTCGAACCCGTCACGGATGGCCTGCGGCGTCATGCTTTGCAGCCACAGGCGCTTGATGGGTTTGCCCAGTGGCACGGGTTTGCCCGCCTTGTTGCCACCGGCGTACTGCTCGATCAGGCGAAAGATCAGCTCACCCTCGCGGCCCGCGTCGCAGGCGTTGATGATCTCCGTCACATCCTTGCGCTTGGCCTGTTTGACGACGGCGTTCAAGCGCGTCTTGGTTTTATCGACAGGTTTGAGATCGAAATGCGGCGGAATCACCGGCAGGTGGGCAAAGCTCCACTTGCCGCGTTTCACGTCGAATTCCTCGGGCGCCTGGATCTCCACCAGGTGGCCGACGGCGCTGGTGACGACATAGCGGTCGTTTTCGAAATGTTCGTCGTGCTTGTCGAATTTGCCCGCCACCGGGGTGAGGGCGCGCACGATGTCTTGTGCGACCGAAGGTTTTTCTGCAATTACCAGTGTTTTGGTCATGTTGGGTCTCGCCATACAGGCTGCCACGGGGCCGGGCCCCGGGCGCTTCTACAATCCTTGCTTCACACACGCGTACACGCGCACGCGCATGTGTGCACTATCAAGTTAACAGAGTTTTGCCATGCCCCGCACTGCAACCGCCGCCGCCGTTGGCCGCCGCATCCAGATTCGCCGCTCCGGCGTACACGGCAAGGGCGTGTTCGCGGTGCAACCCATCGCCGAGGGCGAGGTGCTGATCGAGTACACCGGCGAAATCGTCAGCTGGCAGGAGGCGCAGGACCGCCATCCGCACGACCCGTTGCAGCCTAACCACACCTTCTATTTCCATGTGGATGAAGACCGTGTGATCGATGCCAACTTCGGCGGCAATTCTTCGCGCTGGATCAACCACAGCTGCGACCCCAACTGCTTTGCCGACGAGGTGGATGGCCGCATTTTCATCACCGCGCTGCGCAACATTGCAGCAGGGGAAGAGATCAACTACGACTACGGTCTCATCATCGACGAGCGCTATACCCCCAAGCTCAAGGCCGAATACCCTTGCTGGTGTGGCGCGGCGTCCTGCCGGGGCACCCTGCTGGCGCCCAAGCGCGGCTGGGTTGCCCCCGAGCCGCGTGCCAAGGCAACGCCGCCCCGCACCCCGCGGAGGGCCAAGGCATGACCGCCCCGCTGCGCTGGCCGCTGGAGGCGATCTGGGAGGCGGTGGTGCCCCAACTGCCTGGATTTACCGCCGAGGTGCTCCCGGCACTGGATTCGACCAACACAGAACTGATGCGCCGCGCGCGCGCGGGCCATACCGACCCCGTGCTGCTGGTGGCCGAGCAGCAAACCGCCGGGCGCGGGCGCCTGGGCCGCGACTGGCAGAGCGTGCGGGGTGATTCACTCACTTTTTCGCTGGGCCTGCCGCTGGCGCCGGTCGATTGGTCGGGCCTTTCGCTCGCCGTGGGCGTGAGCGTGGCCGAAAGCCTGCAGCCCGCGCTGCCGCTGCCCGGCAGTGCCCTGCCGCGCATTGGCCTGAAATGGCCCAACGACCTGTGGCTGGGCGGTGCGCAGGGCGACCGCAAGCTGGGCGGTATTTTGGTGGAGACGGCCAGCTTTGTGGTCCCGCAGGCCGCCGCCCCGGCGCACACCGCGCCCGGCCGCTACGTGGTGGTGGGCGTGGGCCTGAACGTGCGCCCGCAGCATGGCCAAGGCATGTCGCTGCCGCCAGGCTGCCTGCAGGAGATGGATGCCCGGCTCGATGCCCCCACCGCCTTGCTGCGCATTGCGCCACCCCTGGTGGGCATGCTGCAGTTGTTCGCCACCTATGGTTTTGCGCCCATGCAGCCGCGCTTTGCGCTGCGCGATGTGTTGCAGGGGCGCAGCGTGCAGCTGAGTGACGGCACCAGCGGCACCGCGCACGGCGTGGGCGACGATGGTGCCTTGCTCGTGCATACTGCGGGCGGCATGCTGCCCGTGACCAGTTCCGACATCAGCGTGCGGCCCGTGGCCGCCAGCATGCCCTGACCATTTCACACACCACCCATGCTGCGTTTTTTTGTGCTCGTCCTGCTGCTGGCCAACGCGGCGTACTACGCCTGGTCGCAGGGCCTGCTACTGGAATGGGGGCTGGCCCCGGTATCGCAGTCTGAGCCGCAGCGCCTCGCAGAGCAGATTCGCCCCGAGGCGCTGCGCGTGGTGGGCAGCAAGACATCGGCTCCGGCGGTTGCTCCCGCTGCTGCGGCGCAGGAGCCTACATCCGCACCGGCGCCAGCCCCCGTCGAAGCGCCTGTGGCCGCAGCCCCTGCAGGCGAATGCCTGCAGGCGGGGGTGTTCGACGAAGAGCAGGCCGCCGCCTTGCGCCGCGCCGCCGCCAGCCTGCCCCAGGGCTCGTGGACGCTGGAACGCACCACCATCGCTGGCCGCTGGATGGTCTACATGGGCCGCTTTGCGGATGCCGATGCGCTGGCCAAAAAGCGCGCCGAGCTGCGCGAAATGAACATTCCCTACGACCGCCCGGGCAGCGCAGCGCTGGAGCCCGGCCTGTCGCTCGGGCGCTTTTCGACCGAAGAGGCAGCGCAGCGCGGCCTGAGCAACCTGACCGCCAAGGGCGTGCGCACCGCCCGCGTGGTGCAGGAGCGCAACGATGCCCCCGGCTACACGCTGCGCCTGCCCGCCGCCGACAGCGCCCTGCGCGCCCGTGTCGAAGCGCTGCGCACGCCCATGGCCGGCAAGGCGCTGCGGCCCTGCTCCTGAGCGGGCGGTCGTTTTGGGGCTGTTAGCCCTGGTTTGGGGGCATATCGAGTGCCGGAAACCGCAGCGTGAACCGAAGGCCCGGGGGCTGCTGGCCGGGGTGGGCCTCTTCCAGCATGATTTCGGCGCTGTGCTGGCGTGCGATCTCCAGCACGATGGGCAGGCCCAGGCCCGAGCCATCGGCATCGGTGCCCAGTGCACGGTAAAAGGGCTGAAAGACCAGTTCGCGCTCGGATTCGGGCACGCCAGGCCCCGAGTCTTCGACCTGCAGCAGCAGCACGCGGCCAAAGGTGTCGGCCAGCACGCGCGCGGTGATGATGCCGGGTTTTTCGCTGCTCGACGGGGTGTAGTTGATGGCGTTGTCCACCAGGTTGCGCACCAGCTCCTTGAGCAGCGTGGGGTTGCCCTGCACCCACACGCCCGGCGCGCCGGGCTGGGCGCCGTCGTAGCCCAGGTCGGTGCCCTTGTCCAGCGCACGCGGCACCGAGTCGCGCACCACGTCCATGGTCAGGCGCGCCAGGTCGCAGGGTGTGAAGGCGATCTGCGCGCCGCTGCTTTCGGCCCGCGCCAACGCCAGCAACTGGTTGACGGTGTGCGTGGCGCGGATGCTCGAGCGCCCGATCTGCAGCAGCGACCGTTTGAGTTCCTCTGTGCTGGTGCCTTCGCGCTGCGCCAGGTCGGCCTGCATGCGCAAGCCCGCCAGCGGGGTCTTGAGCTGGTGCGCGGCGTCGGCCAGAAAGCGCTTTTGCGTGGCCAGCGAATCGTTCAGGCGCGTCAGCAGGTCGTTCACGGACGAGACCAGCGGTGCGACCTCTAGCGGCACGGTTTTATGGTCCAGCGGGGAAAGGTCGTCGGGGCTGCGCGCCCGGATGCGTTCTTCCAGCTGGTGCAGCGGCTTGATGCCGCGCGCCAGCGCCAGCCAGACCAGCAGCACGGCCAGCGGCAGGATGACGAATTGGGGCACCATCACGCCCTTGATAATTTCGGTGGCCAGCACACTGCGCTTTTCGCGTGTTTCGGCCACCTGCACCAGGGCCAGCGGGGCGCCTTCGAGTGGCAGGCGCACCCAGATATAGGCCATGCGGATTTCCAGTCCGCGCAGCTCGGCGTCGCGCAGGCGCACCTCTCCGATGGTGGGGGCTTCGTCCTCGGTCGGCAGCGGCAGTTCGCGTTCGCCCGAAAGCAGTTCGTTGTGCGGCCCGGTGACCTGGTAGTACACCGTGTCAGAGTCGTCGGCGCGCAGGATTTCGCTCGCGGGCTGGGGCAGGTTGAACTGGGGCTTGCCCTTGTGCACCGACACCAGCTGTGCCAACGCATGGGCGTTGTATTCCAGCGCGCGGTCGAAAGGCTTGTTGGCAATGCCCTGCGCTACCAGCCAGGTCAGCGCCAGGCTCACCGGCCACAGCAGCAGCAGCGGGGTGAGCATCCAGTCCAGGATTTCGCCGAACAGGGAGCGCTGCTCGCGCTGGAAGATCTTCAAGATCGTGGTCCTGTTTTTGAATAAAAAGTGGCTTTAACGCAATGTGGGAAAGCGCTAAAAGCTATTAAATTAGGAGCAAACGATGCCGCTCCATCGGTGCCGCAAGAAACTGGCACGGCCCAGGCCAGCGGCCGCCGCGCAAGGGCCGCCCCGCCGCGCTGGCGGCGTCTCCCCTCCCGCAGCGCGCAGCGAGGCGAGAGAGGGGGGAAGGAGCGCAGCGACACAGGGGGGAGTTCCCTGCCCTAGCCGGGAATTTTTTCCAGGCAGTAACCCAGGCCACGCACCGTGGCGATGCGGATTGGGCCCTTCTCGATCTTCTTGCGCAGGCGGTGGATGTACACCTCGATGGCGTTGTTGCTCACTTCTTCGCCCCATTCGCACAAGCGCTCGACCAACTGGTCCTTGCTGACCAGGCGCCCGGCGCGCTGCAGCAGCACTTCGAGCAAGCCCAGCTCGCGGGCTGACAGCTCCACCATCTTGCCGTCAATGGTGGCCACGCGGCCCGATTGGTCGTACACCAGCGGGCCGTGCTTGATGGTCGAAGTGGCACCACCCATGCCCCGCCGCGCCAATGCGCGCACCCGCGCTTCCAGTTCCTGCAGTGAGAAAGGCTTTGCCATGTAGTCGTCGGCGCCCAGGTCCAGCCCCTGAACGCGCTCTTCCACGCTGTCAGACGCCGTGAGAATCAGCACCGGCAAGGCCGAGCCTCGGCTGCGCAAGCGCTTGAGCACTTCCAGCCCGTGCATGCGCGGCAGGCCCAGGTCCAGGATGAGCAGGTCGAATTCGTTGTTGGTCAGGAGAGCCGCATCGGCCTCGCTGCCGCTGGCCACATGGTCCACCACGGCGCCCGAACTGCGCAGTGTGCGCAAAAGGCCATCGGCCAGCACCTGGTCGTCTTCGGCAATGAGGATGCGCATGCTTGTCTCCTTGTAATGCGTCTGATTTTAGGAGCCTGCCGAGTGCTGTGTGCGGTTCAAAGAGGATTGCTGCCGCTGGCGTAGGTTTCCAGCCCAATGGACACCACCGCAGCCACTTCAGTGCCCACCTCGGCGCGCAGCTCCGCTTCGGCCTGGGCCAGTGCGCTGCGAAAAGCCTCCAGCCATGCCAGCCCTGTGGCAGTGAAGTGCACACGGCGTGCACGTGCATCGTGCGGGTCGGCTGCGCGGCGCACCAGTCCCCAGGCTTCGCACTGGTCCACCAGTGCGCCCATGGACTGCTTGGACATGCCTGCGCGCTCGGCCAGGTCGACCAGCCGGTCGCCGTGCAGCGACAGGTGCCGCGTGATGTGCACGTGGGCCGCGCTCACCTGGTCGCGCGCGGCCAGGTTGGACAGGGCCAGTGGTACCTCCACATTGCGCGCCATCAGCTGCAGCACCCGCGCATCGAAGCGGCGCAGCGCGTCCCCCATCAAGCGGCCCAGGTGTGTCTGGCGCCAGTGGTCGTGGGCGGGGGAGGTGGCTTGCAGAGGCATTGTTATATGGTAAGGCAAACTGACCAAATAATCTGATGATTTCTACCGATGGCTTGGTAGACTACTGTTCAAGCATCCAGTTCATTTGTTGTTGAAACGGTGAGCGGTCTCTTCTAACCTGTTGACCTCCAAGGAGATTTCCATGAACGCACCCATCAGCCGCAGCATGCCCCCCGATGGCGAAAAAGCCAAAGCCCTGGCCGCCGCGCTGGCCCAGATCGAGAAGCAGTTTGGCAAAGGCACCATCATGCGCCTGGGCGAAGGCGAGGTGATCGAGGACATCCAGGTGGTGTCCACCGGCTCGCTGGGCCTCGATGTGGCGTTGGGTGTGGGCGGTCTGCCGCGCGGCCGCGTCGTCGAAATTTATGGGCCTGAGTCCTCGGGCAAGACCACGCTGACGTTGCAAGTCATCGCCGAAATGCAAAAACAGGGCGGCCAGTGCGCGTTCGTCGATGCCGAGCATGCGCTCGACATCCAGTACGCACAAAAGCTGGGCGTCAACCTGCAAGACCTGCTCATTTCGCAGCCCGACACCGGCGAGCAGGCGCTTGAAATCGTGGACAGCCTGGTGCGTTCGGGTGCGGTCGATCTGATCGTCATTGACTCGGTGGCGGCGCTCACGCCCAAGGCCGAAATCGAGGGCGATATGGGCGACAGCCTGCCCGGCCTGCAGGCGCGCCTGATGAGCCAGGCGCTGCGCAAGCTCACCTCGACCATCAAGAAGACCAACTGCATGGTCATCTTCATCAACCAGATCCGCATGAAGATCGGCGTCATGTTCGGTAGCCCTGAAACCACCACTGGCGGCAACGCGCTCAAGTTCTACGCTTCGGTGCGCCTGGACATCCGCCGCACCGGCACCATCAAGAAGGGCGAGGAAGCCATTGGCAACGAAACCCGCGTCAAGGTGGTGAAGAACAAGGTCTCGCCACCATTCAAAACCGCCGAGTTCGACATCCTGTTTGGTGAAGGCATTTCGCGCGAGGGTGAAATCATCGACATGGGGGTGACGGCGCGCATCGTGGAAAAATCCGGCGCCTGGTATGCCTACAACGGTGAAAAAATCGGCCAGGGCCGCGACAATGCACGCGAGTTCCTGCGCGAAAACCGGGCGTTGGCCCATGAGATCGAGAACAAGGTGCGCGAGAGCCTGGGCATCGCACTGCTGCCTGCCGCCTTGCCGGTCGCTGCGCCCTCTGCGGCCGCAGAAGCCTCTGACGCCACCGACGGTGTGGTGCCTGCCCCCGCAGGCCGTGCCCGCAAGGCCGAAGCCAAGGCCGACTGAGTTGCCTTGAACCTAGAAACGGCAGTTGACCGCTTTGTCTCTCTTGCTAAGCCGCATGAAATCGACCGTTGATGGCTTCGATGGTGTTCACCTGATGGGTGAAAGCGCTATGCACTCGCCAGCACCGCGCTCAGGGCGCCATGCGGCGTTGTTCCTCCTTGCGGGCAGGAGCCCGCCGCGTCGTCTCGTCTTGCCTGGCTCCCAGATCACGGCACCGGCGGGCGCATCCAACGGCCGTTTCTAGGTTGCATGGCTGCACCGCCGATCTCCCTGAAAGGCCGCGCGCTGCGCTATTTGGCGGCGCGCGAGCATTCCCGGGCGGAACTGCTGCGCAAGTTGGCACCGCACGCGCAGGAGCCCGGTGAGATCGAGCGCGTGCTCGACGACCTGCAGGCCAAGGGTTTCATCAGCGCGGAGCGGGTGGCTGCATCGCTGGTGCATCGGCGCGCGGGGCGCCTGGGCGACCAACGCATCCGGCAGGAGCTGCAATCCAAGGGGCTGGATGCAGACACCGTGGCGCAGGCGCTGGAGCAGTTGCAGGGCACCGAATTCGCGCGTGCGCAGGCCGTCTGGCAGCGCAAGTTTGGCCAGTCAGCCCCCGATGCCGCAGGCCGCGCGCGGCAAATGCGGTTTTTGCTGGGACGCGGGTTCTCGGCCGCCGTGGTGCGCCGGGCGGTGCAGGGCGCACCGGACGAAGACGCCTAAAGCCACGCTTAAAAAATAGAGTGTTTTAGGCCTCTAACGCTTGCCTGTTAAGCGCAAGCAGCTATCAATATTGAAGTGCACTCGCGGGCTTCGATTGGGAATCAGATCCCCAGCATCAATTTGAGGTTTTGCACTGCTGCGCCGCTGGCACCCTTGCCCAGGTTGTCCAGCCGCGCCACCAGTACAGCTTGGCGGTAGGCCTCGTTGGCGAACACGCGCAGTTCGAGCTGGTTGGTGTTGGCCAGCGTATCGGCGGCCAGTTTGAGGTCTTCGGTGGGCGCAAGCACCTTCACCCATTGCTCGGGTGCATTGGTACGGGCGTAGTGGGCGGCCAGTGCGTCGTGCAGGTCGGCCGCCTGGGGCGTGCCGGGCAGCATGTCCAGGTGCAGCGGTAATTGCACCAGCATGCCCTGGGCAAAATTGCCCACGGCCGGGATGAATATCGGGCGCCGCGTCATGCCCGTGTAGTGCAGGATTTCCGGGATGTGCTTGTGTGCCAGGCCCAGCGCGTAGGCTTCGTAGGGCGGCGCATTGCCGGCCTCGTAGGCTTCGATCATGGGGCGGCCTCCGCCCGAGTAGCCCGAGATGGAAGGCAGTGCCACCGGAAAATCGGGGGGCACCAGGCCTGCATCGACCAGCGGGCGCAGCAGCGCAATGGCGCCCGTGGCGTAGCAACCGGGGTTGCTGACACGGGAGGCTGTGCGCACAGCGTCGAGCTGGCCCGCGCACAGTTCAGGAAACCCAAACACCCAGCCGGGTGCCGTGCGGTGCGCGGTGCTGGCGTCGATCACCTTGATGGTGCGGCCCGTGGTTTTCTCGATGTCGTCCACCAGGGCCACGGTATCGCGTGCGGCGTCGTCGTGCAGGCACAGCACCACCAGGTCGGCCTCGCTGACCAGGGCGCGCTTGGCGGCGGGGTCCTTGCGCAGTTCGGGGGCAATACTCAAAAGCGTGACCTGCGCCATGCCTTGCAGGCGCTCACGGATTTGCAGGCCTGTGGTGCCGGCTTCGCCGTCGATGAAGACTTTGGACATGGGGTGCTCCTGCAGGAAAGGCGTGGTGCAAAAGGCGCTAGGAGTCTGTCGGGCTTGGGGCGTCGAAAGCGATTCGCAGCCGACGATTCCCAAGTCCGGCAGGCTCCTGGAGAAGGCGCGCATACCTTGTAAGTTTTTAAAAAGGCATGGTGCGTCGCAGCATGATACATTTATCGGCTGCCATGTCCCAAGCCCGCCGCCAGACATCTGATGCCATGGTAGTCGGGTGAAATCACTTTCCTGAGAGAGCCCTCATGAAGATTCACGAATACCAAGGCAAGGAAATCTTGCGCAATTTTGGTGTGCCCGTTCCGCGCGGCATTCCCGCATTCACGGTGCAAGAAGCCGTCGAAGCAGCCCAGAAACTGGGCGGCCCCGTGTGGGTCGTCAAGGCCCAGATCCACGCCGGTGGCCGTGGCAAGGGCGGTGGCGTCAAGGTTGCCAAGACCATTGACGACGTCAAGCGCATCGCGGGCGAAATTTTGGGCATGCAGCTCAAGACGCACCAGACCGGCCCTGAAGGCCAGAAGGTCCGCCGCCTGTACATCGAAGACGGCGCCGACATCAAGAACGAGCTGTATGTGTCCCTGGTCACCGACCGTGCCACGCAGAAGGTGGCCCTGATCGCTTCGTCTGAGGGCGGCATGGACATCGAGGAAGTGGCCCACTCCACGCCCGAGAAGATCATCACCGAGATGATCGACCCGCTGACCGGCATCACCGCCGAGCAGAGCAAGAAGGTGGCGGCAGCCATCGGGTTGACCGGCGCTTCCATCGACCAGGCGGTAGACATCTTCGCCAAGATCTACAAGTGCTACATGGAGACCGACGCATCGCTGGTGGAAATCAACCCACTGAACTGCGACTCCAAGGGCAACCTGATGGCGCTGGACGCGAAGTTCAACTTTGACCCCAACGCGCTGTTCCGCCACCCAGAAATCGTGGCCTTCCGCGATCTGGACGAAGAAGACCCCGCCGAAGTCGAAGCCTCCAAGTTCGACCTGGCCTACATCAGTCTGGACGGCAACATCGGCTGCCTGGTGAACGGCGCAGGTCTCGCCATGGCGACCATGGACACCATCAAGCTCTTCGGCGGCGAGCCAGCCAACTTCCTGGATGTCGGCGGTGGCGCCACGGCCGAGAAGGTGACCGAGGCCTTCAAGATCATGCTCGGCAACAAGAACGTCAAGGGCATCCTGGTCAACATCTTCGGCGGCATCATGAAGTGCGACACCATCGCCACCGGCGTGATCACTGCCTGCAAGGCCGTGAACCTGTCCGTGCCACTGGTCGTGCGCATGAAGGGCACCAACGAAGAGCTGGGCAAGAAGCTGCTGGCCGAGTCCGGCCTGCCCATCATCGCGGCCGACACCATGGCCGAAGCCGCGACGAAGATCGTCGCTGCCGTCAAGTAATGACCCGACCAGAACGCTAGGACACGCACATGTCGATTTACATCAACAAAGACACCAAGGTCATCACCCAGGGCATCACGGGCAAGACGGGCCAGTTCCATACCGAAAAGTGCCAGGAATACGCGAACGGCAAGAACTGCTTCGTGGCGGGCGTGAACCCCAAGAAGGCCGGTGAGTCAATCTTCAACATCCCGATCTACGCCTCCGTCAAGGAAGCCGCGAAGCAGACCGGCGCCACCGTGTCGGTGATCTATGTGCCGCCAGCAGGCGCCGCCGCCGCCATCTGGGAGGCTGTCGAAGCCGATCTGGATATGGCGATTTGCATCACCGAAGGCATTCCAGTGCGCGACATGCTCGAAGTGCGCAACAAGATGAAGGCCAAGGAAGCCGCCGGTGGCAAGAAGACGCTGCTGCTGGGCCCCAACTGCCCCGGCATCATCACGCCCGACGAAATCAAGATCGGCATCATGCCCGGCCACATCCACCGCAAGGGCCGCATCGGCGTGGTGTCCCGCTCGGGCACGCTGACGTACGAAGCCGTGGCCATGTTGACCGAAGTGGGTCTGGGCCAGTCCACTGCCGTGGGCATTGGCGGCGACCCGATCAATGGCCTCAAGCACATCGACGTGATGCGCGCTTTCAATGACGATCCTGATACCGACGCTGTCATCATGATTGGCGAAATCGGCGGCCCCGACGAAGCCGAGGCCGCCCTCTGGTGCAAGGCCAACATGAAGAAGCCTATCGTTGGTTTCATCGCCGGCGTGACCGCACCTCCCGGCAAGCGCATGGGCCATGCCGGCGCGCTGATCTCCGGCGGCGCCGACACCGCCGATGCCAAGCTCGCCATCATGGAAGAGTCGGGCTTCATCATCACGCGCAACCCGTCTGAACTGGGCAAGCTGCTCAAGGCACAACTCAAGTGAGCCTGGGCGCAATGCGCCTCACCCGTTAAAAACGCCAGTGGCTTCGGCCACTGGCGTTTTTTGTCTTGAGTGACAAAAATGGCATTTTGTGTCTTGATGGGAGCGCAATAACCCGCGCAGCGATGCAAATGGGTTCCAGCGGCCAACCAGGGGCCCGGCGCAATTCTTGCTTGCAATGGATTCATCTATCAACAGAGGCACAGGCACAAGTGGGGCGTTTCACGAAGGGTCAGGACGGAGCAGGGTGGCATGGGGTGTTAGCCCTGGTGCTGGCACTGGCCATGGTGGCCCTGTATTTCGGTACCGACGCAGTGCAAAGCCTGGATCGCCGCCTCTACGATGCCGCCACATCCCGCGCGGCACAGGTGCCGCTTGATGAGATCGTGGTGGTTGCCATCGACGAGCCCAGCCTGGAGCGTATTGGTGCGTGGCCGTGGTCGCGTGCGGTGTACGCGCAATTGATCGATCGCTTGGCAGCCGCGGGTGCGAAAACCATCGTGCTGGCAATGCCGTTGGATACTGCGCAACCCGATCTTGCACTGCCGTATTTGCACAAAATTCGCAGCACGCTGCAATCTGCACCGCCAGAGGCGACCGCTTTGAAAGAGCAGTTGAGCCGCACGGTGGCGGAAGCCGAAGCCGCGTTGGACGCCGATGCACGTCTGGCGGCCAGTATGGGTCGTGCAGGCAATGTCTTGCTGCCGACCGACCTGGTGGCGGCGCCCGACGCGCAAGCGGCGGGTGGAACCTTGCCGCCCTACGTGCACCGCAGTGCCCTGCCTGATCCAGGGCGCCGAATGGCACCGCCAGCCCGTGCAGGCGCCCAACCGCTAGCGTTGTTCGGGCAGGCAGCGGCGGGTATCGGGTTCATGGCCATAGCAGCCCAGAGTGCGGATCACGTGGTCCGCGAGGCGCCCTTGTTGTGGGGCCTTGATGGTGCGGCAGTGCCTTCGCTGGCTTTGCTGACCGCCATGCACAGTCTGCATCTCGGGGCGGCGCAGATCGAAGTGCAGGAAGGCCATGCCTTGCGCATGGGTGGCTTGGGGGTGTCCCTCAGCGGTGCAGCCCTCATGCGCCCGCACATCTATCCTGGCACGCAAGACAAGCCGCCGTTTCCTGTGCTGTCGGTGCACACCGTGTTGAATGCGCCGCTGCCACCGGCCCAGTGGCAGGGCAAGATTGTTCTGGTCGGTCCTACAGCGCCTCGCATCCAACCCTTGCTAACCGTCCCGGGTGGAGCCCAGCTCACGCCCGTGGAGTTGCTGGCGCACCAGGTGTCCAGCATTCGGCAGGGGCATGTTTACACCGAGCCCACCTGGGGCGCCGCGCTCTTGTGGACGAGTGTGGTTGCGGCATTGCTTTGGGTGGCGCTGGGTTTGCCGCGCTGGGGCTTGCTGCAGGGTGTTGCGGTTTCGCTGGCCCTGGCGGCAGCCTTGCTGGCGCTGGAATGGGTATGGTTGCAGCAGCGGGGGCAATGGCTGCATCTGGTGTTGCCTGCCTTGGCGTTGCTGGTTGGGCTGGCGGCGCACATGGCGCGTAGCCGTTTGCCAGTGCGGGCTGCGTCAGGGGATGCGCACCAGGATGGCCAGGAGCCGAACCGCATGATGGGCCTGGCCTTGCAGGGCCAGGGGCAACTGGACATGGCGTTTGAACGCCTGCGGCGCGTACCGCCGGGTCCTGAGCTGCAGGCCAATCTGGTGAACCTTGCACAGGACTTCGAGCAAAAGCACCAATACGTCAAGGCGCGTGCGGTGTACGAGCACATCCTGCGGCAGGACCGCAACCATGTGCAAGCCCGCAAGGGCCGCAAACGCGCCCGCCACTTGGCCGAGATAGCGGCCAATGCCGAAACCGCCAATGCCATGGAAGCGCCCGCAGGCGCCCTGCTCTCATTGCTGGGTCGCTACCAGGTCGAGAAAGAACTGGGGCGCGGTGCCATGGGCGTGGTCTACCAAGGGCGCGACCCCAAAATTGGCCGTGTGGTGGCCATCAAAACCCTTGCGCTGGACCAGGAGTTCGACGGCACTGCGCTGGTGGATGCGCGTGCACGCTTTTTCCGTGAAGCCGAGTCTGCCGGGCGGCTGCAGCACCAGAATATTGTCACCATCTACGATGCGGGAGACGAGCAGGGCCTGGCCTGGATCGCCATGGAACTGCTCAAAGGCCAGGATCTGGTCGGCGCCACGAAGCCGGGGCAACTTTTGCCTGTGCCGCAAGTGGTTTCCATCGTGGCGCGCGTGGCCGAGGCGCTGGACTATGCGCACCAGCAAAACGTAGTGCACCGTGACATCAAGCCCGCCAACATCATGTTTGATGCGGCTGCCAACGCGGTCAAGGTTTCAGACTTCGGCATTGCCCGCATCACCGACAGCAGCAAAACCCGCACGGGCCTTGTGCTCGGAACCCCCAGTTTCATGGCGCCTGAGCAATTGGCGGGAAACAAGGTTGATGGCCGCTGCGACTTGTATGCCTTGGGGGTGACCCTGTTTCAGTTGCTGACAGGCAGTCTGCCGCTGCGGGGCGATTCGATGAGTGCGCTGATGCACAACATTGCCCACCAGCCAGCGCCCGATGTGCGCACGCTGCGCTCGGATTTGCCGGCCGATCTGGCCAACGTCGTGGCATTGGCCTTGCGCAAAGACCCCCGGGAGCGTTACCAGACGGGGCGTCAATTTGCCGTTGATCTGCGCAATGTGGAAAACGCGCTTTTGCAAGCCGCCAACACTGCACCGGCGCAGCAGCCGCTCGTCTATGATGCGCGCAGCAATCAACAAGAGCACAACATGGCGGCTTTTCAAGAAACTGTATTGGATATTCCTGCTGCGCGGGCCCCTGTTTCTGCTTCCGAGCCAGGTGCGCAATGACGTCGGCCAAGATGGGGTACGAGTTTTTCGCACGGACAGACCCTGGCCGGGTGCGCGCCAACAATGAAGACGCTGTTGCGATCGATCCACAGGCCCAACTGGCCTTGCTGGCCGATGGCATGGGGGGCTACAACGCGGGCGAAGTAGCCAGCGGCATGGCGACGACCTTCATCCGTACCGAACTGGCGCGCTGGTTGGGCGAGGCGGGCGCGCATCTCAAGGCGTTTGACCTGCGCCGTGCCATAGAGATCTGCGTGGGCAATGCCAACCAGGCCATTCTGGGTGCGGCCGAGGCCAATCCGCAGTATGCGGGCATGGGCACCACACTGGTGGTGGGTGTTTTCCAGGGCAGTCGCCTGGTGTTGGGGCATATCGGCGATTCGCGTTGCTACCGCCTGCGTGCAGGCCTGCTGGAGCAGATCACGCGGGACCATTCCTGGCTGCAGGAGCAAGTCGACGCTGGGCTGATCACGGCACAGCAGGCTGCGCTGTCGTCCAGCCGCAATCTGGTGACGCGGGCGCTGGGGGTCGAAGACGATGTGCTCATCGAAGTCAACGAATTCAAGGTGGAGCCGCAGGACCTGTATCTGATGTGTTCCGATGGCCTGAGCGAAATGGTGTCTCACGAGGAGCTCACCACGCTGGCGGCCGCTGCCCTGCCGCTGGAGGACAAGGCACGTCGCCTCATCGACGCGGCCAATGCCAATGGTGGCCGCGACAACATCAGCGTGGTGCTGGTGCAGGCGGGGGCCCCCGAAAGCAAGCGGGGCTTCATGTCACGGCTCATGCGTACCGCCTAGTGCCCATCCATTTATTTCAAATGCAAAACAAAAGCAGGAGTTGGTCATGCCCAAAATGATCGTTTCGATCGACGGTGTTGTTATCAAAGAGGTGGAGCTCAGCAAGGAGCGCACCATGCTCGGGCGCCGCCCCTACAACGACATCGTGATCGACAACCTCGCGGTCAGCGGTGAGCATGTTGCCTTCCACATGAACGAGCAAGGGGTCGAGGCGGAGGACCTGGGCAGCACCAATGGCACCTACGTGAATGGCAAGGCGGTCAAGCGCCAGGCCCTGCGCAACGGTGACACCGTGGAAGTGGGCAAGTACAAAATCCGCTTCCTCCATGAAGACGAAAGCAACGGCTTCGAAAAAACCATGCTTTTCAAACCAGGCATGGTGCCGCCCCCGATTCCACCCCGTCCCGCACCGGCCCCTGCGGCTGCAGCCGCGCCTGTGACGGCCGTCATCCGTGTGCTCTCGGGCGCTGCAGCCGGGCGTGAGGTGGCGTTGACCAAAGTCGTCACCACCATTGGCAAGCCGGGTGTGGCGGTGGCATCCATTACGCGGCGCCACCAGGGCTTCGTGCTGGCCCATGTGGAGGGGCCAGACAATCCCATGCTCAACGGTGCGCGCATCGGCAATACCCCTGTGCCTTTGCACGCTGGCGACCGGCTGGAGTTGGCCGGTACGGAAATGCAGTTCATGCAAGACTGACGGCGCAGGGCCGTAGCGCCAGGCACCGCCATGCGCAGCCCAGGTTTGGTAGGCAGGCTCGTCGCCGTTGTGCGCAGGCGCTGGCTGCGCATGGCCGTGGTGGCTTTGCCGTTGGTGCTGGCCTTGCTGCACGCCACCGGGGCATTGCGAGTGCCAATGTTCGAGCGCCTGGATCACCTGATCTACGATGCCCGGCTGCGCGCCACCATGCCGCGCACCATGGACGATCGCATCGTCATCGTGGATATCGACGAAACCAGCCTGGCCCGGGTAGGGCAATGGCCCTGGGGGCGGGACAAGCTGGCGCGCTTTTCCCAAGAACTTCTGGGCCGTCAGCAGGCCGCCGTAGTTGGCTTTGATGTCGTGTTCGCCGAGCCGGACGGTAGTTCGGGCCTGGCCAGCCTGCAGCGTCTGGCTGCGGGGCCGCTGCGCAAGCAGCAGGACTTTGTCGTGGCACTGGCGCAATTGGCCCCTGCGCTGGATTTTGACGCCCGGTTTGCTGCCACCCTGCAGGGTCAGAACGTTGTTCTGGGCTATTACTTCACCAGTGACCGGGATGGCCGATCGCATGGCGCACTGCCAGCGCCCGCGCTGACCGCCGCGCAGCTCCAAGGCAAGCGCCTGCAGTCCACGGCGTGGACAGGATATGGCAGCAACATCGCGCCACTGGCGCAAGCGGCACCAACAGCCGGTTTTTTTAACGCCATGACCGACGATGACGGCGTGGTCCGGGCTCTTCCCCTGCTGGCCCAATACCAGGGGCAATATTACGAATCCCTGGCGCTGGCGGTGTTCCGCGTGTTGCTGGGCATGCCCACCATCCGTCCAGGTTATGCGCCGGGCTATGAAGATGCCGCCGTGCCCTTTGTGCAGGGTATTGAACTGCACCAGGACGGACGATCCCTGCTGCTGCCAACGGATCGGCAGCTTGCCGCCCTGGTGCCCTACCGGGGGCCGGGTGGCCCCCGTGGTGGATCGTTCCGCTATGTCGCTGCGGCCGATATTCTGGAAGGCCGCCTCCCCGCCGCCAGCCTGCAGGGGCAGATCGTTCTGGTGGGTACCACCGCCCCGGGCTTGCAGGATCTGCGCGCCACGCCCGTGGGCGGCGCCTACCCGGGGGTGGAAACCCACGCCAACATGATTGCGGGTTTCCTCGATGGGCGAAACCCGGTGCAGCCCGATTACGCCATCGGGTTTGATGTGCTGCAGATCGCCTGTGCCGGGATGCTGCTTGCCGTGGCCCTGCCCCTGTTGGGTGCGGGTGCGACGGTCGGGGTGAGCCTGGGGTTGTTTGCGGGGCTGACGGGGCTCAATCTTTGGCTGTACCAGGTGCACAGCCTGACCATGCCCCTGGCGGCCGTGCTGGCTCTGGTGCTGCTGGCATTTGCGCTGAACATGAGCTACGGGTATTTTGTGGAAGGCCGCGCCAAGCGCGGGCTGGCGCATCTATTTGGCACCTATGTTCCGCCAGAGCTGGTGAACGAGATGGTGCTGGAGCCCGCGCGCTACAGCATGCAGGCCGCCAACCGCGAACTCACGGTCATGTTTTGCGACATGCGCGGTTTTACCGCCATGTCCGAGCGCATGGAGCCAGTGCAGCTGCAAGCCTTGCTCAATGAAATATTTTCACGCTTGACCCAGGTCATCCGCCAGCAGCGCGGCACCATCGACAAATACATGGGTGATTGTGTGATGGCTTTCTGGGGGGCTCCCGTGGCAACGCCAGAGCACGCCACATTGGCCGTGCGCGCAGCATTGGGCATGGCGCAGGCCGTGCATGCCCTCAATGTTGAGCACCGTGCGCGCGGCCTGCCCGAAATCGGCATCGGCATCGGGCTCAACACCGGGCCTATGTGCGTGGGCGACATGGGCTCGGACATCCGCCGCAGCTACACCGTGATCGGGGACGCCGTCAACCTGGGCTCTCGACTGGAAGGCCTGTGCAAAGTGTATGGCGTGGAAATCGTCGCCAGCGAAAGCACCCGTGCGCAGGCACAAGGTTTTGCATGGCAGGAGCTAGACCGCGTGCGCGTCAAAGGCAAGGAGCAGGCCGTGGCCATCTACCGCCCGGTGGCTGAAGCGGGCACGCTGGACGCCGACCCGCAAAATGCCCTGGACCGCTGGCACGAGTGGCTGGCCGTCTTTCGTGCACAAGACTGGCCCCGGTGCGACAGCCTTTGGCCGGGACTGGTGGCGGCCCACGCACAAAGAGCTTTGCTGGAGTTTTACAGCCAGCGCCTGCAGGCCCTGCGGGTGTTACCCTACAACCCCGCGTGGGACGGATCGACCCATTTCGACACCAAGTAATTCCATTTCTAAACCATCCGTGTCGTTGTTGCTTCGCCTTGCCGTGCTACAGCACTGATCGTAGGCTTCGCACCTAGACATGAATGATTTGGAAACCGAATAAAGGCCGCAGCAACCATGAAAGTCCGCGTGCTGGGCTGCTCCGGGGCGATTGCCCGGGACTGCCGCACCACCTCGTTTCTGATCGATGGACGCATCCTCATCGATGCAGGGACAGGCGTGGGCGACCTCACCCTGGACGAAATGCAGGCCATCGACCATGTTTTTCTCACGCACTCGCACCTGGACCATATCGCCGCACTGCCGCTGATGCTGGACGCCATATCGTCCCGCCGCAGCAGCCCCGTGCAGGTGCACGCCTTGCAGGAGACCATCGCCGCACTGCAGGCCCATGTGTTCAACAATGTGATCTGGCCGGACTTCAGCCGTATCCCCAGTGATGCCGCTCCTTTTCTGCAATACCAGGCACTGGCCGCAGGGCAAACGCTGGAAGTGGCAGGCACCCGGCTAGAGGTGCTGCCCGCCTGCCATGCCGTCCCCGCCGTAGGCTACGCGGTGCAAGGGCCCCACGACTGGTGGGTGTTTAGCGGCGACACGGGCCGCAACCCCGCCTTCTGGCAGCGCATCAACCAGCTGCCCGTGGCCATGCTGGTCATCGAAACCGCCTTCAGCAACCGCGAGAGCGCCCTGGCAGAGCGCGCCCAGCACCTTGCCCCCCAAACCCTGGCGCTGGAACTGGCCCAACTCGACCCGGCCCGGTCGTTCCCCATCTACATCACCCATACCAAACCCTCAGAGACTGAACTCATCATGGAGGAGATTCGCCGCTTTGATGCGCGCACCCCGCATGGGTTTGCTGCGCCGCATGACATTCGGTGGCTGCAAGCGGGGGATGTGCTGGATGTGTAAGAAAAGATGCGGTTGGTGACAGATGTGAGAGACAAAAATGTCATTCACTGGAGTCGCAGAAGATAGTTGTTACGAAACAGGCCTGTCGAAGGCCGTTTGCTGTACTGGCAAGGTTTAGTTGTAACGACCCGTCTATTGGCATGGAATCTGCTGATTCAGTTTCGAACCTGAAGAATCGTCTGCAGGTTTTCATTTGCACTTGACTCCGAGGAGAAATATATGAAGCGTAATCTGCAAAAGGGTTTTACCCTGATCGAATTGATGATCGTTGTGGCGATTATTGGTATTTTGGCTGCTGTGGCCCTTCCTGCGTACCAGGACTACACTATTCGCGCCAAAATCTCCGAAGCGGTGATTGCAGGTTCCTCTGTGAAGAGCCTGTTCAGCGAAGCATTCCAGACCGACGGCATTGTTGGGCTTGATGCAGCAGCGACCGCCTATGCGGCCGTTCCTACAGCAGAAAAGACTTCCAAGTATGTCAAAGACATTACGACGACTGCCGGTACACCTTGGACCATCTCTGTGCAAGTTAAGGCAGATGGCCTTAACGGTATTCCTACGGGCCTAGATGGTCAGACGCTGACGTTCTCTCCAAACGTTGGTGGTGTTGTGCCGGTCGCTGCATCCAAGGGCGCTGTGGACTGGGCGTGTGCATCAGAAACCAAGATCACTGCCGACAAGCGCGTTTTGAAGAACGTGACGGTTGGTACGTTGAAAGCCAAGTACGCACCTTCTGAATGCCGTTAAGTCGACTTTTCTCTTTGCTTCGGTAAAGAGGGGAGATTTTTAGAAAACGCCCGCAATGCGGGCGTTTTTCATGGTGCTGAGGGTCGGCGCCGATATATTAGTTCTTGGGTTATTTCATGACAGATGCTCATAGTGCGCAGGTCTTCCCTGTCTCACCGCAGCGGTGGTTGAAATGGTTGCCAGTTTCACACCTGCTGCTTTCTCTGGCGGTTGCGTCAGGGATTGCACTTTTGGTTACTGTATTTTGGTTTCCGTCTCCATACCACTTGCTGGGAGGAGGAATGCGACTCTTCTGGGTGATGCTGGGGGTGGATATGGTGTGTGGGCCTTTGCTCACCTTGATTTTGATCCGGCCTGGAAAAACGCGACGGGCTTTGGCTGTTGACCTTGCCATGATTGTGTGCCTGCAATGGGGAGCCCTGGCTTATGGTGTGCATGCACTGGCCCTTTCACGACCTTTGGCAGTCGTGTACGAAGTTGATCGATTTCGCGTCATCAGCTACTTGGATGTCCCGGAAGAAGAAATGAAGGGCGCGCCAGTACCCGCATGGTTTACTCCGTGGAGTCTTCATGCACCAAAAATGCTGGGCTTGCGCAGTGCGCGCGGGCTGGATGAAAAGATGGCCAGCGTTGAGGCCGCTTTTCAGGGTGTAGATGCTGCACAGAGGCCATCACGTTGGCAAGAATATGCCCTCAGTAAGCCCGACATTCTTGGACGCGCCAGGCCGTTGGAGGTACTCCGTACTCGCTACCCCATGGAGGTTGATCGTATTGACGCCGCGGCACGCGCTGCCGGGCTGCATTCTGGCGGTCTCTGGCTGCCCTTGGTGGGGCGCCGAAGCGCAGAGTGGATCGCACTGATCGATCCAACTACTGCTTCAGTTGTGGGTTATCTGCCGCTTGATGGATTCTTTTGATTTTGGGCCAACGCCGCAATCAGATCGCGTTGGTATCGGTACTCTCCATCGGCCGGAAAGACGGATGCATATTTGATCAGTGCGGCATCGATATCGTCCCATCGCTGCTCATGGACCAGTGCCAGCAACAAGCCTGACACTGCCACAATATCGAAGTCGTTACTTAAAAATTCATCGTCTTTCTGTGGTTTGATGTCGAGCCAATCGCGCCCTAAACGTGCCATCGTGGTGTAGTCGCGGCGCGCGTGGCTGGCCAGCAAGGCAAGCACACGATCAAAATCAGGCCTGATGGTTTTGCAACGTTGCCAAGTGGGTGCGGCCCACACGCCTTCCATCAAATCCAGGCTCAGGAACGGCTGCGTTATATCAAACAGCATGCGTACTTGGCTCGACCATCGCGCACGCGCGTTCTGGTCTTGTTGAAACGCACGACAGTCAGACCCACTCATTGCTTTTAAAAGAACGACATCTGGGTAAGCACCGGAACTGAGGGGGCCTCGCAGTTCCTGTGCAATCGATCGAGCACGGTCGGTCGCGTGATCAGCGACGAAGTTGCTGAAAGTAGGCAATTTCAAGGATGAAGAAAACGGATGGCGGGTGCCCATCGCCTCCAGCAAATTTCCATTGATGAATGGTAGTGCGAAAAATGCTGAGGCCGCAGACGACAGGAATCGAGTCTTGGGCGCATGTAAACCTAATACTGGAAGATAGTCTGAGTTTGGTGGCAAACTTGAATAAGCAGTAGCGGCTGCACGAAGTAATCGAGCATCGGCGACCTGTCTGAAGTTCATGTTATCGACGGATGTTATACCCAGTCGCGCCATTTCAGATTTTAGGATTTTTGCTTCTACGAGTCGTTCCATGTCCAGTTTTGGTAATTTTCCTTGTGGACTCGCAACAATTATTAAATCAGTGTTATTGCTGATCCAAGCTGAATAATCAGAGAATGCGGGTGTTAGTGCTTGAAGAATAGAGCCCAGAAGTTCATCATTAATTTCATAGAGTTGTACCCACTGCACGAAAAGGCCATTTTCATTCAAGTGGCGCGGCACGAACTGGTAGAACTCTTTTGAGAAAAGGGCTCCTACACCACTGATCCAAGGGTTAGACGGCTCGGAGATGATCAGGTCAAATTTTTTATGTTGGCCAGCAAAATGCGCTTTCGCATCGTCAATCACCACATGCGAACGGGGGTCGGTGTAAGCGCGAGCAACACGGGGGCCAAAAGCCCGTGCACCATCCACCATGGCTTGTTCAATTTCGATCGTGGATACGGACTTGATGCGCGGATCGCCAAGCAGGGTATGCGTTGTTAGTCCAGAGCCGAAACCAATAACTGCCACGTTATCCGGCTTGTCTATCAAGGCCAGTGGCAGGGCGCCCAACATTACCATGGTGGGCTCGTCATCCGTAGGTTTGCCATCCGCCAGCATATTCATTGCGGCATCAGGTTTGCCATTGGTTGCAATAGTAGCAACCCCTGTAGGAGCTTGAAAAACCGACACGCTGGCCGTCTTGCCGTCGCGGTAAGACAGCATTTTTGTACCTTCGGCTATTTGGCTGCGACCATGACGAAAAACTCCCGACGCAAGTGTAAGCGGGTCGTATGGAATGCGCACGGCCACGATCAGCGCCACGGCTGCCAAGCCTGCTGCAATCGAAAAGCGCAGCATTTGCTTATTACTGTCAGCTTGCCATCGCAGCAGTGCCAGGCCAATGCCCAAGTCCAGCAATGCTGCAACACACAATGTCAGTTTCAAGCCCATTAATGGAATTAGCAAGTGGATGGCAGCAAAAACACCGATGATCGAGCCCAGGGTATTCCAAGCATAGACACGGCCTATGGCGCGCTCGCCCAAACCTCCTTGCAGCAGGGCCACGGTAAACAAAGGCAATGTAGTGCCTGCAAAAAAAGCGGCTGGTAACATAATCAAGACAGCGAGAGTTGCCGTCCCTGCATGAAACAGCGTATATGCGCCGTCGGTCTTAGTCAGTGACTGAATCAGCCACCCCACCCATGAAAACGCATTCGCATAGACAGCCAAAGAAGCGAGCGCTGCGACGCCCATGCCAATTTGCATCCAGCCAACCATTCGTAGCGGAGAGTCGGTGCGGTCAGCATGTTTGCGCACCCATAAACCACCCAGGGCAATACCGGCGATGAATGATGCCAGCATCAATTCGAACGCATGCATGGTGCTGCCCACGGCCATGCTCAGCATTCGAATCCAGACGATCTCGTACACAAATGATGCTGCGCCGGAGAGCGCGGTACCCAAAAGCACGGCACGCAGCAGCGGATTGTGAAGCAATCGCTGCTTCATCTGAGCTTCCTTTGGAGCTGACACTGAAATCGTCGGCTCAGGCTCGCGCGCTAGCCACCAAGCAAGTCCGGCAACTACGAAGTTCAGGATGCCTGCTGCCACCATGGCACCGGGCAATCCCACACTTGGCAGAAGTACGAAGACAGCGATTAATGCCCCAAACGCCGCTCCGATGCTGTTGGTAAAGTACAGCCCCCCGAGCAGGCTGCCATCCTGTCCTGAAAATCGGCGAATCAAGCCTCCGCTCATTAGGGGGAAAGTCATTCCGAGCAATACAGTTTGAGGCAGTATCAGCAGGGCGGCAATTGTCCATCGTGCGATGTCTATAGCTAGCGGTGAGCCTAGGGCTGGGATCAGTGTGTCGTAGCTGAAGCTGGCGACGCTCCCGTAGATGGAGTGAAACAAAAGACCAAACACGCCAATGATGGCTTCGATCACGGCATAGACCCGAATAAGGTTGCGCCACCTTTGTCCGGCATGTGCAATCCATGCGGCTCCCGCTGCCATACCCCCCATGAAAATTGCAAGCACCAACGCCTGCGCATAGGCCGCATGTCCCAGGAACAATCCGAGGTAATGTGACCAAATTGATTGATATATGAGACCGGCGAAGCCCGAAAGGACAAAAATGGCTAACAGACCGTTTCGTGGGCTGCGTGGGGGAGGCGTCATCAATCAATGCTCCGAGGTTGGCGAAAACTAAATAAGATAGCAAAAAATGTGCCTATTGTCTTTGGCAAGAACTGCAGCTTCCACAGATCGACTCCCAGACGAAAGGCAATATTTTTCAAAAAGTTGATCCTTGCGTCATGGGTGGCGAGCACGTTTTTTAAGTTGGAACATTTTTTGCGTGTCTTTAAGCGACCATCCATAGGAATAAAAATGTCGCAGATTTCGCAAAAAGGATTCACGCTCATTGAGTTGATGATCGTCGTCGCAATCATTGGCATTCTTGCGGCAATAGCGTTACCTGCGTATCAGGATTACACGATTCGAGCCAAAGTGTCCGAAGCCATCATTGCCGCGTTGCCCGGTAAGGAGTTGCTCTCCGAAGGGTTTGCTTCGAATGGTTTAGCGGGCTTGGATGCTGCAGCAGCAACTTATAACGGGAGCCCACTCGCTGAAAAAACCAGCAAGTACGTCAGCGATATCCAAATTCCTGGCGGGGTTGCCCCTTGGTCTATCGCTGTCATTATTGCAGCGAACCCGGGCAATGGCATTCCCGTCGGTATAAACGGCAAAACGATTATTTTTTCACCAAATGTGCAAGGAGCTCTTCCGACCGCTGACGCTAAGGGCGCTGTTGATTGGGCTTGCGCGAGCGAGTCGGCGAACACTGCCATCGCTCGGGGTCTTGTCAATCGAACACTTGGCACCCTGCCTGCTAAGTACGCTCCACTGGAATGCCGCTGAGAGATGAAAAATAAGGGTCAGACTCCAATTGGTTGAATCCCGAACTCTGACCGCGTCTTCGGCTTCCCAGTTCGCCCATTGCGGCGGCAGAGTGCCAAATGCGCCGCTCTCGCGCCGGGCATCAAAGCTGACAAAGCGGCATTGGTGGCGCACGGCCAGGCCCAGCAGATAGCTGACGCTAAAATGGGGGTCAGGGCTGTTGGTGGCACATTTGACCCGGTGCAGCCAAAAACTTCCCATGACACAAAAGTCCCCATCGCGCCTGGTACCGTAAGCTGACTATTCGCGTTCGTAGGCTGCTGAGATGGTCTGCTGGGCCAAGTTCAGTAGTTGCTGAGGATGGCCTTTCGCGATGAATTGTTTGACGCGGTTGTGCGAGAGCTGTCCGCCATTCTGAACAGCGAAGCGCACCAACAGCGCAAGGTCGTTTCCATTCATGTCGATCGCGTCGTTCACCGCCCTGTAGACGCGGTCGAACCGGGCCAGAAATTCGCTCTCACCGCGCAGGGCGTTGCGTCCCAATAGCGGATCTTCTGCCGCGCGAGCACCGCTGCCTGCGTCTCCAGGCCCTCGTGCTTAAGAGCGAACAGCAGATGCTCCAGTGGATTGTTGGTTACCGGCGCTACATGGCCAGGCACTTGCAAATAGTCCGCCATTGCGGTCACTTTGGTCGCGGGGAAGATGGCCGCAGGCCGAGCAAGAGGGAAGGCGCCGGTGGCAAGGCGCTCCCTCAGAAATTCGTATCCAACGAGTGTTCCGGTCATTTTTTTCTACTTGGCAGAAGAAAATTTCAATTTCAAGGGTTTTCGACCAGAAATTTATACACCGACAACCTTGTGTTCGGTGGAATTGCTCGGAGTCAGAGGGTGACCAAATGCTCCGCGTGCGCGCCGGGCACGGCGCGCAGGTTCAACCGGGCATCAAAGCTGACGAAGCGGCACTGGTGGCGCACGGCCAGGCCCAGCAGATAGCTGACGGTAATTTGCCGATGACCCAGCAGGTGGGGCCAGTGCAGTTGATTGGCGTCGAGCAGGCTGTAGTCGTCGGCAAGAAAGGCGTGCGCAGGGTGTGCGGTAGCCTGTGCCAGGCGGCTGACGATTGCCGCCAACGGCAGGGCCTGGGGGTAGGCGGGCTGGGCCATGATGCGCAAGCAGCCGTTCTGCGTGAGTGGGCAGGAGGCCCAGCCGTGAGCAATCTCCTGCTGCAGCCACTGCGTGGCGCGGGCGTGGTGCATGTGCGCCGCATCCAGCAGGGCGATCAGGACATTGACGTCGAGCAGGGCACGCATGGTCTAAATGCCGTCGGCATCGCGCAAGCGATTGATCAGTTCGTTGCTGACAACGACCCCGCGCGACCCGAAGGGCACGAACCCTGTGGCCGTGGCGGGCAGGTTGTTGATGGTTTGGGGTGCTGCACCTCCGGTCAGCGCCTGGCGCAACAAGCGCGAGATTACTTTGCCCAGACTCGTGTTTTCGGCGCGGGCGATTTCCTTGGCGGCAATCAGGATATCGTATTCAAGATCAATGGTGGTGCGCATGACATGCCTCCTGCATTCTCGTGGGAGTGATGTCATGATTCCAAATCATCATGATGCAATCGCATCATTGAAAACAAGGGTATCGTGGGTATCATCCGCCCACCTTGCGCCGTCCTCTCGTGTACCTTGCTTGCCTCACTGCCCCGCTGATGGCGCTGGCGGTTGCCTTCCCGTTTCTGTTTTCCTATACCCAGCCACCCTCTACCAACTTCTGGCCCTTGATGGCTGCCGGGCTGTGCGGTTGGGTGGTGGCGGTGGTGTGGAATGCACGCTCAGCAGGCCGCGTTAACACTGTGCGGGGCGGCTGGATGGATCGCTCCGAGATGGCCACCTGGCTTGGCGCGGGCCTGTTGCTGGCCGCCGTGCTGGCCAGTGCCATCGGCCTGCTGCAATATTTTGGCGCGGCCCCTGGGCTTGATCCCTGGGTGCATACCTCCAAGCCCGGCCAGGCCATGGGCAATTTGCGGCAGCGCAACCAGCAGGCCACGCTGCTCAGCATGGGGCTGTGGGCTTTGCTGTGGGTGGTGGCGCAGACCGAGGCGCATTTGCGTGCGTCATCGGCGGGAGGGAGCTCGGCGCAGGCCGGGGCAGACTTGCATGGGGGCGGTCGGCCCTGGCCTCTGTGGCTGGTCGGGATTCTGACGGCCTGGGCGCTGGCCCTGCTGGCAGTGGGCAGTGCGGCCACGGCGTCGCGCACGGGGCTGGCGCAGTGGTGCGTGGTGGGGGCGCTTTTGGTGCTGTGGCGGGTGTCACTGGGGCGCCTGGCGGTGGGGCTGGCGCTGGTGGGTTTGGTTATTTATGGCGTGGCGGCCTGGTTGCTGCCCGAACTGCTGCTGCAATGGACCGGATTCCGGGCCGAAGGCTTGTTCGCACGCTTTGGCGATGCGCCGGGCTGCACCAGCCGCCGGGTTTTGTGGTCCAACGTGCTCTATTTGATCGCCCAGAAGCCCTGGCTGGGCTGGGGCTGGGGTGAGCTGGACTTTGCGCACTACAGTACCTTGTTCCCGGGTGAGCGCTTTTGTGTGTTGCTCGACAACGCGCACAACCTGCCACTGCATCTGGCGGTGGAGCTGGGCGTGCCTGCGGCGGTGCTGGCGTGCTCTGCCGTGCTGGCCTGGATATGGCGCGCGCGCCCCTGGCGTGAGACGGACCCGGCGCGGCAACTGGCCTGGGGCATTCTGGCGCTGGTGGGGCTGCACAGCATGCTGGAGTTTCCGCTGTGGTACGGGCCGTTCCAGCTGGTGACGGTGTTGGCCGTGCTGGTGTTGTGGCGTCGCCCGGTGCATGGCGGGCCACTGCAGCGCCTGCTCAATTTATGGC
The DNA here is from genome assembly GCF_054783455.1 of Simplicispira piscis. Lineage (NCBI taxonomy): Bacteria > Pseudomonadati > Pseudomonadota > Betaproteobacteria > Burkholderiales > Comamonadaceae > Simplicispira > Simplicispira piscis. The sequence goes on from NZ_BAAGQN010000022.1 coordinate 38,492, forward strand.
GAAAATGGCCTCTAAGGCCGTATTTGCAAGTGCTTGAAGCTATTTTTTTCGTAGCTAGTATGGCGTGGATGGGATGGAGTTACTACCGGGTGAGCCAAGTGTTCAAGCCCGTGGAACAGCGCATTCCCTCCTTGCGCCAGGGCACGCTGGACAAGGTGTCGGGCACTTGGCTGTTTTCGGATGCGGTAGATTTTGCGCGGCTGACGACCATGCCGGTGAACCGCGAAACAGCGGAAAGGGTGCACGCTTTGGCCACTTCGCTGCTGCACTATTCACCCGAGCCGCGCGTGATCGAGCCGCTGATCGAAAGCGCTGCCCTGCTGGGGCGCGATAACGAGGTGGCCTACCACCTGCAGCGTTTCCGCGCAGCCTACCCCAAGGACTACGCTCGCTGGACAAAACTGAACCGGGCTTTGGGCCCTTCCCATTTAGGGGGCAGCAGTCCTCCATGAAGTTTGCGGTGGTGGAGTTGTGGCAGGCTTGTCGAACGGGCCGCGCCGGGCTCTACCGGGCGTCACGGCGCCACAAAGCTCCCCGATTTGCCCCCGTGCTTTTCCAGCACCTGCACACCGTGGATGGACATGCCCCGGTCCACGGCCTTGCACATGTCGTAGATGGTGAGCAGGGCCATCTGCACGGCGGTGAGGGCCTCCATCTCCACGCCCGTTGGCCCCACGGTTTCTACGGTGGCGGTGCAGTAGATGCCTGTGGCACCCATCTGGTGGGCGCTGGCGGTATCAAAGTCCAGGGCGACGCGGGTGAGTGCCAGCGGGTGGCACAGCGGAATGAGGTCGCTGGTTTTCTTGGCCGCCTGGATGCCCGCAATGCGGGCGATGCCCAGCACGTCGCCCTTTTTGGCGGTGCCGGCCTCGATCAAGGCCAGGGTGGCGGGTAGCATTTCAATGCGCCCGCCCGCCACGGCGATGCGGTGTGTGGCGGCCTTGGCGGCGACGTCCACCATGTGGGCCTGGCCCTGGGCGTCGAAGTGGGTGAGTACGGTCATGGTGCTTACAGCAAGAAGGGTGCGGAAACTTTGGCGTGTCAGGGCATCATACGTTCATGGCAGACTCCGGCAGGCTTTGAATAAAGCGCCCTATTCCTTGGCGAAGATATATGAAAAATAGGCCTCTAACGCTTACTGGTCGTGCGCTGATAGCTTCATTATTGGTAGCAACCGGGTCGCTGGCCGTGGCACCGGCTACGGCCCAGTCCAGCCTGCCCACGTTGGGTGACGGTGGTGACATCACGACCAGTGCCGAGCGGCGGTTGGGCGATGGCATCATCCGCCAGCTGTACCGCGACCCGGACTACATCGACGACCCGGTGCTCATGGAATATGTGCAGACGCTCTGGCAGGCGCTGCTGGCGGCGGCGCGTGAGCGGGGTGAGCTGTCGCCTGAACTGGACGAGCGTTTTGCCTGGGAGGTGCTTTTGGGGCGCGACCGCACGGTCAATGCTTTTGCGCTGCCCGGGGGCTATCTGGGCGTGTACCTGGGGCTTTTGGGTGTGGTGGGCAGCCGCGATGAACTGGCTTCTGTGCTGGCGCATGAACTGAGCCACGTCACCCAGCGCCACATTGCGCGCCTGATCGCGCAGCAAAACCGCCAGACGCCGCTGATGATCGGCGCCATGATTCTAGGGGCCCTGGCCGCCAGCAAAAGCCCCAACGCGGCGCAGGCGCTGTCGATAGGTGGGCAGGCGCTGGTGGTGCAGAACCAGCTCAATTTTTCGCGGGACATGGAGCGCGAGGCCGACCGCGTAGGCTTTGGCCTGATGGCCCCCGCAGGCTTTGCGCCGCAGGGCTTTGTCGGCATGTTCGAGAAGCTCCAGCAGGCCAACCGCATCAATGACAACGGCTCCTGGCCCTACCTGCGCAGCCACCCGCTGACCACGCAGCGCGTGGCCGACATGCAGTCGCGCCTGCCCGCGGGCGGTGCCGCGTCGCCCGCCCCCACACTGGAGCATGGCATGCTGGCAGCCCGTGCCCGCGTGCTCTCGAATCCCGGTGTGGACGTGCTGCGCCAGTGGCAGGCCGAACCGCAGGGTGTGGGTTTCTCTGCGTTGCCTGCGGCGCGCCAAGCCGCCGTGCTGTATGCCGCCGTGCTCGCTGCCAGCCAGTTGCGTGAGCCTGCAGCCGCGCGGGCTCTGATGCCGCGCTTGCAGCAGTCCGTGCAGGGCAATGCCCCGGCCACGCGCCAGGCGCGCCTGCTGGCTGCCGAGGTGGAACTGGCCGCAGGCGATGCGGTCCGCGCACTGGCCCTGGTGCCGATGGGGCCTGGCCGACCCGAGTTGATGCTGCGCACGCAGGCCCTGCTGCGCAGCCCGATGGCAGCGCAGGGCGCGTCCGAACTGGCGGGGCAGCTACAGACTTGGGTGGCACTGCACCCGCGGGATGCGGGCGCATGGCAGTTGCTGGCCGGTGTGTTGCAGGCGCAGGGGCAGGTACTGCGCGCGGTGCGCGCCGAGGCCGAAGCCCATGCCGCCCGCTACGACTATGCGGCGGCAGTCGATCGCCTGCGGGCTGGGCAGGACCTGGCGCGCCAAAGCCGCACCGCAGCCGACCATGTCGAGGTGTCGATCATCGACACGCGGCTGCGTGCCGTCGAGTCACTTCTTCGCGAACAGACCGCCGAGCGCTGATTCGATCACGATGCCCAGCACCGAGTACAGCAGCGAGCCCAGCAGCGCCGCACCAAAGCCGCTGACGTGGAAACCATCGAGCACTCCGGCGGCGGCCCAGAACATCAGCGCGTTGATGACGAACAGGAACAGCCCGACGGTGACGATGGTGACCGGCAGTGTCAGCAGCACCAGTACCGGCCGCAGTACCGCGTTGAACAGGCCGATGACGAAAGCGGCAATCAGGGCCGAGGTAAAGCTCTGCACCTGCACACCGCTGTAGAGATAAGCCACCAACAGCAGCGCGCTGGCGCTGAGCAGCCATTTGGCAAGGAGTTTCATGCTGCCAGCATAGCGCAAGCCCCCGGGCGCACGCAAAAACGGGGGCCGAAGCCCCCGTGCATGGATGGAACCGGCGGTCAGTGGGCCGCAGGCTCGGGTTTGGCCTCTGCCGCATGGCGCGCGGCAATCCATTTGCCAAGGGCCAGCACCAGCAGTGCACCTGCAATGCCGGCGCTGTACTTGATCCAGTCGTTGGCCTGGTCGATCTTGAGCATCCAGGGCAGGGTGTCGGCGTTGGCCACGGCCGGGTCGGAGACGAGCATGGTGCCGGCAATCCAGCCCAGCAGCATGCCACCGACGGTGATGATGGCGGGGAAGCGGTCCATCAGCTTGATGACCAGCTGGCTGCCCCAGACGATGATCGGAATGCTGATCACCAGGCCAAAAATGACCAGAGGCATTTCGTGGTGGTCGGCTGCGCCCTGGGCGGCACCTGCAATCGCAATCACGTTGTCGATGCTCATCACCAGGTCGGCAATGATGATGGTCTTGATGGCGGCCAGCAGCTTGTCGCTGGCGTTGATGTTGCTGTGGTCGTCGTCGGGGTCCGGCGCCAGCAGTTTCACGCCAATCCACACCAGCAGCGCGGCGCCGACGAGTTTGAGGAAGGGAATGGCCAGCAGCGTGAGGGCAAAGTAGATCAGCACCACGCGCAGGATGATGGCGCCTGCGGTGCCCCACAGGATGCCCTTGGTGCGCTGGTGCGCCGGCAGCTTGCGACAGGCCAGCGCGATGACGACGGCATTGTCGCCACCGAGCAGGATGTCGATCATGATGATCTGACCGACGGCGACCCAGAATTCGGGGGTCATGAACTGTTCCATGGATTCTTTCGAGAGGCAGAGGTAGGCAGAACCCAGCGCGCAGCGCAATGCGGCGGCGGGTGAAGGTCTTGCCCGGCCGTGCTTCTTTGGGCACGACCCCGACAGGCCGGGTGCGTTGCACCGTGTTGACGACCTGCCGATTCCCGCTCTGCCATGCTGTGCGGGTTCAAGCTACTCCCCTTCGGCCGGAATTAGAGCACAAGCCTGATCAGCACGCAGCGCAGGGCCATAGCCCCTGGCGCGGCGCGCATGTGGGCGGCGCCACTATGATTCTTCCACCATGGCCGCCATCCACATCACCGACATCGAAGCCGCGATCAACCACTGGCGAGCGCAATCGCCCAGCCCCGATGGCGTAGTGCTGGCCCCGGCCGTGCAGGCCCTGGCCGAGGTGTATGCCGACCTGGCGTACCGCCACAGCACCGCCATCGACGAAGCACAGATGAGCGCCGCCGCCCTGGCTGCGTGGCTGGACTGGTATGCCACCACGCCCGATACCCCCTGCATCGCCATTTGCTCCACCAGCCAAGGCGATGATTGGTGCAAGGGCTGCGGGCGCAGCTTTGAAGAAGTGCAGCATTGGCCAGCGATGGGCCCGGTGCAAAAACGCGCCACCTGGCAGCGCATTCAGCACGAGGGCACGGCCTGGCGCTTCAACCGCTATGCTGAGCGTGCCCAGGAGAATTTGAATGAAAAAAGGCTCTGACGCTTTATGGATAAGCGGTAATAGCTATCAAATAAAGAGCAAGCAATGCGCCGTCTAATCCAGGCACCGAACATGGCCCTGGCCACCTTGTGGGCCGACCTGCTGTGCGAGGACGGCATGCCTGCCACGGTGCAGCGCCAGTATCTGGGCGCCGCCGCCGGGCACTTGCCGCCCGATGAATGCCTGCCCGAGATCTGGCTGCGCTACGACGAACACCTGGAGCGCGCCCAGACGCTGCTGGACGACCTGCGCAACCTGCCGCAGCGCCGCTGGGACTGCGGCTGTGGTGAAGTCGTGGAAGGCGGCTTTGAGCAGTGCTGGCGCTGCGGCGCGCCCATGCCGCGGTGAAAGGCGCCGCCCTTCCCTGTTGTTATTCCTTTTCCAAATCATTCGTGTCTAGGCGCGAAGCCTACGATCAGTGCTGTGGCACGGCAAGGCGAAGCAACAACGACACGGGTGATTTAGAAACGGAATTACTTCCAGCGCACCGGCTCCACATGCACGCTGCCCTGCGTGCTGCTGAGCGTGATGGCGCCTTCCTGCACCGTGGCCTGCAGCTGCATGCTGCGCTCGGCCAGTCGGGCCAGCTCCTGCGAGGCTTCGGTGGGAATGCGCCACACCTGCAACTTCTCCAGGCGCGAGAGCTTGGTTTCAATGCCCTTCCACCAGATCTCGGCCGCGTGGTTGAAGCAATACACGATGACCGAATCGGCCTTGCTGCAGGCTTTGGTGAGCGGCTTGTCCTCGGGCTGGCCCACCTCGATCCACACGCGCTTGCGCCCGGTGAAGTCGGTCAGCGAGGCGTCCGGGTCGTCCGGGTCGGACAGGCCCGCGCCAAAAGCCAGTTGGCCATCGCCATTGCACAGGTCATTGAGCTGGTGCGCCTGGATGGCAAGCGCGGCCAGCCGCACCATCATGCGCTCGTCGGTCTCGCTGGGGTGGCGGGCCAGCGTGAGTGCGTGGTCGGCGTAGTAGCCGTGGTCGATATCGGCGATCTGCAGATTCGCCTTGAAGATGGTGGATTTGATGGCCATGGTTTTATGCTATTGAATATATAGCTGCCAGCGCTTTATAGATAAGCGCCAGAGGCCGAAAAAGCTTAGGTTTTTTTGGGCTCGGAACCGTGGGTTGTCTGCAACGCATGCAACGGGCGCACCCCAAGCCAGCAGACGCCGTGGAACCGGCTTTGCCGGGCCACTGGCGTCGTCCCCCTGGGGGGAAGGCGCACAGCGCGCCTCAGGGGGGCTCACACTCTGCGCGCCAGTTCGGCGGCCTTGCCCACGTAGCTGGCGGGCGTCATGGCCAGCAGGCGGGCCTTTTCGGGCTCGGGGATGTCGAGCGAGCGGATCAGGCCGTGCAGCGCCTCGGCGGTGACGGTCTTGCCGCGCGTGACTTCCTTGAGCTTCTCGTAGGCGCCCTGCACGCCGTAGCGGCGCATGACGGTCTGGATCGGCTCGGCCAGCACTTCCCACGAGGCGTCCAGGTCGGCGGCCAGGGCTTCCTCGTTGAGTTCCAGCTTGTTCAGCCCGGCCAGCAGCGAGGTGTAGGCCAGCGTGGCATAGCCCAGGGCCACGCCGATGTTGCGCAGCACCGTGCTGTCCGTCAGGTCGCGCTGCCAGCGGCTCACCGGGAGCTTTTCCGACAGGTGGCGCAACAGCGCGTTGGCCAGGCCCAGGTTGCCCTCGGCGTTCTCGAAGTCGATCGGGTTGACCTTGTGCGGCATGGTGCTCGAACCGATTTCGCCGGCTTTGAGGCGCTGCTTGAAATAGCCCAGGCTGACATAGCCCCAGATGTCGCGCGAGAGGTCGATCAGGATGGTGTTGGCACGCGCCACGGCGTCGAACAGCTCGGCCATGTAGTCGTGCGGCTCGATCTGGATGCTGTAGGGCTGGAAGGTCAGGCCCAGGCCTTCGGGCTCGTGCGTCTCGATCACGCGGCGCGAGAAGGCTTCCCAGTCAAAGTCGGGCCAGGCCGACAGGTGGGCGTTGTAGTTGCCCACGGCGCCGTTCATCTTGGCCATGATCTTCACGGCGGCAATGCGCTCCACAGCGCCGTGCAGGCGCATGAGCACGTTGGCCATTTCCTTGCCCACGGTGGTGGGGCTGGCCGTCTGGCCGTGCGTGCGGCTGAGCATGGGCACGTCGGCATGCAGATGGGCCATTTCGCGCAGCTTGAGCACGATGCGGTCCAGGCTGGGCAGCACCACCTGGTCGCGGCCGGCGCGCAGCTGCAGCGCGTGGCTGGTGTTGTTGATGTCTTCGCTGGTGCAGGCGAAGTGCACGAACTCGGCGGCTTTCTCCAGTTCGGGGCGTGCCTCGAACTTCGCTTTGATCCAGTACTCCACGGCCTTCACGTCGTGGTTGGTGGTTTTCTCGATGTCCTTGATGGCCTGGGTGTCGGCCTCCGAGAAGTTCTTCGCCAGGCCCTGCAGGTAGGCGCGGGCGCCGGGGGACAGGGGCTTGAATTCAGCAAAACCGGCGTCCGAGAGCGCGATGAACCAGGTCACCTCCACCTGCACACGGCGGTGCATGTAGCCATGCTCGCTCATGATGGGGCGCAGCAGGGCCAGTTTGGGGGCGTAACGGCCGTCGAGCGGCGAAAGGGCGGTAATGGTGGACAGGCTCATGGCGCGGTATTGTAGGTCTCACACCTGTCAGGCAGGCGTGGGCGGGTGTCGATAGAATCAGCAGCCCGGCGCACCCACGGCGCCTGAGCCACGGAAGCATAAGCATGAAACTGATCGGATCCACCACCAGCCCCTACGTGCGCAAGGTGCGCGTTGTCATGGCGGAAAAGAAACTCGACTACCAGTTTCTGCAGGAAAACGTCTGGGCCGCAGACACCACCATTGCCGCCTCCAACCCGCTGGGCAAGGTGCCCTGCCTGGTGATGGAGGGCGCCGAGGCGGTGTTCGACTCGCGTGTGATCGTGGAATACCTTGACACCCTCTCGCCCGTGGGCAGGCTCATTCCCTCCACAGGCCGTGAGCGCGCCGAGGTCAAGACCTGGGAGGCGCTGGCCGACGGTATGCTGGACGCGGCCATTCTGGTGCGCCTGGAAAATACGTTTGAAGGGCGCTCGGAAAGCCAGCGCAGCCCCGCCTGGATCGAGCGCCAGATGGGCAAGGTGGACGCCAGCCTGAAGGCCATGGCCCAGGGCCTGGGCGACAAGCCGTTTTGCAGCGGCATCCATCTGAGCCTGTCCGACATCGCCGTGGGCTGCGCGCTGGGCTGGCTGTCGTTCCGCTTCCCCGAGATTGACTGGCGGGCCGAGCACCCGAACCTGGCCCGGCTGATGGACAAGCTGGCGTTGCGTCCGAGTTTTTCCGAGTCCCAGCCGGGTTAAACGCCGCTCGTTCGGCCTGCGTTATTCCATTTCTAAATCATCCGTGTCGTTGTTGCTTCGCCTTGCCGTGCTACAGCACTGTCTGCGGCTTCGCGCCTAGACACGAATGATTTGGAAACAGAATTAGCTGCGCGCGCGCCGCTTGAGCCAGCGCATCAGCGCGCCCAGCACGGGCAGTTTCTCGTACAGCTCTTCCGCCGCGTCCCAGTAGTCGCGGTGCAGGGTGACCAGGCCCTGGTCGTCCAGCACCAGGTGCGTGGCGCCGCGCACCTTTTGTTCCACGCCCTGGTGGATATTGCGCATCGCAAAGCAAAAATCCCAGGTCAGAAAACACTGTGCGCCCTGCACCACCCGGCCTGTGACCACAAAGCGCGGCTGCTCCAGCGCCCCAAACATGTGCTGGAAGATGGCTTCGATGGCGGGCACGCCCTGCACTTCGTTGAACGGGTCCTTGAAGCGCGCGTCGGGGGCATACAGGCGGCCCAGTTCGGCCACGGTGGCGGGCTGCAGGTTTTCAAAGCATTCCACCAGCCGCGTGATGGCTTCTTCCGGGGGCAGGCAGGCAAGGGTCATCACAGTCCAGTAAAGCGGCGCACGGCCGCAAAGTACCACCGGTAGGGCAGCAGGCGCAGCAACTGCATGCCCCCGGTGAAGCGCCGGGGGAAGTGGATATTGAATGCACCGCGCTCCCAGCCGCGCAGCAGCGCGGCGGCGGCGGTGGCGGGCGTGATCAGGGCCGGCATGCGGAAATGGTTGCTTGCCGTGAGGGGCGTGTCCACAAAGCCGGGGTGCACCACGCTCACGCCCAGGCCCAGGTCGTGCAGGTCCAGGTACAGCGTTTCCGCCAGGTGCGTGAGCGCCGCCTTGGTGGGCCCATACGCCAGCCCCTTGGGCAGGCCGCGAAAGCCCGCCACGCTGCTGACCAGGCTGATATGGCCGGGGCGCCCGGATGTGGCCGATGCCAGCAGGGCGGGCAGCACGGCATCGAGCAAGTGCAGCGCACCGGTGTAGTTCACGGCGGTGTGTTGCAGCATGGTGTCCAGGTCAAAATCGGTGGCGCGCATGTCCTGGTAGGTGCCGGCGCAATAGCACACCAGGTCCAGTGGGCCCTGCGCTAGCACCTGCGCGGCAGCGGCCTGCACCTGGGCCAACGCGGTCACATCGAGCGGCAACGCCTGGCTGCCGGGGTGCGCCACCACAAATGCGGCCAGCGTGCCGGGACTGCGCGCCGAGACGATGACCTGCGCGCCGCGTGCGTGCAGGGCCGCTGCCGTGGCCCGGCCAATGCCGCTGGATGCGCCGATCAGCCAGACCCTGCGGCCCTGCCAGTCGGTGATACGGGGGTTCAGGCTCATGGGCCGCGCCGGGTAAACGAGAGTGTGATCTCGCCCAGGTAGACGCCCCATTTGCTCATGCGGGCGCGGTTGAGCATGACGCGCTCGTCGATGAGGTACATCCAGTCGTCCAGCTCCACATGGAACACCCGGCCATCGACGGGCAGCGCCAGGGTGTAGCCCCAGCGAAAGGCGTTGCCTTGCGTCTGCCCGGTGGCCTGGCCCACCACATCGTCGGCGGTGCCGGTGTAGCGGCCATCGGCATGGCGCGTCAGGCGCCACACGCGGCGCTGTGTGCTGCCGTCCGAATAAGTAAAGGCCTCGTCCAGCACGCCCTGGTGGCCCTCCCAGTGGCATTGCATGAGCACGGTGAAGCGTTTGACGATCTGCCCGCTGCGGTCCTGAAAGATGCCGTGGGCGTCTATGGTGCCGTTGAAATAGCGGGCCAGGTCGAGCACGGGCTTTTCGGCTGCGTACCCGGCCAGGTTTTGGCTGGCACAGCCCGACAGCAGGGCGGGCGCCAGCACGGCGGCGGACAGGAGGGAGCGGCGTTGCAGGGTCATGGGGTTCTCCGGATCTGCGGGGCGGCAGGCGGGGCCGCCGGGGTGGATGGGCGCAGGATGAGCAAGTACAGGCCTGCCGCTGCCAGCAGCTTGAGCGTGCAGGGCAGCAGGGCGTAGGCCAGGCCCAGGGTGTGCAGCGCGGTGGGGTCGCGGGTGCCGGGCGTGTAGCCCAGCGCGTCCAGCAGCGGGAGCGCAAGGCCCGCCGCCAGGGCCAGGTTGAGCTTGGAGGCCAGGTTCCACCAACCAAAGTACACGCCTTCGTGGCGGTCGCGGTCGCCCTGCCGGGCCACCACGCCAGCCAGCAGGGCGCCGGGCAGGGCCAGGTCGGTGCCCAGCGCCACGCCGGAGAGCGCGCACACCGCCAGAAAAGGCAGGCCATCGCCCGCACCCAGGGCGGCGGCCCACAGAAACACCGCCACCGCCAGCAGCATGCCCGCCAGCCAGGTGCGCGCCAGCCCCCAGCGTGCCACGGCGCGCAACCACAGCGGAATGGACAGGGCGGCACAGACAAAGTAGCTGCCCAGGAACCAGGGCTCCTGCGCGGGCGGTGCCTGCAAGCGGTCCTGCACGAAGAACAGCACCAGTGTGGCGGGGATGGCGCTGGCAATGCCATTGATTAGGAAGACCGCCATCAGGCGGCGAAACGGCGCTTGCCGCCAGGGATGCCACAGCGCGGCGCGGGGCACGGGGGCCTGCAGTGCGGCGCTGGACGGCCGAGGTGCGCGGGTCCAGGCCCACCAGCCCAGCAGCAGGGCCGCGGCAAACACGCCGAGCATCACCGGCAGGCCCAGCAGAGCGGGCACCAACGAGGCCAGCACCACCCCCACCAGCGCAGCGCCTTCGCGCCAGGCCACGATGCGGCTGCGCTGCACTTCGTCGCCGCCCAGCCGCGCGCCCCAGGCCTGGTGTGCGATGCCCATCTGGCTGTACGCCAGGCTGGTGAGCACCAGCAGGCACAGCGCCCAGGCGGTCAGCGCAGGCACGCCCTGCACGGACGGGAAAAAAAGCCCCGCCAACCCCAGCCACAGCACCACCGCCGACACCGCCCCAGCGGCCAGCACAGCGCGGGCCGATCGCTGAAACAGGTGGTCGCTCCAGCGGCCGAGCAGGGGGTCGGTGGCGGCGTCCAGCAGCCGTGCGGCCAGCAGCACGGCGCCCACGGTGGCCAGCGGCATGCCGTATTCCCGCGCATAGTGGTTGGGCAGCAGCACATACAGCGGTAGCGCGGCAAAGGCCAGCGGCAGCCCCAGCAGGCCGTAGGCCAGGCCCTGGCGGGTGGTCAGGCGAGGGGTGGGCGTGCTCATGGGGCGGTGGCGGGCAGCGCCAGCAGGGCTTGGCGCAGTGCGGGCTCGGAGGTCTGGGGCGAGAGCCAGATGCCGAAGAACAGGCGGGCAAAGGCGGCATCGGGCACGGCACCGACCGCCTGCCCGTTTTTCTGGAACACCACGCCCTGGTCGGGCTGGTACAGGCCAGTGAGCCGGTCACCAGCCTGCACGTCGGGCAGCGCAGCCTGCAGCGCCTGCTGCCAGCGCTCGCCCTGGGCAGGGGGGAAGGGGCCCACGCGGCGCATTTCCTGGAGGGAACGCTGGGCGATGTCTTGCGCGCTGAAGCTGCGCAGGTAGGTCAGTTCCAGGGCCAGCGGGTGAGCCGCGTACTGCGCAGGCTGAAATGCAGGGTGCAGCCACAACCGGGCACGGTAGATCTCCAGGCCCCAAAAGCGCAGCAGGCCCTGGCCCGCGAGCCGGGTGCCGGGCAGCGGGCTGGCGGCATCCGCAGATTGGGCGGTTGCAGAATTTATGAAAAAAATGGCTGTAGCGCCCGTCAATAGGGCGTAAGCAGCTATTTTTTTGATAGTCATGGTTTGACCAGGGTGTATTGCACGACATCAATGTCACCCATGGTGAACGCCGCCTCGCAGTACGCCAGGTAGAACTCCCAGATGTGCATGAAGCGTTCGTCAAAGCCCTGCTGCAGGATTTGTGCGCGCTGCGCCAGAAAGCGCTCGCGCCAGCGGCGCAGGGTTTCGGCGTAGTCCGTGCCAAAGGTAAATTCTTCTTGCACACGCAGGCCTGCGGCTTGCGCCTCGCGGCGGAACTCGCGCGGGCAGGGCAGGCAGCCGCCGGGAAAGATGTACTGCTGGATGAAGTCGGTCGAGCCGATGTAGCGCTCGAACAGGCGGTCGTCGATGACGATGCTCTGGATACAGGCCCGCCCGCCCGGCTTGAGCAGCCGGTGCACCGACTGGAAGTAGGTGGGCCAGTAGGCGCGGCCCACGGCTTCGACCATCTCGATGGAGCACACGGCGTCGTAGGGCCCATCGTTGATGTCGCGGTAGTCCTGCAGGCGCAGGTCGGCCTGCGCGCTGGTGCCCAGGCGTTCCATGCGCGCACGGGCAAACGCCAGTTGCTCGGTCGAGAGCGTGACGCCCGTGATCGATGCGCCCATTTCAGCCGTTGCCATCTCGGCCAGTGCGCCCCAGCCGCAGCCGATCTCCAGTACCCGGTCGCCCGCCTGCACGCCGGCCTGCTCCAGCGCGCGGCGTACTTTGGCGTGCTGGGCGGTGCGCAGGTCGCCCGTGGGATCGCCCTGGAACCAGGCGGACGAGTAGTTCATCGTGTCGTCCAGCCAGAGCCGGTAGAACGCATTGCCCAGGTCGTAGTGCGCATGGATGTTTTTCTGGCTGCCCGCACGGGTGTTGCGGTGCAGCAGGTGGCGCACGCGGTACAGCAGGCGACCGGCCCAGCTGCCGTAGACCATGCTGTCGACCTGGTGGCGGTTGGCGATGAAGAGCGTGAGCAGGTCGGTCAGGTGCGGCGTGGTCCAGTCGCCTGCGATATAGCTCTCGGCAAAGCCGATGTCGCCCGAGCGCAGCGCGGCGCTGCAGACGTTCCAGTTGCGCAGCGTGATGGCCGCCGCCGGGCTGCCGCCGGGGCCAAAGTGGCGCAATGTGCCGTCGGGCAGCTGCAGGGTCAGCGCGCCCTGCTGCAGGCGCTGCAGCAGTTGCAGCACGGTGCGCGCGGCGGCGGGGATGCCCGCAGGCAGGTTGCGGAGGTCGGCGGTGGTGCTGTTCATGGCGGGGCCTCGGTAGCGGGAGAGATTCAGCGGGACACAGGGGCGGCGGGGGGCGCGGGCTTGCGGTGAAAACCCACGCGCTTGAACCACAGCCGCAGCGCATGCCAGTGGATGCGGGCGACGATGGCCAGGGTCATGGCGGGGTAGCCCCACAAGGCGCGGCGCAGGGTGAGCGGCGTGATGGGTTCGAGCACGCCGCTGACGCTGGTTTGCAGCAGCAGGCCGTCTTCGTCGCCGTGGTCGATGCGCACCACGGTGCGCTCCTGGCCGGCGCTGTGCGTGCGCAGGAAGCGAAAACGGTAGTTCCCGCGCACCGCGCAAAACGGCGATACATGGAAGACCTTGTTCGCCTGCATCTCCACGCCATAGCGCGGGGCGTCCAGCAGGTAGCAGTGCCGCTCGCCAAAGGTGTTGTTGACCTCGACGACGATGGTGCGCAGGCTGCCGTCGGTGCGGTGGCAGTACCAGAAACTCACGGGCTTGAAGGTGTGGCCCCACATGCGCGGGTAGCAGTGCAGCCAGACCTGGCCCGTCGCGTCGTCAATGCCCTCGGCCTGCAGCAGGCCATCGAGCCAGGCCAGGGCGCCGCCTTGCGCGGGCGTGCGGCCATCGCCGTGGTCGGTGTCGTAAAAGCTCAGGGCACCGCGCCGGTTGATGGCCAGTGCCTGGGCTGCTTCGGGCAGGCTGCGCATGGGCAGCATGAGAAAGCAGGTGGGGTAGACAAAGGCATGGTGCCGGGGGCGCAGCCGGGTGTGGCGCACCTCGCCAAAACCGATCAACGGGCGGTCGGCCTTCATGCGGCCTCCGCCAGCGGTCCGGGCAGCGTGGCACGCAGCTGCTGGGCCGCAGCCAGGCCTGACTTGAGACCGTCTTCGTGGAAGCCGTAGCCTGTCCAGGCGCCGCAAAACCAGGTGTGCTGGCGCCCCTGGAGCAGGCCCACCAGGGGCTGGGCCCGGATGGCGGCCAGGTCGAACACCGGGTGGGCATAGTCGTAGCTGCCCAGCACCTGGGCTGGGTCGATGGCGCGCACCGGGTTCAGCGACACCACCACCGGCTGGCTGAACGGCAGCGGCTGCAGCTGGTTGAGCAGGTAGTGCAGGCACACCTGGGCCGAACCCTGGCCATCCTGCGGCGCACGCTCGTAGTTCCAGGCGGCCCAGGCGGCACGGCGTGTGGGCAGCACCGAGGTGTCGGTGTGCAGCACGGCGCGGTTGGGCTGGTAGCGGATGGCGCCCAGCACGGTCTTTTCCTGCAGTGTGGGGGTGGCCAGCAGCGCCAGGGCCTGGTCGGAATGGGTAGCGAGCACCAGGCGATCGAAATGCTCGGTGCGGCCATCGGTCACCACGCGCACACCGGCGGCGTCGCGTTCGATGCGGCGCACGGGGGTGTTCAGCCGGGCGTCGTCGATCCCCGCGACGATCTTGTCCACATAGTGGCGGGCGCCGCCCGTGACCGTCCACCACTGGGGCCGGTCGTTCACTTGCAGCAGGCCGTGGTTATGGCAAAAACGCACCATGGTGGCCACCGGGAACTGGAGCATCTGGTCCGTAGGGCAGCTCCAGATGCAGCCCAGCATGGGCAGCAGGTACCAGTCGCGGAAGGCGGCGCCAAAACGGTGCGTTTCCAGGAACTCGCCCAGGGGCTGCATCAGTGCGGCGTCGTTGTGCTCCTGGGCCAGCCGGGTGGCCAGGGCGTTAAAGCGCAGCAGATCGGTCAGCATGCCCCAAAAGCGGGGGCTGGCCAGGTTGCTGCGCTGGGCAAAAACGGTGGACAGGCTGGTGCCGCTCCACTCCAGCGGGCCGCGGCGCCGCGCACCTGGCACCTGCACCGAGAACGACATGTCGGAGCGCGAGGTTTCCACGCCCAGTTCCGCGAGCAGGCGGATGAGATGGGGGTAGGTGCGCTCGTTGAATACGAGGAATCCCGTGTCCACGCCGTGGGTGGCAGGCCCGTGCGCTGTGGGCAGGGTCACGTCCACCGTGTGCGTGTGGCCGCCAAAATAGTGGCCTGCTTCAAAGAGCGTGGTGTGCGCCTGGCCGCGCAGGGCATGCGCTGCCGCGAGACCGGCGATGCCGGAGCCGACGATGGCGACCCTCATGGGCGCCCCCCGAGGGCAGGGGTTGGGAAGAAAAAAGTTGCGAAGCGTCCCGAAACGAAGAAGAGAGGGAGGGAGGAGAAGCGCCTCGGGGTTTCAGTCGGCACACAAACGGCCAAAAGGCTTCGCAACACAGAAACAAAAGGGCATGTCTGACACCCTGGTGCTTCATAGAGTGGGGCGCGTTTCAGAAAGTTCCAGCCCCCGGTGTGCAATTGATTGTGAAGATCGTGAGGTTTCATGGCTGGCCCCCTGGGGCAGGCCGCGCGAGCTGCTGTTCAATGGCGCGGACCACGCTGCGGCTGTCGGGGCTGGTCAGGCTGGAGTAGTTGTCCACCACCGTGCCGTCACGGCCGATCAGGTATTTGTGGAAGTTCCAGCGCGGCGCCTGCCCCGTCTGCTGGGCCAGTTGCTGGTACAAGGCGTTGGCTTGCGGCCCCTTCACGCTGCTTTTGGAAAACATGGGAAAGCGCACGCCAAAGGTGTTCTCGCAAAATGCGGCAATCTCTTGGTTGCTGCCGCTCTCTTGCGAAAAATCATTGGAGGGGAAGCCCAGCACCACCAGGCCCTTGCTTTGGTAGCGCGCATGCAGGGCTTCGAGCTCCTTGTACTGGCCCGTAAAGCCGCAGTAGCTGGCGGTATTCACCACCAGCAGCACCTTGCCGCGGTACTGGCACAGCGACTGCGGTTTTTCGTCCTGCAGCCGCAGAAAGCTGTGCTGCAACAGGACCGGGCAGGCATCATTGCTGGGGGTTTGCTGCGCCATGGCGGGCGTCACAGGCATCAGCAGCGCGCAGGCCAGGAGGGTCGTCAGAGCGGTGGAGTAGAAATATTTCATTAGACAATTCCTTGTTTGTCTAGGACAAGATAGAATTTAAGCACATTTTGTCTATGTGTGCTGGAGCCTCGTGAGTGACCTCGCAGGGTGTTGGGCAGGCATGGTGGAGAAACGTAAACCAATGGGCAATGCATGAATGAGGGCCAGGGCGACGCGGCGCAGTGCTATTCCATAGCAGCGGTCGAGCGCGATACCGGTTTGTCCAAGGACACTCTGCGGGTGTGGGAGCGCCGCTATGGCTTCCCGCAACCTGCGCGCGACGCGGCGGGCGATCGCAGCTACCCGGCCGAGCAGGTCGAGCGTTTGCGCACCATCTGCCGTCTGATGGATGCGGGCCACCGGCCTGGGCGCATCGTGGCGTTGGCCCCCGATGCCCTGCAGGCGCTGCTGCCCGTGGCGCCGTCCCCGGTGCCTGCGGGCGTGGCGCAGGTGGCGGGTGGCGGCACTGCCTTGGAGCCGTATCTGGTGCTGGTGGGCCAGCACGATGTGCAAGGCCTGCGTGGGCAACTGGGCCAGGCCCTGCTGCGCATGGGGCTCGAAGCTTTTGTTGTGGGCCTGGTGGCTCCCCTGACCACAGCGGTGGGCGAGGCCTGGATGCAGGGGCGGTTCCAGGTGTTCGAGGAACACCTGTACACCGAGTGCCTGACCGGTGTGCTGCGCCAGGCCATCGCCGGGGTGCCGCCTCCGGCGGGTGGCGCGTCACCCCGTGTGCTCCTCACCACGTTTGTGCAGGAAGCGCATGGTCTGGGCCTGCTCATGGCCGAGGCGCTGCTGGCGCTGGAGGGTTGCCAATGCCTCTCGCTGGGCCCCCAGACTCCGGTGGCCGAGATTGCCCGGGCGGCGCAGGCCGCACAGACCGATATCGTGGCGCTGAGTTTTTCTGCGTCCATGCCGGCGCCGGTGGCGCAGGCAGGCCTGCGGGAATTGCGCGGGTTGCTGCCGCCGCGGGTGGCCTTGTGGGCGGGGGGGCAGGCGCCTTTTCTACAGATGCGGGGACTGCCGGGGGTGCTGGCGCTGCCTGCGTTAGGAGCGGTGCATGCGCAGGTTGCCGGTTGGCGCCGTCAGACCATGGCGACCAGCCGGGCCACTTGAAGCTGTACGCGCACATCCTTGTGCGCCACCGGCCCGGTGATCTTGCATGACGGCTGCGCGGTGTTGCGCGGGATCATTTCTCCGGTGGGCATTCCCGAGCGGTTCATCACCACCGCCACGCGCGGTGTCGTGGCCGATGGCCCGCGTTTGAGCACGATGGCGATCTCTTGTGTGGCCAGGCGCACGAAGGCCCCCGGGGGATAGATGCCCAGGGCTTTGACCAGCGCGGCGCCTGCTTCGTCGACCTGTTGCTGCTCGTCGTAATAGCTGGCCTGCATGGCGGCCGTGACGGGCATGGGCAAGCGGCCCACGCGGGGCGCCAGGCGCGCCCCAAAAATATCGGCACGCTGGATCAGGCGGGCCATCTGCTGCGCCTCGGTCTTGTCGGCCATGGGGCCGGGCAGGCGGTGGTGGTGGTTGCGCACCGCTTCGAGCCATAGCGGGTCGGCCACGCCCAACTGGCGCAAGAGCGTCTCGGACCGGGCGGCGTGGCTTTCCACTGCGGCGATCTGCGCGGTGGTCAGGGGCTGGGCCTGCTGTGTCAGCTGGTCTTGCAGCTCGGTCATGGCCACGTTCATGCTCAGGGCGGCGCGGCCCAGCGTCAGGGTGTGGGCCTCGGGCCAGCGCAGCACTTCGCGCGCCGTCACCATGCACACGCAGGACACCAGCATGGCGTGTGTCGCGCTGTACAGGCGGGTTTCCTGGGCCGAGAGATAGACCAGTGCCAGCACGGTGGCGTCAGGCGACTGGGTGGTGTGGCGCGCCAGCTCCTCGTGCAGCGCTTGAAAGCGTGTGCCGAAATCGCCCGCCTGGGGGGCGCGCAGCAGCTGCGTGGCACGCTCCTGGAGTTCGGGCCAGTCGGCCGGGCCGGTGTCCGTCCGCTCGCGCGCCGCAGATTCGGCGGCGCTCATCTTCATGGTGGCAATCTCGCCAAGGTTGGTGTCGGCGATCAGCATTCTTTGCAGCCCCGCCAGGTAGGCGCGGTGGCTTTCCCCCGACTCGTCGGTATCGACATACAGTTGCACGCCCCGGGCCAGCAAGGTGTTCAGGTCCGCACGGTTGCGGATGATGAAACCTTTTTGCGCCAGCAAGGCCCCATCGGCACCCCGCAGCACAAAGGGCAGCGGCTGACCAAAGTGGATGGAGTCAATGCTGAGCGGGACGAGGTTCATGGTGTGGCCGCATTATCGGATGGGGCCGCGCAGTGCAAAAGCGCGCAAACCCGGGGAATCAGGCGCTAATTTCATGGACACCTGATGTGCCGCAAGGTTCAGGGCTCTACGGGCGGCCGTCCCCGCAGGCGTCGGCCCAGGCGGCGGAATTTTTGTTCCAGGTCGTCCACCCCGGTGAACACGGCGGGAATCACCAGCAGGCTCAGGAAGGTGGAGGTGATCAGGCCCCCAATCACCGCCACCGCCATGGGCGAGCGAAAGCTCGGGTCGGCCGTGCCAATGCCCAGGGCGATAGGCAGCATGCCCGCGCCCATGGCCAGCGTGGTCATGATGATGGGCCGGGCGCGCTTATGGCAGGCGTCCATGAGCGCCTCGAACCGCGTGAGCCCGTGCTCGCGCCGCGCCAGGATGGCGTACTCGACCAGCAGGATGGAGTTCTTGGTGGCAATGCCCATGAGCATGATCAGCCCGATGAGCGAGGGCATCGAGAAGCTCTTTTGCGCAATCAAAAGGCCCACGAACGCGCCGCCCAGCGACAGCGGCAGTGCCGCCAGGATGGTGAACGGGTGCAGGAAGTCCTTGAACAACAGCACCAGCACGATGTAGATGCACAGCACGCCCGTGAGCATGGCCAGGCCAAAGCTGGCGAACAGTTCGCCCATCACCTCGGCATCGCCCACCGTCGCCTGGCGCACGCCCGGGGGCAGGTTGCGCAGCGATGGCAAGGCCTCCACGGCTTGCGTGACATCACCCAGGGGCTGGCCTGACAGTTCGATTTCGAAGTTGACGTTGCGCGCGCGGTCGTAGCGGTCCACCACGGCGGGGCCGCCGCTGAATTCAAGCTGCGCCACCTGGCCCAGCATGACCGGGCCCTTGCTGCCCGGCACGGTCAGGCGTTCGAGCAGCGCCAGATCCTGGCGGGCGCCGTCCTGCAGCTTGACCACAATGGGAATCTGCCGCGATGCGAGGTTGAGCTTGGGCAGCGCCACATCGTAGTCGCCCACGGTGGCGATGCGCAGGGTCTCTGCGATGGCGCTGCTGGTGACGCCCAGGTCGGCGGCGCGGGCAAAGTCGGGGCGCACGGCGATCTCCGAGCGCACCAGGCTGGCCGTGGACGAGATGCTGCCCAGGCCGGGGATGGTGCGCAGGTCTTTTTCGACGGCCAGGGCGGCGCTGGTCAGGGTTTGGGGGTCATCGCCGGTGAGCACCAGGATGTATTTTTCGCCCGAACCGCCCAGGCCGACCTTGTAGCGCACGCCAGGCAAGGTCTCCAGTGCTGTGCGGATGTTCTGTTCGATGCCCTGCTTGCGGGGCCGCACGCCGCGTTCGGCCAATCGGATGGTGAGCGTGGCCTTGCGCGTTTCGGCCGAGCCGCTGGGCGCGAACGGGTCGCCGCCGGCCGAGCCGCCGCCGATGGTGGTGTAGATGCTTTGGATGTGTGCCACCTGCATGAGGCGCTGGCGTGCATCTTCGGAGACGGCGCGTGTCTGTGCCAGCGTGGCGCCGGGGGGCAGCTCCAGGTACACCTGGGTTTGCGAGTTGTCGTCGGGCGGAATAAAACCCTTGGGCAGCAGCGGAATGAGGGCCAGCGAGCCGATGAAGAAGGCCAGCGTGGCCCCGTAGGTGAGCCAGCGGTGGCGCACGCACCACGAGGCCCAGCGCAGGTACACGCCCATCCAGCGCGGGTCTTTGTGTTCGCCCACGATGGGCTTGAGGATGTAGGCCGCCATCATGGGTGTGAGCACGCGCGCCACCACCAGGCTGGCAAACACGGCGAGCGCGGCTGTCCAGCCGAACTGCTTGAAGAACTTGCCTGCGATCCCGCTCATGAAGGCGGTGGGCAGAAACACCGCGATCAGCGTGAAGGTGGTGGCAACCACGGCCAGGCCGATCTCATCGGCCGCTTCCATGGCGGCCTGGTAGGGCGACTTGCCCATGCGCAGGTGGCGCACGATGTTCTCCACCTCGACGATGGCGTCGTCCACCAGAATGCCCACCACCAGTGACAGCGCCAGCAAAGTGATCACGTTGATGGAGAAGCCCAGCAGGTACATGCCGATGAAGGCTGGAATGACCGACAGCGGCAGCGCCACCGCTGAGACAAAGGTGGCGCGCCAGTCGCGCAGAAACAGCCACACCACCAGCACCGCCAGCAGCGCACCTTCGTAGAGCAGGTGCATGGAGCCGTCGTATTCCTCCTGCACCGGGGTGACGAAGTTGAAGGCCTCGGTGATCTCCAGGCCCGGGTGCTGTGCGCGCAGCTCCAGCAGCGCGGCCTGTACGGCGGCGCCCACTTCCACCTCGCTGGCGCCCTTGCTGCGGGCCACCTCGAAACCCACCACCGGCTTGCCGTCGAGCAGCGCCAGGGCACGAGGTTCGGCAATGGTATCGGTGATGGTGGCCACCTGGTCCAGGCGCAAGCGCCGCCCGTCGGACAGGGGCAGTGACAGGCTGGCCAGCTCCTGCGCCGACTGCACCGTGGCCAGGGTGCGCACGGGTTGCTCGCTGCCGCCCAGGTCGGTGCGCCCGCCGGCGCTTTCCTGCTGTACCTGGCGCAATTGGCGCGAAATGTCGGCCGCCGTGGCCGACAGCGCCTGCAGGCGCAGCGGGTCCAGGGCCACATGCACCTGCCGGTCCACGCCGCCCACGCGGCTGACTGCGCCCACGCCGCGCACGGTCAGCAGCTTCTTCGCCACGTCGTTATCGACGAACCAGGACAGGGCCTCGTCGCCCATGCGCGGCGATGCGATGGTGAAGGCCAGCACCGGCTGGGCTGCCAGGTCCATCTTGGTCACGATGGGGTCGCGCACGTCGCCCGGCAGGTCGCCGCGCACGCGCGCCACGGCCGAGCGCACGTCGTCCAGCGCCTCTTGCGTGGGTTTTTCCAGGCGGAACTCGGCAGTGATGGTGGCGCCGCCGTCCTGCACCTTGGTGTAGATGTGCTTGAGACCCTGCAGCGTGGCGATGCTGTTCTCGATCTTGCGCGCCACATCGTTCTCCAACTGCGCGGGCGCTGCCCCGGGCAGCGCCACGGTGACGGAGATGGTGGGCAAGTCGATGTCGGGAAAGTTCTGCACCTTCATGGCGTTGAAGGACAGCAGGCCGCCAAAGGTCAGCAGCACAAACAGCATCAGCGCCGGGATGGGGTTCTTGATCGACCAGGTTGAAACATTCATGGAGAATGCTCCTCAAATAAGAGCTGCTTGCGCTTTGCTGGTAAGCGCTAGAGCCCTATTTTCTTTAAATTTTTCAAGACCGGATGTGGCCGCAGGCGCAGGGGACACGCGCACCAGGTCACCGTCATTGAGGAAACCGGCGCCACGCACCGCGATGGAGGCGTCGGCCTCCAGACCCGAAAGAATCTCCACCCGGTCGGCGATACGGCGGCCGGTTTGCACCTTGCGTTGTTGCACGCGCTGCTGTGGCCCCAGCACGAAGACGTAGGAGAAGCCGTCGCGCACCACCAGGGCTTCCTGGGGGATGGTGAGCGCATCGGTGCTGCCCAGCGCAAATTCGCCGCGGGCAAACATGCCGGCGCGGAAATCCGTTTTGGCAGGCAGGTCCACATAGACCAGCGCATTGCGCGTCTGCGGGTCCACGGTGGGCGCCACCATGCGCACCGTGCCTTCGGTCGTTGCGCCGCTGGCCCCCGTGACGCGCGCTTTGGTTCCGGGCTGGATGCGCGCCAGCTCGTTGGAGGTCACTTCGGCACGCCATTCCAGGCGGCCCTGGCGCACCATGCGGAACAACTCGGTGCCCGCGCCCACGACTGCTCCTACGGTGGCAGTGCGGGCCGAGATGACGCCACTGTCGGGTGCGCGCACCTGGGTGTGCTGCAGGCGCAGTTGCTGCGTCTGCAGCAGGGCGCGCGCAGCTTCTACGCGGGCCTGGGCGGTTTGGCCGGCCGTGGTGAATTGCTGGATCTGCTGCTGGCTCAGTGCGCCCGTGGCCTGCAGCGACCGGGCGCGTTCGGCATTGGCGGCGGCTTCAGCGGCCACGGCCTGGGCTTCGAGCAGGCTGGCGCGCGCCTGGGCGAGCTCGGCCTGCACGACCTCGGGCGAGAAGCGGGCGAGCACCTGGCCCGCCTTGACCACGTCGCCCACGTTCACCAGCACCGCATCCAGGCGCAGGCCATTGCTCTGGGCGCCAATGCTGGCTTCCTGCCATGCGGCCACGTTGCCATTGGCGGCCAGGCGCAGCGGCACGGCGCCGCGCTGGGGTTGCGCAGTGCTGACCGTGAGCGCCGGGCGCGCTGCGGTCGCGGGGGCCTCGTCGGCAGCGCGCGATGTGCCGGTGTACAGCAGTGCAGCGGTGCAGCCCAGAACGAGGACGGCTGCCAGGGCCAGGGAGGCGGGAAACGGTTTCAGTGCGGGCATGGAAAAGCTCCGGTCATCCAGGGGTGAAATCAGGGTGGTCAGTGCATGCTGGCGCTGGCAGCGTGTGCGGTGGGGCCGTCCCAGCCACCGCCCGCAGCGCGGTACATCGCAATCCAGGCCAGCTGGCGCTCGTGCTGCAGGGCGAGCAGCGCGCTTTCTGCGGCCAGGGCCGTACGGCGTGCGTCTTCGAGTTCTACCAGACTGGCCAGGCCCGCACGCCAGCGCGAGGCGGTGGCTTCGAGCGATGTGCGGTAGCCATCGGCCGCCGTGCGTGCGCTGGCGTTGCGCTCTGCGGTAGCTTGCAGGCGCACCAGGGCCTGCTCCACCTCGCTCACCGCCTGGCGCACGCGGGCGTGGTACAGGGCGGCGGCTTCGGTGTAGCGGGCCTGCGCGGCATCGACCTGTGCGGCGCGGCGGCCCCCGTCGAGCAGCGGCACGCTGAGCGCCAGCGGCCCGATGGACCAGGTGCTCAGGTCGGTCGTCACGCCGCCAGTGCGCACCCAGGCTGCGCCCACGGTGCCGCTGAGTGAAAGGCGCGGGTAGCGCTGCGCCTGCGCCTGGTCAATGTCGGCATGGGCGGCGGCCACTTCGCGCTCGGCGTTGTACACGTCCGGGCGCTGGGCCAGTATCTCGGCGGGCACGGTGGCAATGGCAAACAGCCCGTCAGGCGCTGCGGGGGGCGGCGCAGCCTGCAGGCGGTTGCGCAGAGCAGGCTCGTCCCAGCCGGTGAGGGCCGCCAGGGTTTTGGTATCCACATCGCATTGCATGCGTTGCTGCGCTGCACGGGCGGTGCCATCGGCTGCGCTGGCGTGGGCCAGTGCTGCCGTGGCGGGTGCGGTGAAACCGGCACGCTCGCTCAGCGAACTCAAGCGCGCGGTCTCGCGGCGCGAATGGGCGTCGCGCTCGGCCAGCTGCCACTGCGCCAGGCAGGTGCGCAGGCTGCTCATCTGCTGCGCCACCTCGGCTGCCACACTCACGCGGGCCTCATGCCACAGCGCCTGCGCACCGGCCAAGCGCTGGTCGGCCGCAGATTGGGCAGCGGCGTTGGCGCCGAACAGGTCGATCTCCCAGCTCGCCTGCAGCCCCGCCTGGGCCGTGGTGGCGAGGGTGGCCAGTTGCTCGTTGAAACCCCGGCTGGCCTGGGCCTGACCGTCCAGCACAGGGCCCAGTGCCGCACGGCTGGTGGCCTGGCTGGCACGGGCCTGGGCCACGCGTGACTGCGCCTGTGCAATTCCCGGGCTGATGGCCTGGGCTGCGTCGATCAGTTCGACCAGCAGAGGGTCGTTCAGCCGGGTCCACCATTGCGCCAGGGATTTGAGCGACCCTTGGTGTGGCAGGGGTGCCTGCCAGGCGTTCGGCACGGGTGGGGGCGCCAGCGTGGGTGGTGCGGGGGTGGCGCAGGCGGTCAGGGCCAGCGCGGCGCTGGCCGCCAGGCAGCGGAGCAGGGAGGTCATGGGGTGGCTTTCAGTGCGGTGGTGCGGGCCAGCCGGTCCGTTGCTCGGCCCACAGGTGAATCAAGGGGGCTCTGCCTGGAGCGGGATTCAGTGCGCTGGATCGGTAAAAACGCTGTTCCACAAGGCCAGCACGGCAGCACGTTCGGTCTCCAACTCGGACAGGGGGAACTGGGTCGGTGCTTCGTCCAGTCGGGCGCGGTGTTGCACGCGGCGCAGTTCGCGGTAGGCGCTGGCCGCCGCCTGACCCACGCCAGGAGGCAGCAGGCCCGCGGCTTCGGCGCGCTGCAGCAGGGCGATATTACCCAGGTTTTCCACCAGCTCCGGGTGCGCGCCCGACTGCGAGAGCACCAGGTACTGCAGGGCAAATTCAGCATCGACCATGCCGCCGGGGCTGTGCTTGATGTCGAACTGGCCTGTTGCTGCCGGGTGGGCGGCGCGCACTCGCTCGCGCATGGACTGGATTTCCAGGCGCAGCGCCACCGGGTCACGCGGGGCGGTGATGACGGCCTCGCGCACGGCATCGAAACGTGCACGCAGGGAGGTTGCCGTGGTGGCACTCTGCGCACTGGGGGTTGGTTCGCGGCTGTCTAGCACGAAGCGCGCCCGCGTCATGGCCTGGTGTTCCCAGGTCCAGGCGGTGTTGCTGCCGCGCTGCTGCTGGTAGTTGGCGTAGGCCTCGAAGCTGGTGACCAGCAGGCCCGAGTTGCCGTTGGGGCGGAGCTGGGTGTCGATCTCGAACAGGTCGCCTTCGCCCGTTTTGACGGTGAGCCAGTTGATGAGCTTGCGCACGAAAGCCGCGTAGATCTCGGGGGCGCGCTCGTCGTCGTCGTCGAATACGAACACGATGTCCAGGTCGCTGCCGTAGCCCAGCTCTTTGCCGCCGAGCTTGCCGTAGGCAATGATGCCGAACTGCGGTGTTTCGCGGTGCCGGTTGCGCAGGCGGCTCCAGCACCACTGCGCGGTGACACGCAGCACGCTGTCGGCCAGCGCGCTCAGGTCGTCGGCCACCTGTTCGACGGTGATGCGGCCCTCCACATCGCGGGCCAGGGTGCGAAAGGTCTCGGCGTGGTGGGCCCGGCGCAGCAAATTGAGCAGGGTTTCGTCGTCATCTTCCTGGGTGGAGCGCAGTGAGGACAGGCGCAGGGCAAGGTCGCGCTCAAAGTCAGCGGCGACAAAGCGCTCGGACAGCAATGGGCTGCCCGCGAGTTCATCGATCACACCCGGGTGCTGCAGCAGGTAGCGAGCGGGCCAGCGGGCAGCGCCGAGCAGGTGCAAAAGTTGTTCGTGCACCGCAGGGCGTTCGAGCAGCAGTGACAGATAGCTTTCGCGGCGCAGCAGCGGCTCAAGCCAGTTCACCAGGCGTACCGCGGCTTCTTCGCTGGCGCGGCCTTCCTTCACCCATTGCGCCGTGCGTTGCACCAGGCGCAACAGGCGCAAGCGGGCTTCGTCCCGCAGGGCGATCACGCGCGGGTGGGTGCGCCACTCGGCGACACGCTCGCGCAAGGTTTCGGGGAGCTGTTCGAGCAAGGCTTCCAGGTCCGGAGGGGTGGCGCCTCCCTTCTTGCCGCAGCCTCCGCTGTGGCATTGCTTTTTCTCGTTGCCGCCGAGCAGGGTGTCGAACTCCTGGGCCACCAGTTCGCGGTGAGTGTCAAGCTGGCAGAGAAAACTGCAACAGTCGGGGTAGCCCATGGTCTGGGCGATCCAGGCCAGGTCGTCGTCGCGCGTGGGCAGGATATGGGTTTGCTGGTCGTCCAGGTACTGGATGCGGTGCTCTACGCGCCGCAAAAAGGTGTAGGCCTGGGCCAGCGCGGCGGCCGTCTCCCGGGGCATCAGCCCGGCGTTGACCAGCCGATCCAGGGCATCCAGGGTGGGGCGGCGGCGCAGCTCCGGGAATTGCCCGCCGCGCACCACTTGCAGCAGCTGCACGGTGAATTCGATCTCACGGATGCCCCCGCGCGAGAGTTTGACGTCGTTGGCGCGCTCGGGGTGGCCCGCGCTGCGCTTGGCGGCATGGTCGCGAATCTGCCGGTGCAGGGCGCGCAGGGCATCGAAAACGCTGTAGTCGAGGTAACGCCGGAACACAAAGGGCAGCACCACACCGCGCAGAGCCTGCACCGCCGGGCTGCCAATGCAGGCGCGCGGCGCCACGACACGGCTCTTGAGCCAGGCAAAGCGCTCCCATTCCCGCCCCTGCACCTGCAGGTATTCCTCCAGCGCGGCCAGCGATACCGCCGGAGGACCCGAGTTGCCGTTGGGGCGCAGCGCCAGGTCCATGCGGAACACGTTGCCGTGCTCGGTTGTGTCCCCGACGGTGCTGTAGATGATCCGCACCGCACGGGCAAAGTATTCGTGGTTGGAAATGCGCCCGCGCCCGTCGAGGGTGCCGCTGGTTTCGCCTTCGTTCTCGTAGACGTAAATGAGGTCGATGTCGCTCGACACGTTGAGTTCGCGCGCACCGAGCTTGCCCATGCCGATGATCCACAGTTCCACGGGCTGTCCGTCGGGCCCGCAGGGCGCGCCATGGCGGGTGTCGAGTTCCTCGCGGGCCCGCACGCATGCCTGGTCCAGGGCCAGTTCGGCCAGTTCAGTCACGGCGCGGGTGATGTCTTCGAGGGGGGCCTGGGCCTCGCAATCCAGACGCACCAGTCGCTCCATGACGATCTGGCGCAGGATGCGCAGGGCCGCCGGCAGCTCGTGGCCGCTTGCGCGCAAGGCCTGCAGCGTCTCTTGCATGCTGGTGAGCACGGGGGGGCCTGGGGGCAGCAGCGGCAGTTCGGCGCTGTAGCGGCGGTGCAGTCGCTGGAAGAAACGTGAATGGGCCGCCAGGCCGGGGGAGGTGCTGTCAGTCAGATCTGTGTGCATGGCCAGTGCGGCAGGCATCGCCGCATCTCATAGAACCCTGGGTTGCTTCGAACCCGTGCCATGGCCCCGGGTCATAATTCCTGCATCATCTTTGCCCGCCATGAACGAACCCTCCAACCACCCCACGCGCCTGCTGAAATTTATGGCAGTTTTTGCACGGTGGTCGCTGGGTTTGCTGCTGGCGGCGGGTCTGGTGCTCTCGCTGGCGTGGGGGGCGATCCACGGTTGGATTGTGCCGCGAATCGGCGAGTACCGTGCGCAGATCCAGACGCAGGCCAGCCTGGCTTTAGGGGTACCCGTGCGGGTGGGTGCCATTTCGGCGCGCACCGAGGGCTTGATACCCACCATTGAGCTGGAAAACGTCGCTCTGCTGGACGCCGAGGGCCGCGAGGCCCTGCGACTGCCCCGCGTGGTTGTTGCGGTGTCGCCGCGCTCGCTCTGGAACTTCGGGTTCGAGCAGCTGTATATCGAACGCCCGGAACTGGATGTGCGCCGCACGGCCGACGGTCGCATTTTGTTGGCCGGGCTGGAGTTGTCGAACAGCAATCCGGACGATGGCGGTGCCGCGGCCGACTGGCTCTTTGCCCAGCCCGAACTGTTGATCCGCGGCGGCACGCTGCGCTGGACGGACGAGTTGCGCGGTGCGCCAGAGCTGGCGTTGGGCGATGTGGACATCGTGGCGCGCAATGGCAACTGGCGCCACAGCCTGCGCATTGACGCCACGCCGCCCGAGGCCTGGGGTGACCGCTTCTCCGTGGTTGGCCTGTTCCGCCAGCCACTGCTCACCACGCACGGCGGGCGCTGGCAGGAGTGGAGCGGGCAGCTGTATGCCCATTTTGCGCGGGTGGATGTTTCGCGCTTGCGCCACCACGCGGACATCGGCATCACCGTCAGCCAGGGGCGCGGTGCGGTGCGCAGCTGGGTCGATGTGGAGCGTGGCCAGTTGGTGGGGGGCGCGGCCGATGTGGCGCTGGCCGATGTCAACGCCACGCTGGGCGAAGGGCTGCAACCGCTGGTGCTGCCCATGGTGCAGGGTCGTGTGGGCGGGCGCAATCTTCCGGGCGGGGTGGAGTTTTTCACGCAGAAGCTGCAGTTCACCACCGAGGACGGTCTGCGCTGGCCGGGGGGCAATTTACGGGTGCGGCACAGCGTCGCACGCAAGGGACAAAAAGCGCAGGGAGAATTTCAGGCGGATTTGCTGGACCTGGCGGCGCTGGCGCGCATCGCCGACCGCGTGCCGCTGGGCGATACCGTGCACAAGGCGCTGCGCACCTATGCGCCCCAGGGGCTGGTGGAGTCGGTGAACGCCCAATGGCAGGGTGACCCGACCGCACCGCAGACCTACCAGGCGCGCGGCCGGGTGTCGGGGCTGGCGCTGGCAGGGGCTCTGGACGCAGCGGTCAAAGGCCAGGCGCCCGCGATCGGCGTGCGCGGTGCCACGGTGGACTTCGATCTGACGCAGCAAGGCGGCAAGGCCAAGCTGGTGGTGGCCGATGGCGCGCTGGTGTTGCCCGGGGTGTTTGAAGAGCCGGTGGTGCCGCTGGACCGCCTGAGCAGCGCCGTGGCCTGGCAGATCGACGGTGAGCGCCTTGCCGTGCAGGTGACCGATACCCGGTTTGCCAATGCCGATGCGCAGGGCGAGGCGCGAGCCACCTGGCACACGAGCGATCCGGCGCGCTCTCGCGGGGGGGCGCGCTTTCCGGGGGTGCTGGATTTGAGCGGCACCTTGTCCCGCGCCGACGGCACCCGGGTACACCGCTACCTGCCTTTGGCCATCCCACCCGATGCGCGCCACTATGTGCGCGATGCGGTGGTGGAAGGCAAGGCCAGTGTGGTGAATTTCCGCGTCAAGGGAGATTTGCACGACATGCCGTTCAACGACCCCCGGCACGGCGAATTTCGCATTGCCGCGCGCGTGCAAGACGTGACCTATGCCTTTGTGCCACGCAGCCTGCAGCCTGCGGGTGAGTTGCCCTGGCCCGCGCTCACGCAGCTGTCGGGCGAGCTGGTGTTTGAGCGCTCGTCCATGCAGGTCAAGGGTGCGAGCAGCCGGTTTGCGGGCAGCGCCGGGTTGCAGGCCACCAAGGTGGAGGCGCAGATTCCCGACCTGTCGCACACCGTGGTCGCAGTGAGCGCCGATACCCGGGGCCCTCTGCCAGAGCTGCTGGCGCTCATGGCGTCGTCGCCGCTGGCGGCCATGACGGGCCATGCGCTGGACAAGGCCAGCGGCGCTGGTGCCGCCGACCTGCGCTTGCGCTTGAGCCTGCCCATCAGTGAACTCCACAAGTCGCGGGTGCAGGGCAGCCTGCAACTGGCGGGCAATGAGGTGCGCATCACGCCCGATACCCCTGCGCTGTCACGCGCCCGGGGTACCGTGCAGTTCAGCGAAACCGGGTTCACTCTGTCGGGCGTGCAGGCCCGTGCGCTCGGGGGTGATGTGCGCCTGGAAGGCAGCATGCGCGCGCTGCCTGCTGGGGCGTCGCCGTCCGAAGCACTCTTGCAGCTGCGCGCCCAGGGCACGGCATCGGCCGAGGGCTTGCGCCAGGCTCCGGAACTGGGCCTTCTGGCCCAGCTGGCCCGCAAGGCCACGGGCAGTGCGCCTTATACCTTTCAGTTTGCGCTGCGCCGGGGGGTGCCAGAGTTGCAGGTGAGCAGTACCCTGCAGGGCCTGGCCCTGGCCCTGCCGGCGCCCCTGGGCAAGCCTGCGGACAGCGCCATGCCGGTGCGCTTCGAGAACCAGCTCACGCGCGAATCTCTGGCGCCGGGCGCGGTGGCCGCGCGGACTGCGCCTTTGCAAGACAGCCTTGTGCTGGAAATGGGCGCAGTGGGATCTGTCAGCTATGTGCGCGACCTGGCCGGTGCTTCTCCGCGCGTGCTGCGCGGCGCCATCGCCATAGGGCTGGCACCCCAAGAATCGGCCCCCATGCCCGAGCGGGGGGTGGTGGCCAACGTTCGCCTGGGTGATTTTGATGTCGATCTGTGGCAATCCCTGCTGACAGGCACGCCAACCCAGGGAACGGCTGCGCCAGTGTCTTCGGCATTGCCGGACTACCTGCCCACTGTACTGGCGGCGCGGGCGCGGGCGCTGACGGTGCAGGGCCGTACTTTGCACGATGTACTGGTGGGCGGATCGCGTGACGGATTGCTCTGGCGTGCCAACGTGGATGCGCAGGAACTCAATGGCTATGTCGAGTTCCGCCAGCCCAGCGGGCCCGAGGCCGCCGCCGGGCGTCTGTATGCACGCCTGGCCCGTCTGACCGTGCCGCAAAGCGCAGCCACCCAGGTCGAAGCCTTGCTGGACGCGCAGCCCGGGAGTCTGCCCTCCCTCGACATTGCGGTAGATGATTTCGAGCTGCGCGGGCGCAAGCTCGGGCGTCTGGAGATCGAGGCGCAGAACCGCGTGCTGGATGGATCGCAGCGTGAGTGGCGGCTGGGCAAGTTCAACCTGCTCACCCCCGAGGCGGTGTTTACGGCCAATGGCAACTGGGCTGCGCTCCAGGCCACGGCCGCTGCGCCCCCGGAGGCGCAGCGGCGCACGGTGCTCAATTTTCGTCTCGACATCCAGGATTCGGGCACATTGCTCGGGCGTTTTGGCATGGCCGATGTGGTGCGCCGTGGCAAAGGGCGCATGGAGGGGCAGGTGGCCTGGCGCGGTGCGCCCATCAATCCTGACTATGCCTCGATGACGGGGCAGATCAATCTCAACATTGAAGCGGGGCAGTTTCTCAAGGCCGACCCGGGCCTGGCCAAGCTGCTGGGTGTGCTCAGCCTGCAATCGTTGCCGCGGCGACTCACACTGGATTTCCGCGATGTCTTCAGCGAAGGCTTTGCTTTCGATTTCGTGCGCGGCGACTTGCGTATCGAGCAGGGCGTTGCCACCACCAACAATCTGCAGATGAAGGGCGTGAATGCCGCGGTGCTGATGGAAGGCCGAGCCGACATCGCCCGCGAAACCCAGGAATTGCACGTGGTGGTGGTGCCCGAGATCAATGCCATGACAGCCTCTCTCGTGGCCACAGCCATCAACCCCGTGATCGGCCTGGGAAGTTTCTTGGCCCAGGTCTTCCTGCGCGGTCCGCTCATCGAGGCTGCCACGCAGGAGTTTCGCGTGGATGGCACTTGGGCTGACCCGCAGGTGACCCGCATCCCCCGCCGCAGCCGCGCCGCCACAGTCGCGCCAGCAGCAGCAGCAGCACCTGCGGCGGCGGCCAGTGCGCCGCAATCAGCACCGGCCCGCGCACCCCAACTCCCAGGAGACCCCCCATGAAAGTCGCTGCCCTGCAAATGGTCTCCGGCCCCCGGCGGGACGACAATTTGAATACGGCCCGGCAATTGCTGGAACAGGCCGCTGCGTCCGGTGTTGAACTGGCCGTGTTGCCCGAATACTTTTGCGCCGTGGGCGCGCGCGACACCGACAAGCTGGCGCTGCGCGAAACCCCGGGCCAGGGCGCGGTGCAGGCCTTCCTGGCGCAGGCTGCGCGCGAGCTGGGTTTGTGGATCGTGGGCGGCACGTTGCCCATGGCCTGCGCCGCCCCGCACAAGGTGCGCAATACGGTGCTGGTTTATTCGCCCCAGGGTGATTGTGTGGCGCGCTACGACAAGATCCATTTGTTTCGCTATGACAACGGGCAGGAACATTACGACGAAGGCAGCGTTATCGAGGCCGGAGACACGCCCGTGCAATTCCATCTGCGCAGCCGCAGCGGGCGCACCTGGTGCGTGGGCCTGAGCGTGTGCTACGACCTGCGTTTTCCCGAGCTGTACCGCCAGCATGCGCAGGCCGGTGCCGACCTGTTGCTTGTTCCCAGTGCCTTCACTGTCAGTACTGGCCAGGCGCATTGGGAGTTGCTGCTGCGCGCCCGCGCGGTCGAAAACCAGGCTTATGTGCTGGCCCCGGCCCAGGGAGGACCGCACGAGACCGGGCGGCGCACCTGGGGCCACAGCATGTTGGTAGACCCTTGGGGCGAGGTGCTGGGTGTGCTGCCGCAGGGGGAGGGCATAGTGGACGGTTGGCTCGATGCGCAGCGCCTGCAACAAGTGCGCACGCAGTTGCCGGCGCTGACCCATCGCGTGCTGTGAGCCCTTGCGTCAAGTGCGTGGGGGCCGTCAACGTTGGCTGAAAAAAAATGCAGCCCCGGGCGTTGGCGTCGGGGCTGCATTGTGGTGGTTTCAGCGGCACGTGGCCACTGGCGCTGATTTAACGCGGGCGTTCGCCGACAAAAATTTCCACGCGGCGGTTGCGTGCGCGCCCTTCAGCCGTGTTGTTGGAAGCGATGGGCTGGTACGAGCCGCGGCCTTCAATCTCGATGCGCGAACCGCTCACGCCGCGTGCGGTGAGGTAGTTGCGTGTGCTCGTGGCGCGGTCGACCGACAATGGGTTGTTGATGGCGTCGCTGCCGGTGCTGTCGGTGTGCCCGACGATTTGCACATCGGTGTTCTGGTTGTCGCGCAGGCTGGCGGCAAAGCGGTCCAGCACCGGGGCAAAGTTGCCCTTGATTTCGGCGCGGCCAGTGTCGAACGAGATATCACTGGGGATGTCCAGCTTGAGCTGGTTGTCTGCCGTCTGCGTCACGCCAATACCGGTGCCCTGCGTCGCTTGTTCCATCTCGCGCTTTTGTCTTTCCATGTTCTGTGACCAGATGTAGGTGCCCAGCGCACCCACGCCCGCGCCGACCACGGCACCCGTACCCGCGTGGCCACCGGTGGCGGAGCCAATCACCGCGCCGGCCAGCGCGCCGATGCCTGCGCCGGTGGCGGTGCGTCGCTGGGTGTCGGTCATGTCCATGTTGGCGCAGCCAGAAATCAGCAGTGCCGCAGCTGCAGCACCCAGAACGAGGTGTTTACGCATCAAAATACTCCTTGAGAATGGGCGGTCAGTGCAACCGGGTAGCCCCTGAATCGCGTCTGGACTCTTGCACTGGATTGTCTGTAAGGGATGGCCTGCCCCGTATCGGTGGACAAGACAAAGCCTTGTAGGACAGCGCCGCAAGCAGGGCCCTCCCGCCGGGGGGTTACGGGGGCGGTTGCGTTGTCTCGTCGTCCTGGGGGGGCTTGATTTCGCCACCCTTGCGCCCCGAAAACATGGTCCACCAGACGATCAGCACCAACGCCGCCAACGCCAACAGCGCTTCAAGCAAAATCAGACCCATGAAATTCGCACTCCTACGCTTTGCCGCAACAGCCTTGATTGTAGGAACGCTGGCTGCCTGTTCCACGCCACCGGCCCCAATGCCGGGCGATATGGGCAGTGCACCCCGGCCCACAGTCCCCGCAGGTACGGCCTGGCCCGGCGATACCGGCCCGCTGCCGCCGCCTTTGGCGCAGCCCAAAAGCCGCTGGATACCGGTGCGCTGGGCAGAGTTGCCCGGGTTTTCCGAGGACGCGCTGCACGAGGCCTGGAACGCCTGGATCAAGGGTTGCGAGCGGCCCGCACCACCGTTCACCGCCTTGTGCGGTGACGTGCGCCGGCTCAGTATCGCGACGCCCGACGAGCAGCGCGCCTGGATGGTGACGCGTCTGCAGCCCTACCGGGTCGAGGCTTTCGATGGCAGTGCAGACGGCCTGCTCACCGCGTACTACGAACCTCTGATCGACGCCGCACGCCAGCCCGGCAACGGCTTTGCCGTGCCGCTGTACCGGCTGCCTGCCAGCTATGGTGCGCGCAAGCCCTGGTACACGCGCCAGCAAATCGACACCCTGCCCGAGGTCCAGGCGGCGTTGGCGGGTCGGGCCATTGCCTGGTTGAACGATCCGGTGGACGCCATGGTGTTGCATATCCAGGGTTCGGGCCGCCTGCGCATCACCGAAGCCGATGGCTCGGTGCGCCTGGTGCGCGTGGCCTTTGCGGGGACCAACGATCAGCCGTACCAGAGCGTGGGCCGCTGGCTGCTGGACCAGGGCCTCACGCGCGACGCGACCTGGCCGGGCATCAAGGCCTGGATCGCCGCCAACCCGCAGCGGGTGAACGAGCTGCTGTGGAGCAACCCGCGCTATGTGTTTTTTAAGGAGGAACCGCTGGACGCGCTGGATGCCGGTTTTGGCCCGCGTGGTGCGCAGGGCGTGGCGCTGACGCCGGGCCGATCCATCGCGGTGGACCGTCTGAGCATTCCGTATGGCACGCCAGTGTGGCTGGCTTCGAGCGGCCCGCAGGTGCAATTGAACCGGCTGGTGCTGGCGCAGGACACGGGTAGCGCCATCCTGGGGGCGGTACGGGCCGACTACTTCACCGGCTGGGGCACTGAGGCGGGCGAACTCGCCGGGCGCCTCAAACAAGGTCTGCGGCTGTGGGCGCTCTGGCCACGGTAGTTTGAGTAAAAATGGCCTCTAACGCTTATGCAGTAAGCGTGAACAGCTATTAAAAAGAGAGTTTTCAGGTTGCTGCTTTGGTCAGGTGGGTGAGCGGCAACGCGCTGCTGGCCTTCACCTCGCCCAGCGAAAAGCTGGTGTGCATGTCTTTCACATTCGGCAGGTGCAAAAGTACGTCGCGCGCAAACTGCGAAAAGCTGTCGAGGTCGCGCGCCACCACCTGCAGCTCGAACGTGCCCGTGCCACTGATGTAGTGGCAGGACACCACCTCGGGGATCTGGCGGATCGCGTCTTCCATCGACCGCGTCAGGCCGCCGGTATTGCGATCCGCGTCCAGGCGCACAAAGGCCAGTACGCCCAGGCCAATCTTGTGGCGGTCGATTTCGGCGCGGTAGCCTTTGATGAAGCCTTCTTCTTCCAGCGCGCGCACGCGGCGCCAGCACGGGGCCGCCGACAGGCCGATACGCTGGGCCAGTTCCGCATTCGTCAGGCGCGCCTCTTTTTGCAGTTCGCCGAGGATGGCAAGGTCGAATTTGTCCAAAGTATTCAATTTATGGCCTTGAAAGGAAAGATTCTTTCTAAGAGTAGCTTGAATGCGGCATAGAACGCAAAGACATATCAGCGCTGGGGACATACACTCCTCTGCACACTAGAGCGGCCTCCCTAACCGGGCGCCAGGACCTGCCCCGCCACCGCCCCACAAGGTGCGGAATACCAAAAATGCCACTGGAGACAACGCCATGAACGCCCCTTTGCCCGAGCACATCCGCAAAGCCCTGGAAACCGTCACGCTCGACGACAACCCGCAACGCGGGTTGCGCCACAACTACGCAGCGAGCGGCGCAGCCGGGCGCAGTGTATTTGGCGTCGAGTGTGCTTGCGAAGGGGGTGCACTGTGAACGCTCCACTGCCTGAACACATCCGCAAAGCCCTGGAAACCGTCACGCTCGACGACAAATACACCCTGGGCGAAGGCCGTGCTTTCATGAGCGGCGTGCAGGCCCTGGTGCGTCTGCCCATGCTGCAGCGCCAGCGCGACGCCGCGGCAGGCCTGAACACGGGCGGTTTCATCAGCGGCTACCGCGGCAGCCCGCTGGGCACCTACGACCAGGCCTTGTGGGCCGCCAAGAAGCACCTGGCCGAGAACCACATCGTCTTCCAGCCCGGCGTGAACGAGGAGCTGGGTGCCACGGCCGTCTGGGGCACGCAGCAGCTCGACCTGTACCCACAAAGCAAAAAGTACGACGGCGTCTTCGGCATCTGGTACGGCAAAGGTCCTGGCGTGGACCGCTGCTCCGACGTGTTCAAGCACGCCAACATGGCCGGCACGGCCAAGCATGGCGGCGTGATCGCCATCGCCGGCGACGACCATATCAGCAAGAGCAGCACGGCGCCACACCAGAGCGACCACATCTTCAAGGCCTGCGGCACGCCGGTGTTCTTCCCGAGCAATGTGCAGGACATCCTCGACATGGGCCTGCACGCCTTCGCCATGAGCCGCTTCTCGGGCGTGTGGTCGGGCATGAAGACCATCCAGGAGGTGGTGGAGTCGTCCAGCAGCATCTCGGTGGACCCCGACCGCGTGCAGATCGTCCTGCCCGAAGACTTCGCCATGCCCCCGGGCGGCCTCCACATCCGCTGGCCCGATGCCCCGCTGGAGCAGGAAGCGCGCCTGATGGATTACAAGTGGTACGCGGCCCTGGCCTACGTGCGTGCCAACAAGCTCAACTACAACGTCATCGAAGGCCCGCATGACCGCTTCGGCATCATCGCCAGCGGCAAGGCCTACAACGACACGCGCCAGGCGCTGGTCGACCTGGGCCTTGATGACGACACCTGCCGCAGCCTGGGCATCCGTGTGCACAAGGTCAACGTGGTGTGGCCGCTCGAAGCCACTATCACGCGCGACTTTGCCCAGGGCCTGCAGGAAATTCTGGTGGTGGAAGAAAAACGCCAGGTCATTGAATACCAGCTCAAGGAAGAGCTGTACAACTGGCGCGCCGATGTGCGTCCCAACGTGTTGGGCAAGTTCGACGAGGCCGAGGGTGAGAACGGCCAGTGTGGCGAATGGTCCATGCCCAACCCCAGCCAGAACTGGTTGCTGCGCGCCAAGGCAGACCTGACGCCCGCCATCATTGCCAAGGCGATTGCCAAGCGGCTGAAGAAGCTGGGCGTGTCCGACGACATCGTGGCCCGGATGGAGTCGCGCATCGCCACCATCGACGCACGCGAGCGCGCCATGACCGAGCTGAAGGCAGACACCGGTGAGCGCGCACCCTGGTTTTGCAGCGGTTGCCCGCACAACACCAGCACCCGCGTACCCGAAGGCTCGCGCGCCGTGGCCGGCATTGGCTGCCACTATATGACGGTGTGGATGGACCGCAGTACCAGCACCTTCACGCAAATGGGCGGCGAGGGTGTGACCTGGGTGGGGCAGGCGCCGTTCACCAAGGACGCGCATGTGTTTGCCAACCTGGGCGATGGCACGTACTTCCATAGCGGCCTGTTGGCAATTCGTCAGAGCATTGCTGCTGGGGTGAACATCACCTACAAAATTTTGTACAACGACGCCGTGGCCATGACCGGTGGCCAGCAGGTGGGCGAGCGGCCTGAGGGGCACTCGGTGCTGCAGATCATGCACAGCGTCAAATCCGAAGGCGCCGTCAAAATCGTCATCGTCACCGACGAGCCGCAGAAATACGCGGGCGTGGCGCTGGCCGACGGTGTCACGGTGCACCACCGCGACGAGCTGGACCGTATCCAGCGCGAACTGCGCGAGATCAAGGGCTGCAGCGTGCTGATCTACGACCAGACCTGCGCCACCGAAAAACGCCGCCGCCGCAAGCGCGGTTTGCTCGCCACGCCCGACAAAACGGTGGTCATCAACGAAGCCGTGTGCGAGGGCTGTGGCGATTGCTCGGTGAAATCAAACTGCCTGAGCGTGGAGCCGGTGGAAACCCCGTTCGGCCGCAAGCGGCGCATCAACCAGAGCACTTGCAACAAGGACTACTCGTGCGTCAACGGTTTTTGCCCCAGCTTTGTCACCATCGAAGGCGGCAAGCTCAAGAAACCCAAAAAGGAGAAGAAGGGAGACCTCTCCAGCCTGCCGCCGCTGCCCGAACCGGTGCTGCCGCAGGCCGACAGCGCCTGGGGTATTGTGGTGGGCGGCGTGGGCGGCACGGGCGTCATCACCATTGGCTCATTGCTGGGCATGGCCGCGCACCTGGACGGCAAGGGTGTGGTCACGCAGGATGCGGGTGGCCTGGCGCAA
The DNA here is from genome assembly GCF_054783455.1 of Simplicispira piscis. Lineage (NCBI taxonomy): Bacteria > Pseudomonadati > Pseudomonadota > Betaproteobacteria > Burkholderiales > Comamonadaceae > Simplicispira > Simplicispira piscis. The sequence goes on from NZ_BAAGQN010000022.1 coordinate 75,762, forward strand.
AAGGGCGGCGCCACCTGGAGCCATATCCAGATCGCCAATACCCCGGATGCGATCTTCACCACCAAGGTAGATACCGCCAAGGCCGACCTGGTGATCGGCTGCGACGCTATCGTGGCGGCCCACAAGTACACCCTGGCCGTCATGCAGCCGGGCCGTACCTTTGTGGCACTCAACACCCATGGCACGCCCACGGCGGCGTTCGTCACCAACCCCGACTGGCAGTTCCCGGGCGGCAATTGCGAGAGTGCTGTGGTGGCCGCTGTGGGCGAGGCCCTGGTGGGGCGCTTTGACGCCGAACAGGTCGCTATGCAGCTGCTGGGCGACAGCATTTACACCAATCCCTTGCTGCTGGGCTTTGCCTGGCAAAAAGGCCGGGTGCCGCTGTCGCTGAGCGCACTGATGCGCGCCATGGAACTCAATGGTGTGCAGGTGGAGAACAACAAGGCCGCCTTTGAATGGGGTCGCCGCTGCGCGCATGATCTGGCGGCGGTGCAGTCTTTGTTCCAGGCAGCGCAGGTGATTGCCTTCGTCAAGAAGCCCACGCTGGCGGAAGTGGTGTCGCAGCGCGTCGAATTCCTTACCGGTTACCAGAGTGCGGCTTACGCAGCGCAATACCAGACCTTTGTCGAAAAGGTGCGGGCCGCCGAGTCGCGGCTGGGCACGGGAACGCGCCTGACCGAAGCCGTGGGCAAGTATCTTTTCAAACTCATGGCGTACAAGGACGAGTACGAAGTGGCGCGCCTGCACACCGACAAGGCGTTCACCGACCGCATTGCCAGCATGTTCGAGGGCGACTACAAGATTGTTCACCACATGGCGCCACCCCTGCTGGCCAAGCGCAATGACAAGGGCGAGTTGGTCAAGCAGTCGTTTGGCCCCTGGATGCGCAAGGCCCTGGGGATGCTGTCACGCCTGAAGGGGCTGCGGGGCAGTGCGCTCGACGTCTTCGGTAAAACCGAAGAGCGCCGCATGGAGCGCGCATTGATCGTGCAGTACCGCGAATGCATTGAGGAGCTGATCGCCGGCTTGGCGCCTGAGCGCCTGAGCCTGGCGGTGGAGATTGCGCAGATTCCCGAACACATCCGGGGCTACGGCCATGTCAAGGAGCGCCACTTGACGACGGCACGCGCCCAATGGGACCGGCTGATGGCCCAATGGCGCAGTCCGGCG